>JAJYHN010000199.1 GCA_021784765.1 Actinomycetes bacterium
CACGGGGTCGGCCGCGACGGCGACCCCGTCACCCGCTCACGGGGCCTGGGGGCGGGGCGGCTCCTCGTGCTCGGGCAGGGCCCCCGGCACGGCCCTCGCGCCCGGCGGCGGGCCCGTCCGCACGTCGGCGACCCGGGCCGTGAGCTCGACCACCCGCGGGACGAACCCCAGGCCCTGCCAGAAGGCCATCGCCTCACGGTTGCCGGTGAAGACCTCGACGACGACGCGCTCGACCCCCCGCTCCCTGGCGAACCCGACCAGCTCGGCCACCACGGCACGCGCGACCCCCCGGCCCCGGTGCTCCTCGCGGACGACCACGTTCGAGATCTCGACGCCCCGCTCGTCCGACACGCGCGATGGCCTCACGACGCGCGCGAGGCCCATCGCCACCACCTGCCCCTCGACCTCGACCACGAGGTGCAGGGAGTCGGGGTCCCCGGCGGCGGCCCGGTAGGCGTCCACCGTCTCCGCCATCAGCGACGGACGGGGCGCGAAGATCCGCCAATCCTGCTGCAAGGCCGTGAGGTCGGCGAACAGCGCGAGCGCCGCGTCGAGGTCGGCCGGCCCCGCCCGGCGGAAGAGGAACGGCGTCTCCGTCACGCGCCGGCGAACCCCGGGCGCCGCTTCTCGAGGAAGGCGTCCATCCCCTCGGCCCGGTCCCGCGTCGCGAACAGGTCGGCGAACAGCTCGCGCTCGAGGACCAGGCCGGCCCGCAGGTCGGCCGCCGCACCCCAGTTCACCGCGACCTTGGCCGCCCGCAGCGCGACCCGCGGCCCGGCCGCATACCGGCGGGCCTCCTCGACGGCCGCCGCATAGGTCGCGGCCGCGTCGGGCAGCACGCGGTCGACGAGGCCGATCGCCGCGGCCTCCTCGGCGCCGACGTGGCGCCCCGAGTAGATCAGGTCCTTCGCCCGGGACGGGCCGATCAGCCGAGGCAGCCGCTGCGTGCCTCCGGCCCCCGGGATGATCCCGAGCGCGATCTCCGGCTGTCCGACCTTGGCGCCGGCCGCCGCGAAGCGGAAGTCGGCGCAGAGGGCGAGCTCCAGCCCGCCCCCGAGCGCGTACCCGGAGATCGCGGCGATCACGACCTTCGGCAGCTCCTCGACGGCGTCGAAGGACTCCTGCAGGCTCGTGATCACGGGCTTGACCTGCACGGCGTCGAGCCCGCGCATCATCTTGATGTCGGCGCCGGCGGCGAAGGCCCGCTCGCCGCCCCACAGCACGACGGCCCCGACGTCGTCCCGGGCGGCGGCCTCCCGGGCGGCGGCCCGCACCCCCGCGGCGAGCTCGCCGTCGATCGCGTTCATCGGCGGACGGTCGAGCCGGATGGTCCCGACCCCGTCCTCCACCTCGAGCCGAACGATGGATGCCATGGTGGATCCCTCCTCGCGATGCGCCGGTCAGCCGCCGGCGACCACCGTCTCCGCGGTCAACGGATAGTCGAAGGCCAGCGTCTCGCAGCCGCGCTCGGCGTTCCAGGCGACGAACGCCCCGTGGGCCGGGTGCGCCTGGTAGGCGCGCAGGTCCGCCTCCGAGTCGAACTCCTGCAGCATGGCGTACCGCCAGCCCGCCGCGCGGCCGCTGACGTCCCGCCCCACCCGAAGGGCCCGGAACGCCATGTCGACCTCGCGCGGGAAGGCCCGGATCCGTGCGAGGAACTCCGCCTCCTCGTCGGCCGAGAGCTCCCGTGGGAAGCGGAACAGGACGATGTGCTGGACCGGATCGGACACGCTGCCTCCCTCCCCGCACCCCAGACGGCGAGGGGGCCGCCTCGCTCCCGAGGCGGCCCCCAGCCGTTCAGGGCATCGACCGTGCCGTCGCTATCCCTGGGCGATCGCCTGCTTGGTGAGGGCGATGCCGGAGAGGGCAGGCTCGATCAGCGCGTCGCAGTAGCCGAAGTTCGCGATGCGCGCGGAGTAGACGAACGTCTGGTCCTGCCAGTTGATCGGCACCCACGCCGCCACGTCGGCGGTGAGGTACTTGTCCAGGCTGTTCCAGCAGGTCACGCGCGCCTGGCCAGCCAGCGAGATGCACTGCTTCAGCTGGCTGTCCACGCTCGGGATCACCGTGCCGGGCGGGATCGTGACGCCGATCTGCTTCGCGATGGCCGGCGTGAGGCCGACCAGCGGGTAGTTGCTGTTGCCGTTCGGCAGGATGCTCGTCGAGTTGAACAGGGGGTTGAAGAACGTGATCGGGTCGGCGTAGTCCTGCGCCCATCCGATGATCCCCATCGGGACGGCCCGCTTCGGCGTGGTCATCAGGCCGATCGCGGCGCTGAAGGTCAGGATGCTGATCTTCAGGTTGATGCCGATCTTGGCGAGGTCGGCCTGGATCGCCTGCGCCGAGGCCGAGGCCGTCGTGTTCTGGGGCACGACGAACAGCACGTTGTTGCAGGCCGCCACGTCGCACTTCCCGTCGCCCTTCGGGTCGTACGTCTTGGACAGCTTCATCGCCGCCTGCGCCTGCGCGAGGTTGCCCGCGTTGCCCGCGCTCGGGTAGGGGTTGTAGCTCGTCCCGAGCGAGCCGGGGAAGGTCGGCGGCAGGATGTGGGTGGCGATCTCCCCGCCGAGCTTCGGCCCACCGGCGATCCGCTGCTGGGCCGCCTTGTCGATGATCCAGTTGACCGCCTGGCGCACGTGCACGTCGTTGAACGGCGGCACCGTGAGGTTCAACCAGATGTAGCCGAGCGAGGGCTCGACGTAGGTCGGGCTCACCTGCTTCGGCAGCTGCGACTGGAAGGTCTGCAACGTCGTCGGCGGCGTCCCCGCGTCGGCAACGAAGTCAACCAGGTTCGCCTGGACCCGTGTGAACAGGTCGGTGGTCGCCCCGCCGATCGAGATCTCGATCTTGTTCACGTAGGCCTTGCGCAGCGGGTCGGTCGCGGCGCTCCAGTCGGGGTTCTTCACGAGGACCAGCGACTTGCCGATCTGGTAGCCGACCGGCGCCGTCTGCTGCTTCGCGGGCAGCTTGAAGTTCACGTTCTGGATGCCGTCGATCATGTACGGCCCGGTCGAGACGTAGAACGAGCCGTAGTTGGTGTTGTGGCCGGCGACCGCCTCCGCGGGCAGCGGGGCCGTCGCGGGCAGCGTCACCCGGTAGGCGAAGTCGGGCGTCGGCGCCTCGAGGTTGAACGTGATCGCCGAGGGGCTCGAGCAGTCGATGCCGGAGATCTGGTTGGCGTCGAAGTACTGGGTCGCGGCGGCCGCGCCCTTCTTCTCGGCGTTGCCCATGCCGGTCGAGAACTGCGAGAAGCCCTTGATCACCCCGGAGAAGTAGAAGGGGTAACCGGCGGTGATCGCGGGGTCGGCCTCGCGCTTGAACGCCGTCATGAAGTCCTGGCAGGTGACCTGGCGGTCGAGCGGCGGCCCGAACTTCACGCCCTGGCGGATCTGGAAGGTCCAGGTCTGGTAGTTGTTCGAGACCTGGGGCGCCGCGGCCGCGATGTCGGGCTCGGGCACCTCACCGGGCTGCCCCGCGAGGTCCCGGTAGCTCATCAGCGTGCGGCCCATGTCGTGCAGCAGCCACCAGTCGTACACGTCGTAGGACCGCGAGGGGTCCAGGTCGTAGGACAGCGGCGAGATCAGCCCGACGTGCAAGGTCCCCCCGTACAGCAGCTGCGAGCTCGGGGCCGAGCTGCTCGGCGACCCCTGTGGAGTCGTACTGGTCTTCCCGCACGCGGCTGCGATGATCGCCACCACGCTCGCGAGAGCGACCAGCGAGATCTTCGATCTGCGCACTCCTCCCTCCTTCCCTTTCTCCATGCACCATCCCCCGCGCCACCCCCGCGGCGCTCCCTGGGTCCGTTGAATCATACGTATGCGAGGACCGGAGGGGATGGAGCGGAATGGAGGTTCGAATCGGACACTCGGATCGCCCGGACGGGCAGGTCGGACGGCACGGGAGAAGCACCCGCAACGACGTGCAGGTGCAAGGTGGCTCGGCTACACTCCGAACGTGTCTGCGACATCCGACGCCGTCCTCGACCTCCTTCGCTCGCGCGGCCTGCGGATGACCCCGCAGCGGCGGGCCATCGTGGTGGAGATCATGCACACCGACGGCCATATCAGCCCGACCGACGTCGCGCGGCGCGTCCGCGAGCGCGTGCCGGGCGTGAACCCCTCGACGATCTACCGCACGCTCGACCTGCTCGAGGACCTCGGGGTCCTCTCCCACGCCCACCTCGAGGCCGGCCCCGAGTACCACCGCCGCGACGAGGGGCGCCACGTCCACCTGGTCTGCTCGCGCTGCCGCGCCGAGGACTCGCTCTCGATGGAGGAGGCCGAGCGCCTGGAGCGGCTCGTCGCGCGCCATCACGGGTTCGCCCCAGACCTCACGCACTTCGCGATCTCCGGGCTCTGCGCCCACTGTCAGGGCGCCGCCGGCTGACCGGCGGCCGGGCCGCACGGCAATCCCGTGCCGATGCACCGGGTACCAGTTGCAATTCGTTGCAACGCGACCCTAGACTCGTGGGCATGGCGCAGACGAGATCCCGGCCCGGGGCGAGCGCCGCCTCGAAGTCCCTGGACTCCCGCGAACGCGTGCACCTCGCCGGGCTCGGCGGGGCGGTGCTCGTGCTCCACGTCATCGGCTGGGGGCTCGCGATCGCCTACGCGGGCCGCTACCCGAAGCTCATCGGCCTCGCCGCGCTCGCCTACAGCTTCGGCCTTCGGCACGCGTTCGACGCGGACCACATCGCGGCGATCGACAACACCACCCGCAAGTTCCTGGCGCAGGGACGGCGGCAGCTCGGCACCGGATTCTTCTTCTCGCTCGGCCACTCGACGGTGGTCCTGATCGCCGCGGTCGCCATCGCGATCGGCGCGAAGGCGGCGAGCACCCACATCGGAGAGCTGCACAGCGCCGGCTCGATCATCGGCACGGCCGTCTCGGCGGGGTTCCTGTTCCTGATCGGGACGCTGAACCTCGTCGTGCTCGCCGACATCCTCCGGGTCTTCCGGGGCATGAAGCGGGGCGAGTTCGACCAGGAGAGCCTCGAGCAGACCCTCGACAGCCGCGGGTTCATGAACCGCTTCTTCGGACGGCTGTTCCGCCTGATCGACCGAAGCTGGCACATGTATCCGCTGGGGTTCCTCTTCGGGCTCGGGTTCGACACGGCCTCCGAGGTGGCCCTGCTCGCAATGGCGGCCCTGGCAGCCAGCACGCTCCCCATCGCCGCCATCGTCTCGCTGCCGATCGTCTTCGCCGCCGGCATGTCGCTGATGGACACCGCCGACGGCGTCTTCATGGCGCGGGCGTACGGATGGGCGTTCTCCAACCCGCTGCGGAAGGTCTACTACAACATCACGGTGACGGGGCTCTCGGTCGCGGTGGCCCTGCTGGTCGGGGCCGTCGAGGTCGTCCAGATCCTCGTGCAGCAGCTCCACCTGCAGGGCCCGGTCGTCGAGTTCGCCACGGCCCTCGACCTGCAGCACGTCGGCTACGTCGTCGTCGGCATGTTCGTGGTCGCCTGGGTCGGGTCGGTGATCATCTGGAAGGCGCGCCACATCGAGGAGCGCTGGGGCAACGAGCTCGTCCGCCAGGCCGAGCCCGTTCGGACGAAGGACTGACCCGCCGGCGCGGGATCTCCCGTCCACGGGATCTCCCTCAGACGGAGCCTCCCTCAGTGGTGGTCGACGGGCGCGAGAGGTCCGGCACCCCGGGGCCGCCCGGGAACGCGGGCGTCAGAACCTCGGGTTCTCCACGTACGAGCCGAACACCTCGCGCAGGGCGCCGGTGATCTCGCCCTCGGTACAGCCCGCCCGCGCGCAGTCCACGAGCAGGGGGATGAGGTTGTCGCTGCCGCGGGCCGCAGCCTGCAGGGTCGTGAGCGCCGCGGAGGCCCGCTCGGCGTCCCTCGCCGCCCTGAACGCCCGGACCCGCTCGACCTGTCGCAGCTCGGTCTCGGGCAGGATCACCAGCGTCTCGACCGGCGGCTCGTGCTCGTCGACGAACTCGTTCACGCCGACCTTCACCAACCGCCCCTTCTCCGTGCGGACCTGCTCGCGGTAGGCGGCGTCGGCGATCTCCTGCTGGAACCACCCACGCTCGATGCCGGCCAGGACCCCCTCGAGCATCGAGCCCCTGCCCATCTCGTCGATCCTGGCGAAGGAGGCCTCGGCCGCCTCCTCCATGCGGTTCGTCAGCGCCTCGACGAAGTAGGAGCCTCCGAGCGGGTCGATCACGTTCGCCGCGCCGGTCTCGTGGGCGATGACCTGCTGGGTGCGCAGGGCGATCTCGGCGGCCCGCTCGGTCGGCAGCGCCAGCACCTCGTCCAGGGCGTTCGTGTGCAGCGACTGCGTGCCGCCGAGCACCGCCGCGAGGGCCTCGATCGCCGTGCGCACGATGTTGTTGTCGGGCTGCTGGGCGGTCAGCGACGATCCGGCCGTCTGCGTGTGGAACCGCAGCCGCAGCGAGGCCTCGTCCTTCGCCCCGTACCGGCCGCGCATCCACCGCGCCCAGATCCGCCGCGCGGCCCGGAACTTCGCGATCTCCTCGAAGAAGTCGATGTGCGAGTTGAAGAAGAACGACAGCCCCTGCGCGAACGCGTCGACGTCGAGGCCGCGCTCCTTCCCGAGCTCCACGTACGAGAACCCGTCGGCCAGCGTGAACGCGAGCTCCTGCGCGGCGGTGGAGCCGGCCTCGCGGATGTGGTAGCCGGACACGCTGATCGGGTGGAACTGCGGCACCTCGGCCGCGCAGAACTCGATGAGGTCCCCGATCAGGCGCAGGTGCGGCCGCGGCGGGAACAGCCACTCCTTCTGCGCGATGTACTCCTTCAGGATGTCGGTCTGCAGGGTGCCGTCCAGGGCCTTCCACGCCACGCCCTGGCGCTCGGCCGCCCCGAGGAAGAACGCGAACAGGATCGGCGCGGGACCGCTGATCGTCATCGACGTGGTGATCCCGTCGAGCGGGATGCCGTCGAACAGCGCGTCGAAGTCGGCCAGCGAGTCGGTCGCGACCCCGCACCGCCCGACCTCGCCCTCGCTGCGCGGGTCGTCGGAGTCCCTGCCCATCAGCGTCGGCATGTCGAACGCGACCGAGAGCCCCGTCTGACCGCGCCCGAGCAGGAACTTGTAACGGGCGTTCGTCTCCTCCGGCGTGCCGAAGCCGGCGAACTGCCGCATCGTCCAGAGCCGGCCCCGGTACATGGTGTGGTACACGCCCCGGGTCATCGGGAAGTGCCCCGGGTAGCCGAGGTCGCGGTCGTGGTCGAGGCCGGCCACGTCCTCCGGGGTGTACAGGGGCTTCAGGGGCTCGCCGGAGAGCGTCTCGAAGTCGGCGTCGCGCTCCCCCGCCCGCTCGTAGTGCTCGCGCCAGCGTTCTGCGTCGGAATCAGCCATCGGTACCTCCCACACGAACCTCGGCCGCCGTGGCCACCCGCTCGGCGAGCGCCGCAGCGGCGGCGTAGGGATCGATCCGGCGCGCCGTGAGGCCGGCGGCGAGGTCGGCCCCCTCGGGGCCGTCGAGCGCCGCGGCCGCGCGGGCGCGCAGCCGCTCGGCGACCATGCCCTCGACCTCCTCGAGGACGCGCCGGTGGCGCTTCCTCGCCAGGGTGCCGGTCGTCTCCTGGTGCGCCCGGTGCCGCTCGATCGCGTCCCAGAGCTCGTCGACGCCCTCCCCGGTGGCCGCGGAGGTGCGGACCACGGGAGGCGTCCAGTCGGTCTCCGGGCCCATCCGGATCATCAGGTTCAGGTCGCGAACCGCCTCGTCGGCCCCCTCGCGGTCGGCCTTGTTCACGACGAAGACGTCGGCGATCTCGAGGATGCCGGCCTTCGCCACCTGCACGGCGTCGCCCCAGCCCGGCGAGACCACGACCAGCGTCGTGTCGGTCGCGGTCGCGACCTCGACCTCGGCCTGCCCGACGCCGACGGTCTCGACGACGACCAGGTCCTTCCCCGATGCGTCGAGGATGCGGATGGCCTCCGGGGCCGCGAGCGCCATGCCGCCGAGGTGACCACGGGTCGCCATCGAGCGGATGAACACCCCGGGGTCGGTCGCGTGCGCCTGCATGCGAAGGCGGTCGCCGAGAAGCGCCCCGCCGGAGAACGGCGAGGTCGGATCGATCGCCAGCACGGCGACGGTCTGCCCCCGGTCGCGGGCGGCCCCGACCAGGCAGGCGGCGAGGCTCGACTTGCCGACCCCCGGCGAGCCGGTGAGCCCGACGGTGGCGGCCCGCCCGGCGCGCGGGAAGAGCTCCCGGGAGAGCTCCTCGAGCCCGGGGTCGCCGTCCTCCACCATCGAGATCGCGCGGGCCATCGACCGCCGGTCGCCGGCCAGCACGCCCTCGACCAGCGCGACGATCGAGGCGTTCATGAGCGAAAGGGTACCGCCGGCGGCGCGGGCGGGGCGCCGAAGGAGCGAAGGAGCGGAGGAACGCCCGTCCCTACATGACCGACAGCAGGCGGTTCAGCCGGGCGAGCTTGCCCGGCGCGGTGAGGAGGCCCTGCACCCGGACCTCCCGGCGCGCGAGCGAGCCGAGCACGGCCCGCCCGAGCGGCGTCGCGGGGTCCGGCAGCCCGAACCGGAGCGGCACCGAGGACAGCCCCACGAGCGCTCCCGAGCTCGCCCGGACGACCACGTCGTGGCGCCCGACGAGCCCGTTGGCCACGGTCACCATCCAGGGCGCGAGGCGCAGGGTGACCTCGACCTCGGCGTCCTCGGCCACGAGGCCGAACGCGGCCGGGCGCGCGAGCAGCGCCGACCGCGCCGGGTCCGCGGCGAGGTTCCCCTCGATGAGGCCGCCGAGAATGGTGGCGAGCCCGTTCGGGTCGGCGTCGGCGTAGACGACGCGGGCCGGCGGCCCCGGGGAGGCGAACGGGTCGCTCACGGCCGCAACAGCACCTTCGTCGCCTCGCGCCGGTCGAACAGCCGATAGCCGAGCGGCGCCTCGGCGAGCGGCAGGCGGTGGCTCACGAGCGGCAGGGGATCCAGGCGTCCGGCCCGCAGCTCCGCGAGCGCGCGGTCCCACCACGCGTGCACCGGGCAGATTCCGGCGAACTGCAGCCGGAGGGCACGCGCCCAGGCCACCCCGAGCTGCAGCTCGACCGACTCGCTCGTGTACATCCCGACCACCGACACCGTCCCGCCGCGGCGAACCACCGACAGGGCCGTCTCGTAGGCAGCGGGCGTCCCGACGGCCTCGATCACGACGTCGGCCCCTCTCCCCGCCGTCGCGTCCGCGACGGCCATCTCGGCGTTGCGGGCGCGGACGTCCACGGGCTCCGCCCCGGCCCCGGCCGCGAGCGCGAGGCGAGCAGGGTCGAGGTCCAGCACGAGCACGCGCAGGGCCCCGAGCGCGGCGAGAT
>JAJYHN010000202.1 GCA_021784765.1 Actinomycetes bacterium
GTGCGGCTGGCGCGGGCCATCTAGGCCGCGCCCCCGGCGGCCGCGGCATGGGGGTCGGCGGCCGCGGCCGCCAGGGGCAGGCGCTGCACGGCGCGCCGGCGCTCGTCGGCGCCCGACACCGCGTAGACGTTCGTTGTGGCGATGCTCTCGTGCCCGAGCAGGTCCCGCACCACCTCCACCGGCACGCCCTGGCGCAACAGCGAGGTGGCGAACGTCGCGCGCAGGATGTGGGCCGGCCGGCCGGCCACCCGTGCGGAAAGCCCGGCGTCGTCGGCGGCGCGCCGCGCCCAATCGGTCACCGTGGCGGGCTTCACGCCGCCCAGCACCGAGTCCGCCGTGTACCACGGACGCAGGCGCTCGAGCGCCTCGAGCGCCGCCGGCCCAAGCGCCACGCGCCGGGGCCTGTCGCCTTTGGTCACGCGCAGCAGCACCTCGTCGCCCTGCACGTCGCCCGGCGCGATGCCCGCGACCTCCATGCGGCGCGCCCCGAGCGCGAACGTCAGTTGAATGGCCCAGCGCCGGCGCGGGTCACGACGCTCGGCGGCGTCGAGCAGGCGGGCCAGCTCCTCCTCCGAGAGCGCCGTGGGCGGCCGGCTGCGGGCCTTGCGCACCGTGATGCCGGCGCTCGGGTCGTTGGCCACATAGCCCCGGTGCTCGGCCCAGGCGAAGAACGAGTGCAGGCCGCGCGCGTACTGGCCGCGCGCCGCCCCGTGCTTTCCCACCTCGGCGAGGAAGCGCGCGACGTGCTGTTCGCGCGCCTCATTGGGCTCGCCCTGCACGTGCTCAGTCAAAAGCCGGAAGACCGCATACGTATAGAGCCGGACGGTGGCAGGCGCGAGCCCGCGCGCGATCAGCCATTCACGCCACGAGGCCACCGCCCGGAACCCTCCGACCAACTCGGGCGCCGGGATCACAACGGGCACATGGTGCCGCGTGGCCGAATCGGGGGGGGGGCGAAGGCCTGCCCCGGATAGGGTCTTTCGACCCTGAGCGCGCCGGGCGCCGCGTAAACCCTTGGCGGTTCATGTGGGGTGGCCACGTGGGGTCAGGCCGCGAGGCTCAGGAGCGCCGCCGTGGCGCGGGCGAGGGCGCGCCCCGCTTTGCGACCGCGCTGTCCCGGATCGACGCGCGTCGCCGCGCAGACGGGAGTCTAGCAGCGGGCCGCGCCGCGATGGTGGCGGTGGTCGGTGGTCGCGGCACGGACGTCGACGCGACGGTCCCTCCGCCGCGGGGCCCTACTCCAGATAGTCGCGGAGCTTCTGCGACCGCGAGGGATGCCGAAGCTTGGACAGGGTCTTCGACTCGATCTGGCGGATGCGCTCGCGGGTGACCCCGAACTCCCGGCCGACCTCCTCGAGGGTCCGCGGGTGCCCGTCGAGCAGCCCGAACCGCAGCTGGATGACCTTCTTCTCGCGGTCGGACAGCGTGTGGAGCACCGACTCGAGCTGCTCCTGCAGCAGGATGAAGCTCGCCGCGTCTATCGGGACGACCGCGTCGGAGTCCTCGATGAAGTCCCCGAGGTGGGAATCCTCCTCCTCGCCGATCGGGGTCTCCAGAGAGACCGGCTCCTGGCTGACCTTCAGGATCTCGCGGACCTTGTCGGCCGGGATCCCCATCTGCCTGCCGATCTCGTCGGGGCTCGGCTCGCGACCGAGATCCTGCAGCAGCTGCCGCTGGATCCGCGCGAGCTTGTTGATCGTCTCCACCATGTGGACCGGGATCCGGATCGTCCGGGCCTGGTCGGCGATCGCCCGGGTGATGGCCTGGCGGATCCACCAGGTCGCGTACGTCGAGAACTTGTAGCCCTTCGAGTAGTCGAACTTCTCGACGGCCCGGATCAGGCCGAGGTTTCCCTCCTGGATGAGGTCGAGGAACAGCATCCCGCGGCCGACGTAGCGCTTGGCGATCGACACCACGAGACGCAGGTTCGCCTCGATCAGGCGCTTCTTCGCGAGCTGCCCGTCGCGCTCGACCCTGCGCAGGAAGTCCTCGAGCTCGCCCCGCGTCCTCGGCTTGTACGAGCGGGCGACGCGCTCGCGGCCGACGCCCTCGTTGCGCAGCCGCTTCTCGGGGTCGAGCTGGTGCTCGCGGATCGCCACGACCGCCACGACGACCCTGCGCAGGTCCTTCTGCTCGGCCTTCTCGCCGTTGCTCGCGACCTCGAGGAGCGCCGTCGAGAACTCGCCGGCCTCGATCCGCATGGCGAGGTCGACCTCCTGCGCCGCGGTCAGCAGGGGGACCTTGCCGATCTCCTTCAGGTACATGCGCACCGGATCGTTCGTCGGCGCGCGAAGCAGGTCGTCCTCGCGCGGCAGGCGGATCCGGACCTCTGGCTCCTCGGGCTCCTCGGTCTCGAGGTCCTCTGGCGAGGCCTCGACGACCTCGATGCCCTCCTGTCGCAGGTGGTCCTCGAGGCGGGTGAGCAGGTCCTCGACCTGCTCGGGCGAGAGGTCGTCGGCCGGCAACGCCTCCGACAGCTCCTCGGCGGTGACGAAGCCCCGCTCGCGCCCCCGGGCGGCGAGCGACTCCTTGACCTCGTCGATCCCGACCGGCGCCCCGGTCCCGGTCGCGACAACGGCCTCGCTCAACTCGGCGTCGCTCATGTCGATCCTCGGCCGGCTCCGGCTCCGGCAGCGGGCCCGCGAAGACACCCACCGCTCCCCCGTTCGATGCTCAAGTGTCCCATACCCCGGCGCGATCGCCCCGTCCCGGTCCCCGCGGCGGGGAGCCGCCGCCCCGGCGCGGGGGCCGCGCCGGGCCGGCGCCTCAGACGCCTCCGCTCGCCGCCTCGGCCGCCTGACGGACACGCCGGCGCACCCCCTCGAGGGTCACGAGCTCCTCGAACAGATCGTCGTAGCCCGGATCGCGCTGGGGGTTCAGGCGCTCGAGGCGCCGTCGGGCCTCCTCGATCTGCCGGCTCAACGCGAACTCCTCGAGGCGGAGGAACACGGCCCGCACGTACTCGGGCGCGGCCCCGCCGCCGGCCTCCAACGACTCGACGGCGAGCGCGGCCACCAGCTTGCCGAGCGTCTCACCCCGCTCGGCGGCGAGGGCCACGAGCTCGGCCGCCGAGACGCCGGGCCCGACCTCCATCGCCAGCTCGAAGACCTTCCGGTAGGTCGGGGTCGAGATCCGCCCCCCGTCCTCGGGGGTCAGTCGAGCGCGGCAGGCAGCGGGGTCTTGGACGACGAGCCGCAGGGCCTCGCGCTCGACGCGCTGGGCGGGCGTGGCGCGAGCGGGGTGCGCTCCCTGAGCGGGTTCCGCCCCCGCCGGCTCGGCGGACGCCCCCGCCGCCCCGGCGCCTCCCGCCGGACGCACGCCGGAAGTCGCCCCAGCCCACGGTGAGCCTCCCCCCCGCCCCACGGGCCCGGCCTCCCCGTCCGGCATGGGCGGCGGCAGGCGGTGGACCTCCAGCAGAACCGAGGCGACGCTCACTCCGGCTCGGTCGGCGACCTGCCGCGCGTACTCCTCGCGTCGGACCGGATCCTCCAGCGAGGCGACGAGCCGCAGCCCGGCGCGGACGGCGGCGGCCCGGTCCTCGACCGTGTCGAGCGATCGACCGCGCATCGCCCGGTCGATCATGTACTCGACGAGCGGCACGGCCACCTCGGCGAGCGCGAGGAACGCCTCGCCGGCACCCGCCGCCTCGTCCCCCGGCGCCGCGTGGGCCAGAACGAAATCCGCCGGATCCTGCCCCTCCGGCAGCACCAGCACCCGCAGGTCCAGGGCGAACCGCTGGTGGAACTGGAACGCGCGCTCGGCGGCCCGCAGGCCGGCCTCGTCGGCGTCGAAGGTCAGCACGGCGCGGTCGGTGAAGCGGACGAGCAGCCGCAGGTGGTCCTCGCCCAGGGCCGTCCCGCAGGTCGCGACGGCCGCCCCGACCCCGGCCCGGTCGAGGGCGACGACATCGGTGTAGCCCTCGACCAGGAACACGCGGCCGGTCCTGGTGATCTCGGCCTTGGCCCGATGGAGGTTATAGAGCACCGAACCCTTGTGGTAGACGTCGGTGTCGGGCGAGTTCACATACTTCGCGGCATCCGGGGCGGGCCGGCCGGGGGCGACGAGCAGCCGTCCGCCGAGGCCGACCGCGTTCCCCGACAGGTCATGGATCGGAAAGACGATCCGCCCGCGGAAGCGGTCTCGCAGCGTGCCCGAGGCGTCGCGCGCGACCAGGCCCGCCTGCTCCAGCGCCTCCGGCGAGAAGGTCCGGGTCAGGCGCCGCAGCAGGAAGTCTGGATAGCCGGGAGCGTAGCCGATGCCGAACCGCTCGATCTCCGCACGCCCGATGCCGCGCCCCGACAGATAGGCGCGAGCGTCGCCCCCCTCGCGCCCCTCGAGCAGAACGCCGTGATAGAGGCCGGCGGCCTCGGCGTTCGCCCGCTGGAGCGCCGACCGGCGCCCGGCGACGCGACGGTCGGCCGCCGACTCGCCCTCGTAGCGCAGGCGGACGCCAGCGTCCTTGGCCAGGCGCTCGACGGCCTCGCCGAAGGAGAGATTCTCGATCTTCTGCAGGAAGCGGAAGACGTCACCGCCCTCGCCGCACCCGAAGCAGTGGTAGACCTGCTTCGCCGGGCTGACCGAGAACGACGGGGTCTTCTCAGCGTGGAACGGGCAGACCCCGACCATCGAGTCGCGACCGGCCTTCCTGAGCTGCAGGTAGCCCGAGATCACCGCGACCAGGTTGGTGCGCTCGCGGACCGCCGCGACGTCCTCCTGCCGGATCCTCCCCGCCACGCCCCCTCCTGGCCGCTACACCATCCAGGCCCGGGGAAGGAAGAGCCGCTCGTAGGTCCGCAGGGCGAACCGGTCGGTCATGCCCGCGATGTAGTCGGCGACCTCCGTCGCCGGGTCGCCCGGGCTCGCCCGGTACTCCGCGGGGATCTCGTCGGGGTGCTCCAGGTAGTGGGCGAACAGCGCGCGGACCACCCCGACGGCCTTGCGATGCTCCTCGGTGGCCTCCTCCCGCAGGTACACGCGATCGAAGAGGAACTCGCGAAACTGCTGCAGGGACGCCAGGATCGGGGCCGAGAGCCCGATCTCCGGGCCGTCGGCGCTCGTGGCGACGAGATCGGCCACCAGCGTGTCGATCCGCTCGCCGTGGGTCTCGCCGAGGGTCGCACGGACGTTCTCCGGAAGGTCGCCGGGGCGCAGGATCCCCGCCCGGATCGCGTCGTCGACGTCGTGGTTCACGTAGGCGATGCGGTCCGCGAAGCTCACCACGCGCCCCTCGAGGGTTCCCGCCGGCGGCGCCGACCACGGGTGGTTCACGATCCCGTCGCGGACCTCATACGTCAGGTTCAGGCCGCGCCCGTCGTCCGCGAGGAGGTCGACCACCCGCAGGCTCTGCTCGTTGTGCAGGAACGGCCGATCGAGGAACGGGGTCAGCGCCTCCTCGCCGAGGTGCCCGAACGGCGTGTGGCCGAGGTCGTGGCCGAGCGCGACGGCCTCGGTGAGGTCCTCGTTCAGCCGGAGGGCGCGGGCCGCGGTCCGCGCGATCTGGGCGACCTCGAGGGTGTGAGTGAGTCGCACCCGGTAGTGGTCGCCCTCGGGCGAGAGGAAGACCTGCGTCTTGTGCTTCAGGCGGCGGAACGCCTTCGAATGGATGATCCGGTCACGGTCGCGCTGGAACGCCGTCCGCAGCGGATGCGGCTCCTCGGGGCGCTCGCGCCCCTTCGACTCCACGGCGTGCGCCGCCCACGGAGAGAGGGTCAGACGCTCGATCTCCTCGGTGCGCTCGCGCACCTCATGTCCCGACCCGGCCACCTCGGCGCAAGGGTACCAGCCGCCCCCGACCCCCGGGGGCGGCTGATGACCCCGTCGCCCAGCCTCGGCGCGCCGGGTGGACAGCAAGGGCCCCCGTTCCCATCACGCACGCAGGATCCGCACGCCCCGTTCCTCGATCACCATGAGGTACAGCTCGCCCCCGGGGCCCGGCGCCAGGTGACGCGCCTGCCACGCATCGTCGATCCCCGGGTTCGGGAGCCGCTGCCATCGCAGCGTGGTCCCGTTGTTCGGCACGACCAGCAGGTAGCGTCCGCCCCCGAACCGACGCTGATCCTCCGGCTGTGACGGCGACAGCATCACGTAGGTGGCCAGCGCATTGGGCAGCGCCAGCTCGGGGCGGGCGCTCGCGACCGCATCGATCTTGCGGCCGGCGCCGAGGACCCGCAGGCCGATCCGAAGGTCGCCGGCCAACGCGGTCCCGCCCATGAACCCGACCGCGATGCCTGCGTCTCCCCGCATCGACAGATCGATCGCCCGCCCGTCGCCGACGGGCACGCCGGGAAGCGGGTGGAGCTGCCCCGTGCCCGGCACGGCCATCCACGCCGGGCCCTGGAACCCGGAGCCCGGAACGGCCTCCTCTCCCGCGGTCACGACGATCGGCCCCGGTTCGAGACTCGGTCCCGGCACGAGCGACACGAGCATCGCGCGGGCGCCGTCGGCGCGCGCAGGCGTCGGGGGCTGCACCCTCGCGTTCGAGATCGGCGCGACCCATCCCCCGGCCGGTCCGTCGAACAGCACCCACAACCGCCCGTTCGCGAACGCGAGGTCGCGGGCCGAGTAGCTCGGCGGGAGCTCCACCTGGTCCAGGAACGCCCCGCGGGGGTCGAAGTGCGCGACCCGGCGCTTGGCGACGTCCAGGACCCAGAGCGAGCCGTCCCCGTCCACCGCGAAGGCGCGCGGGAGGAGGGGTCCGGCGGCGCTCCGGTACCCGAGGCCGGCCGCGGCCGGCCCAAACGGGATGGACGCGACCGGATGCCAGGTCGCGACCGGGTCGTCCGGCAGCGACGCCGTCAGCACGATCGACCGCGTGGAGGCCCCCGGGGGCGTGGATCCGCCGCCCGGACCGGTCGACCGCAACGCGCCCCCAGGGCTTCCAGTCGGCGAGGGGGCCGGCCCGCCGGAGCAGGCCGCCACGACCAGCGCGACCCCGAGCGCCAGTCCCGCGGTCCGCGGCGATCTTCGCCGGCGATGTGCCTCGCGGGGCCCGGACCGGCCCGTCACTTGACCCTCACCACCGGGAGTGCCGCGAGCCCGCCACGAGCATCGGATGTGGCGGTCAGGGCACCGGCCACCGCACATCGCGGGTAGCACTCGGCCGTCCAGCCGCGCCGGCGCGCGGCCGTGAACGCAGAGCTCGACCGGTAGGTTTCGACGAACACGTTCGTCCCATACGCGTCGCCCAGGGCCTCGATGATGTAGTCGCCACCGGAGCTCGGCGGCGTGTCCGTGTAGAGCATACCCACGTGTCCGCTGCTCGCGAACGCGTCCATGTAGAGGGTGGTCGCTCGACCCTTGCCGATGCCGAAGAAGGGCAGGCTCGACCCGGGAGCGGCAAAGCTCGCCGCGACGTAGGGCCCATGCACGTCTTCGAGCTTGTCGTACCAGCGGCGCCCCCACGCACCGTAGGAGTTCGGCAGCGCCCAGGCCTTGAAGACGAGCCCGGAGCAGTCGGGCCCCTCGCCACCCGAGTCGGGCGCGTTCGGCGTGTCGTCGACGTTGTTGTCGTTCCAGCAGCCGCCGCCCCACTCGTAGCCCTCGTACCGCGCGACGTCCGCGTAGGCACGCGCCTGCGACCGCTTCCAGGTGGAGATCGCCTGCTCCGAGACCCTGCAGTGGGTCCCAGCCCATGTGGCCGACGCCGGTGGTGCCGTCGTCAGCAGAAGGCCCGCCGTGATGGCCGCGAGCGCGAGCACCCGTCTCATGCCGTCCCTCCCAGGTCGTAGGCGACGATGCGAACCCCCGCGGGGTCGCTCATCAGCTGGTAGAGGCGCCCGTCGCCCCCGATCCGGAAGATCGAGAAGGGCGAGGCGAGGGCGAACTGCTGCGCGGCCGCGGCGAACGCCGTCAACACCCGGCCGTCGCGGACGTCGAGGGCCTCGTACTGGTCGGCCGCCGGATCCTCGCGCCACACGTGGAGCACGACCCAGTAGCCACCCTCGCCGTCGGGCTCGGCCAGCGCGATCTCGCCGAGGTTCTGCGCGGAGGTCAGCTCGACGGCGTCGGTCACCGAGCCCTCCTCGACCGTGCCCAGCCGGACCCGGTGCCCGTCCGGGTCGACCACGCGCAGCAGCTCCCGCCCGTCGCCCTCGGGCTCCCCGGTCGACCACGAGCCCCCCGGCGGCGGGGCCGTTGCATCCGCCCCGCCGGCCGCGGTGACCTCCTCCCAGGCGTCGGCCGGGAGCACCTGGGCGAACGCCCGGTCGCCGGCCGCCCGCACCTGCGCCGCGATCCCCTGGCCGATCGCGACCGGTCGCCGGGCGACGCCGTCACGTCCGACGCGCCCCGCCATCACGGTCCCGTCGGGCCGGGACCAGAGCAGCGCCGCGACGCCCGAGACCCGCACCGCCACGTCGGCACGTGGCGGGACGTCGAGGTCCGCGGAGCGCGCCAACCGGCCTCGGTCGAACACCGCCAGGCGCTGTTGCAGCGTGTCGAGCAGGAACACCCTCCCGGCGGCGTCGACGTCGAACGAGGGCGGCCCCAGAGCCGGCGCCTGATCCCCCACCGCGAGCCCGGCCCGGTCGGGACCGGTTCCCCAAGGGAGCGAGAGCACCGCGGCCGGCGCCCGGACCTCGCCGAACGGGATCTCGGGGATGGTGACCGACGGCATGTCGTCGGTCACGTAGACCTGCGCCGACCCGGTGGGCGGGGAGGCGACGACCCGACTCCCCGCTACGGCCCGCAGCCGGAAACGAAGGACTCCCCCGCTCGCCCCGGGCCCGGACCTCGACAGGGTCCGTCTCGCCGGACCCGACACATCGAAGGCGGCTCGCGCGCCGGCCCGGACCCAGCGCACGGCGCTGCCGGGTCCCTCGAGGCCGAGCTCGACCTCGGCCGCGCAGAACGTTCCCGAGACCGTGGCGCACACGGCCTCGGCCGGCACTCGGACCGGCGCCCCCGCGCGGACCAGCACGGGGGACGTCGCGTACAGCTCGAGCCGAGCCACCGCCGCCGGGC
>JAJYHN010000035.1 GCA_021784765.1 Actinomycetes bacterium
TTCGCCTCGGCCGCACGGCGCGCGGCCGAGGCCGGGTTCGGCGTCGCGGAGGTCCACGCGGCCCACGGCTATCTGCTGCACGAGTTCCTCTCGCCGATCGCGAACCGCCGGACCGACCGCTACGGCGGCGGCTTCGACGGGCGGGTGCGGTTCCCCCTGGAGGTCGTCGAGGCCGTCCGCGAGGCCTGGCCCGACGACCGCCCGCTGTTCGTGCGGGTGTCCGCGACCGACTGGGTCGAGGGGGGCTGGACGCCGGAGGAGACCGTCGAGCTCGCCCGCCTGCTGGGCGCCCGCGGCGTCGACCTGGTCGACTGCTCCTCCGGGGGCATGGTGCCGGACGCCGTGGTCCCGGAGGAGCCCGGCTACCAGGTGCCGTTCGCCGGCGCCGTCCGCCGGGGCGCGGGGGTCCCGACGGCCGCGGTCGGGATGATCACCGACCCGCGGCAGGCCGAGGCGATCCTGGCCGAGGGGTCGGCCGACGCCGTGGTCCTCGCGCGCGCGATGCTGCGCGACCCGTACTGGGCCCTGCACGCCGCGGACGAGCTCGGCGACGAGGTTGCCTGGCCGCCCCAGTACCTCCGCGCCCGTCCGCCCCGGTAGCGGGGCCGACAGCGGCCCGGCGCCGGCGGGTCAGCGTGGGGGTCCGGGTCGGGGTGCGCCGGCGGGAGCCGGCTCGGGGGCGGCCGGGACCTGCTTGGCGGCCGGGGCCGGCTCGATCACCGGCAGCGGCGACCCGCAGATCCCGCAGAGCCGGGCGTGGGGTGCGAAGCTCCCGCATCCGGGGCACGGGACCGAGACCGACGGCGCGGCGTCGTCGCCCGCGAGCAGGATCGTCGGCTCCGCGGCGGGCACAGCGGCCACCTCGACCGGCGCCGGCCCGCCGTCGGCGGGGACGCCCGCGGCGCCGGGATCGGCCTGGACCGGCACGGTCTCGCGCGAGCCACACTCGCGGCAGCGGTACACGCGCTCCTGCGCCGGGAGCACGTGCCGCGCCCCACACTTCGAGCACCGGTGCGTCGCCATGCTGCGTCCGTCGGCCCTCCGACCTTGGGCTTGAGCATACCTTGAGGAATCGGCGTGGCCGTGGAGGTGGCGGCCTGCTCCTCGACCCGTCGAGCGGCCGGGCCCCGCCGTGGTCGGCGCGGCCCGGCTAGAGTGTCGGGCCGGGCGAGCCGCCCGAGGAGGCGATGGGCGAATGAGCGAGCGCGGGGTGGCCGTCGTGACCGGGGCGTCGAGCGGCATCGGCGCGGCAACCGCGCGGGCGCTCGCCGCCCAGGGGTTCGAGGTCGTGGTCGGGGCGCGCCGGATGGACCGCCTGCAGGCCCTCGCCGGGGAGATCGGCGGCCGGGCGCTGCCCCTGGACGTCACCGACGCCGACTCGGTCTCGGCCTTCTGCGACGCCGTCCCCGAGGTCCGCGTGCTGGTGAACAATGCTGGCGGCGCGGTGGGCCTCGAGCCGGTGGCCGAGTCCCGCGACGAGGACTGGCGCTGGATGTTCGAGGCGAACGTGCTGGGCTCGGTGCGCATGACGCGAGGGCTGCTCGGCAAGCTCGAGGCCTCGGGGGACGGTCACATCGTGATCGTCGGCAGCATCGCCGGGTTCGAGGCCTACGTGGGCGGCGGCGGCTACACGGCGGCCAAGCACGCCGAGCGGGCGCTCGCCAGGACGCTTCGCCTCGAACTGCTCGGCCGGCCGATCCGCGTCACCGAGATCGCCCCCGGCCTCGTCCAGACCGAGTTCTCGGTGGTTCGCTTCCGCGGCGACGCCGGGCGCGCCGAGGGGGTCTACCAGGGCATACGTCCGCTCATGGGCGAGGACGTCGCCGACTGCATCGCCTGGGCGGTGACCCGCCCGAGCCACGTGAACATCGACGAGATCGTCGTGCGCCCGCGCCAGCAGGCGAGCGCCACGGTCGTCGACCGCGGCGGCCGGTAGCCCGCCGTCGCGGGCGGCGGCACGCGGCACGCGCTCAGTCGCCGGTCTCGTACTTGAACGAGATGTTCAGACGGGCGCGGTAGCTCGTCACCCGACCGTTCTCGATGGTGACGTCGAGCCGGTCGACCTCGCCGACCCGGAGGTCGCGGACCGTCCGGGCGGCGGTCTCGACCGCGTGGCGGACGGCCGCCTCCCACGACTCCTCGCTGGTGCCGATGATCTGGGTGACCCGGTAGACGCTGTCTGCCATGGCGGCCTCCTTCCGGCCGAGCCCACCGCCCGGAGCCATTCTCGCCCCGCGCGGGATCGCGGCGCCAGCCGAGCCGGGCCCGAGCCCGCGGTGCCGCCCGGGTCCCCCTTCGTCTCATGAATGTCGGAGCGGCAGCCGATAGAGTGAGCGCGCCTCGGCATGGGCGCCCGTCGCTCGTGCGATGCCCGATCGCGGCGGAGATGACGTCGGAACGAGGACAGGGGAGCGTCGTGGGACGAGGGCTGCGTGCGGGGATTCGGGGACGGCGGGCGCTCGGCGCGGGCGCGCTCGCGGTCGGGCTGATCGGGTCGCTCGTCGGCGCGGCCGGACCGGCCGGCGCGGAGGCTCGCACGGGACCGGCGAGCGCCCGGATCGGCGCCGCGCCGTTCGTCCCCGGGGGCGCCGAGGTGCTCGGCGCGCTGTCCGACGCCACGCCGCTTCGCCTGGACGTCGTGCTGCGCCCACGCGACCCGGCGGCCCTCGCCGCGTTCGCCACCGCCGTGTCGACGCCAGGCTCACCGAGCTACCGCCACTACCTGGCGCCGGGGCAGTTCGCTGCGACCTTCGGCCCGACCCCCGCGGCCGTCGGGGCGGTCGAGCGGGCCCTGCGGGCGATCGGGCTCGCGCCGGCCGGGGCCAACGCCGACCCCCTGGCGATCGCCGTCCAGACGACCGCGGGCGCCGCGTCCCACGCGTTCGCGACGCCGCTCGTGCGCCTGCGGCTGCCGAGCGGGCGGGTCGGCTTCGCGAACACGCTGCCACCCCGCCTCCCCGCGTCGGTCGCGCCGTTCGTCGAGGCCGTGATCGGCCTCGACTCGCTGCACCCGGAGGCCCCGCTGGCGATCCGTGCCTCGCGCGCCCCTCGCCGGCCCCTGCTCGCCCCCCACGTCGCGACCGGCGGCCCGCAGCCCTGCAGCGCGGCCTCCGCGACCGGCCAGCTCGAGGGGGGCTACACGGCGGATCAGCTCGCCTCCGCGTACGGGATGAGCGCGCTCTACGCCGCCGGCGACCTGGGGGCCGGGGTCACCGTCGCCCTCTACGAGCTCGAGCCGAACCTCCCGAGTGACATCGCCGCCTACCAGTCCTGCTACGGGACGAGCGCGGCCGTCTCCTACGTGGCCATCGACGGCGGCGCCGGCACGGGCGCTGGGGCCGGCGAGGCGGCCCTCGACATCGAGGACGTCATCGGCCTCGCCCCGCGTGCGTCCATCCAGGTCTACGACGGACCGAACAGCGCGACCGGCCAGTACGACACCTACGCCGCGATCGTGAACGCCGACGCCGCCAGGGTGATCTCGACCTCCTGGGGGATCTGCGAGGCCTATGCCGACCCCGCGGAGCTCCAGGCCGAGAACACCCTGTTCCAGCAGGCGGCGGCCCAGGGCCAGACGGTCGTCGCGGCCGCCGGCGACTCGGGGTCGGAGGACTGCGACCAGCAGTACCAGCCCAACCCCTCCCTCGCCGTGGACGATCCGGCCAGCCAGCCGTTCGTCACCGGCGTCGGCGGCACCACGCTCTCGACGCTCGGTCCCCCGCCCGTCGAGCAGGCCTGGAACGACGCGGCCTCGGGCAACGGGGCCGGCGGCGGCGGCGTGTCCGCAGTCTGGCCGATGCCCTCCTACCAGTCCGGGGCCCCCGCATCGCTGAACGTCGTCAACGCGAACTCGTCGGGGACGCCCTGCGGCGCCGCGTCCGGGTACTGCCGCGAGGTTCCCGACGTGTCGGCCGCCGCCGACCCCAGCACGGGCTACGTCGTCCGCTACGCGGGGTCGTGGGGCGTGATCGGCGGCACCAGCGCCGCGGCACCGCTCTGGGCGGCGATCGCCGCGCTCGCCGACGCGAGCTCCTCGTGCGCGGGGGCGTCGGTCGGGTTCATGAACCCGACCCTGTACCAGGTGGCCGGGGGTTCCGGGTACGCGCTGGCGTTCGACGACGTCACGACCGGGAACAACGACTACACCGGCACGAACGGCGGGCTGTTCCCCGCCGGGAGCGGCTACGACATGGCCACCGGGCTCGGGACGCCGGTGGCGAGCGCCTCGGGCGGTGGGCTCGTCGCCGGGCTGTGCGCCCAGGGCGTCGCGCTGCCGGCGGCGACGATGACGTCCCCGAGCGCGGGCTTCACCTCGCCGCCCGGTCCCGGGCCGGTCGCGATCGGTGTCGGCTGGTCCGGGAACGCCGACGCCTCGAGCTTCGCCGTGCGCTACCGGATGGCCCGGGCGGGAGGGTCGTTCGGCTCCTACGCGCCGCTCGCCACGGCCTCGCCGTCGGCCACCTCGACGTCGATCGCGGGTGCGCTGCCGGGGGCGACCTACTGCGTGTCGGCCCGGGGCATCGGCGCCACGTCGGTGGCCGGCCCGTGGAGCGCCGAGCGCTGCACGGCGGTGCCGCTCGACGACCGGCAGCTCGGACGCTCGCGGGGCTGGTACCCGCGGTCGGGATCGGCATGGTTCGAGGGGACCTACCTGGCCGGCTCGAAGCGGGGCTCGTGGGTCGATGCCAGGGTTCGGGCCCGCCGCGTGGCGCTGGTGGTCGGCCTCTCGCCGTCCGGCCCCGCCGTGGTCGGCGTGTACTGGGGCTCGACGCTGCTGAAGCGGGTCAGGCTCTACGCCAAGGCCGCGAGGGCCGACTTCGTGCTGCCGATCGCGACGTTCGCGTCGATCCGATCGGGAACCATCAGGGTCGTGCTGCTCTCGCAGGGCGCGCGCGCAGAGATCGACGGCATCGCGGTGAGCCGCGTCTAGCTCGGCCCGCCTCAGGCGTGCACGCGGCCGCGTGCCTGACGGATCAGCGCCGGCTGCCCGATCACCAGGGCGCTCAGCGCGTCGCGCTGGCTGACGACCCCGACGACCTCGCGGGACTCGGGATCGACCACGGCGAGGCGGCGGAGCCGGCGGGAGAGCATCCGGCCGAGGGCGTGGGTCAGCGGGGCCGACGGTGTCACGGTCTCGACCGAGGGGTGCATGACCTCGGCGACGGTCTCGCGGAAGCGTTCCGTGGCCATCTCGGAGAGGTCGCGGAAGCCGGCCAGGTGGGTCTCGTCGCCCATGACGTCCGCGGTCCGGGGCAGGACCGCCAGCAGCACGTCGCGCTCGGTCACGATCCCGCGCAGCCGGCCGTCGTCGTCGACCACGAGCAGGCTCTCGACGTTGCGCAGCAGCAGCTGCTGCGCCGCCGCGAACACCGTGTCGCGTGGGTCGATGCTGTAGAACTGCGTGCGCATCACATCCTCGACTCGGAGCATGGCCACCCCCGTCCGTTCGGCCCCGCACCCATGGTGGCACGACCGCGGGTTTGCGCAAGGCCATGGGCGTGCGGTCGCCGGATCTCCACGGTTCCCGCCCCGGGGCGCGCCGCCGCCTTGTGCTTGGCGGCGTGGTATACCGGATCTGACCGGCATGGCGCCGGGACACGCGTTCGAGCGAGATCTGAACGCCCGTGCGACCCGTCGTGGGTGTGCGACCCGGGTCGGCGTCGGGCGGAGAGGACGTGACGGATGGGACTGGCGGGCCGAATCTCCACCATCTTCAAGGCGAAGGCGAACAAGGTCCTGGACAAGGCGGAGGACCCGCGCGAGGTGCTCGACTACTCCTACGAGCGACAGCTCGAGCTGCTCCAGCAGGTGCGCCGCGGGCTCGCCGACGTGGCGACCTCCCGCAAGCGGGTGGAGCTCCAGGCCCAGCAGCTCGCGCAGCTCGGCACCAAGCTCGAGGACCAGGCCAAGCAGGCGCTCGCTCAGAACCAGGAGGACCTCGCCAAGGAGGCCCTGTCACGCCGGCAGGTCATCGTCGGGCAGCTCACCGACCTGAAGGCGCAGCACGATCAGCTGGCCGACCAAGAGGCGAAGCTCGAGGAGGCGGAGCAGCGCCTGCAGGCCAAGGTCGAGGCGTTTCGCGTCCGCAAGGAGACCATCAAGGCCTCCTACACGGCGGCGGAGGCGCAGACGAAGATCGGCGAGGCCGTCTCCGGGATCTCCGAGGAGATGGGCGACGTGGGCCTCGCCATGCAGCGGGCCGAGGACCGCACCGCGCAGATGCAGGCGCGGGCCGGCGCCATCGACGAGCTGCTCGGCAGCGGGGCGCTCGATGACCTGACCCAGCCGGCCGACCACATCCAGGGCGAGCTCGACAAGGTCTCGACGGCCTCGGCCGTCGACGGCGAGCTCGCCAAGCTCAAGGCCGAGATGGGGGCCGGGTCCGAGCCGAAGGCGCTCGGCGACGGCGGTGCCGCAGAGGCGGCCGCCGCTCCGGCCGGGGGCGAGGGCGGATCGTCGAAGGGAGGTGCGGCATGATCGTCCGGATCCTGGGCGAGGGCCAGTTCGACCTCGACGATGCGGAGGTGACCCGGCTGAACGAGCTCGACGAGTCCCTGGTGGCGGCCGTGGAGGCCGGCGACGAGGACGCCTTCCGCCGGGACCTCGCGGCCGTGCTCGACGAGGTCCGGACGCGGGGCCGGTCGGTGCCAGCCGACTACCTCGGGCCGTCCGAGCTCGTCCTGCCGCACGAGGGCGCGACGATCGAGGAGGTGCGGGCGCTCCTGTCGGACGAGGGGCTGATCCCGAACGCATGACCGGCGACCGACGCTTCCCCAAGGACCGAGGGCTGACCGCCCACATGGTGGGCACGATGTTCCTGCTCGGCCTGGTCTATGTCGCCTTCATCGCGGTCCTGCTCGCCCTGCGCGTGCCGCTCGCCTTCGTGATCGTGATCGCCGGTGGGCTGCTGTTCGTCCAGTACTACTTCTCCGATCGGATCGCGCTCGCGATGATGCGAGCGCGCATGGTCTCGCCGCAGGACCAGCCCGACCTGCACGCGGTGGTCGACCGCCTCTGCGCGATGGCCGACATGCCGAAGCCGGCCGTCGCGATCGCCGACGTCGACCTGCCGAACGCCTTCGCGACCGGCCGCAACCCGAGCCACGCGGTGCTCTGCGTGACGACCGGGCTGCTGCGGCGCCTGGACCCCTCCGAGCTCGAGGGGGTGCTCGCCCACGAGCTCTCGCACGTCGCGCACCGCGACGTGGCCGTCATGACGATCGCGAGCTTCCTCGCGATGGCGGCCGCCATGCTGGTGCGGGTCGCCTACTACAGCGAGCTGTTCGGTGGAGGCTTCGGCGGCGAGGGGAGGGATCGAAACGCCGGTCAGCTGATGCTGCTCCTGATGCTGGTGTCGATCGTCGTCTATGCGATCAGCTTCCTGCTGATCCGGGCGCTGTCCCGCTACCGGGAGCTCGCGGCCGATCGCTCGGGCGCGATCCTCACCGCCCGGCCCTCGGCGCTGGCCTCGGCGCTGGTCAAGGTGAGCGGCGAGATGGGTCGGATCCCGACCCGGGACCTGCGGGCCGCCGAGGGACTGAACGCGTTCTTCTTCGCCCCGGCGCTCGCCCGCGGGTTCAGCCTGTCGAGCCTGTTCTCGACCCACCCCTCGCTGCAGCGGCGCCTCGAGCAGCTCTCGCGGCTCGAGGCCGAGCTCGACCGGCCGCAGTGAGCTTCCTGGACGCCCTGTTCGGCCGGTCCAAGCCGAAGCAGGCGAACCTCGACGCGCTGTTCGCGCTGCCCTCCGCGGCCGTCACGCTGGAGGCCGCGGGCGGGTTCCGCCCCTCGGGCGAGGGCGGGGTCTGCTTCAGGCCAGCGGCGGGGGAGGGGTTCGCGGCGGCCGAACAGGAGCTGAAGGGGCTCCTCGGGCTCGACGCCGCGTCGGCGACGCAGCTCGAGGAGCGCGACGACTCCTACGGCTACCACTGGGTCGTGCTGCGGGCCGGCGGGCTCGAGGACCTCGTCGGCGACGTCCACACGGTGAACGCGACGCTCGAGGGCCGGGGCTTCGGGCCGCAGCTCCTCTGCTCGGTGTTCGGCTTTCGTCCGCAGGGCGACGGGCAGGCGTTCCTGCTCGTGTACCTGTACAAGCGGGGGACCTTCTACCCGTTCGCGCCGGCGGGGAAGGAGCAGCGCGACAACGAGCTGGAGCTGCGCGTCCGCTCGCTGCTCGAGCACGAGCTGCCGGTGGAGTCGGACCTCACGCGCTGGTTCCCCCTGTGGGGGGCGCCGGTCGCCTGATCCGTCCTCTCCGGCTAGGATCGTGCGCCGGGGGACGGGGTGCGCGAGGTGGAAACGCAGCAGCGGGGCGGGCCGGCGCCGGAGGGCAGGCCGGGGCCGCACGGCGGCATCTCGTGGCGCACGCGCGCCGTCGCGCTCGCCGGCGGCGTCGCGGCCGGGATCCTCGCCGCGGGGATCGTGCTGGTGGTGCACGGGGGCGGCCCCTCGTCCGGGACCCGGGTGACGGGCGCCATTCGCCCGCTGCCGGCGCCGCAGGACCGGCCGGCCCCCGCCTTCTCGCTCCCGGCCCTCGAGGGGGGGCGGCGCTACTCGCTGCGGAGCTTCTCCGGACACGTCCTCGTGCTCAACGTGTGGGCGTCGTGGTGCACGGCCTGCCGCTCCGAGGCGCCGGAGCTGCGGTCGCTCTGGAGCGAGTTCCGGGCCCGGGGGGTCCGGTTCCTCGGGGTCGACAACCGGGACGCGCGCGGCCCCGCGGTCGGGTTCGACCGGCGGTTCGGCCTCCCCTACCCGAGCGTCTTCGACCCGCAGGGGGAGGTGGCGTTCGCGTACGGGGCGGTTGGGCTGCCGACCACCTTCGTCGTCGACCCGAGGGGGATCATCCGCTACGAGGTGGTCGGCGAGATCGACCCGGCGTCGTTCCGCCAGGCGCTCGACGGGCTGCTCGCGGGACGCGTGCCGGCCGTGC
>JAJYHN010000150.1 GCA_021784765.1 Actinomycetes bacterium
ATCTCCTCCTCGTAGACGGACGCCGGCCCTCCGGACAGGATCAGCCCGGCCGGCCGCCGCGCGGCCAGCTCCTCCGGCGGGGTGTCGAACGGGACCATCTCGGAGTAGACGTGCGCCTCCCGGACCCGCCGGGCGATCAGCTGCGCGTACTGCGCCCCGAAGTCGACGACCAGGACCGGCCGGGGCTCCCCCGCCATCCGCCTAGCCCATCCCCACGTGCTGGGCGCGCTGCTCGACCTTCCCCTCGGTCTTGATCGAGGGGGCGACGATCACCTCGGCCTTCTGGAACTCGCGCACGTTCGCGTAGCCGGTGGTGGCCATCGAGGTCCGCAGCGCACCGAACAGGTTGAGCGTCCCGTCGTTCTCGTGCGCGGGGCCGACCAGGATCTCCTTCAGCGTGCCGATCTGCCGCGTCTGCACGCGGGCACCGCGGGGCAGGTCCGGATGGAACGTCGCCATCCCCCAGTGGTAGCCCTTGCCGGGCGCCTCGTAGGCCTTGGCGAGCGGCGAGCCGATCATCACGGCGTCGGCGCCGCACGCGATGGCCTTCGCGACGTCCCCCCCGGTCCGCATGCCGCCGTCTGCGATCACGTGGACGTAGCGGCCGGTCTCCCGCAGGTGCTCCATGCGCGCCCCGGCCGCGTCGGCGATCGCCGTGGCCTGCGGGACCCCGATGCCGAGCACGCCGCGCGTGGTGCAGGCGGCCCCCGGCCCGACCCCGACCAGGACCCCGACGGCGCCGGTCCGCATCAGGTGCAGCGCCGTCTGGTAGCTGGCGCATCCCCCGACGATCACCGGCAGGTCGAACTTCGAGATGAACTCCTTCAGGTTCAGCGGCTCCGTCCGGGTCGACACGTGCTCGGCCGACACGACCGTGCCCTGGACCACCAGGACGTCGAGCTCGGCCTGCAGCACCAGGTCGGCGTACCTGCGCACGCGCTGGGGCGTCAGCGAGGCCGCGGCGACGACCCCGGCCTGCTTGACCTCGCGGATGCGCCGGACGACCAGCTCGTCCTTGATCGGCTCCTGGTAGAGCTCCTGCATCCGCCGGGTGGCCTTCTCCGGCGGCAGGCTCGCGACCTCGTCGAAGACCGGGTCGGGATCCTCGTAGCGCGTCTGCAGCCCCTCGAGGTTCAGCACCCCGAGGCCGCCGAGGCGACCGACCTCGATCGCCGTCGCGGGGGACACGACGCCGTCCATCGCCGAGGCGAGCAGCGGCAGGTCGAAGCGCCACGCGTCGATCTCCCAGGAGATGTCCACGTCGTCGGGGTCGCGGGTCCGCCGCGACGGCACGATCGCGACCTCGTCGAACCCGTAGGCGCGCCGTGCCGTCTTCCCGATGCCGATCTCGATCTCCATGGCCGCCGCCGCCTCCTCGAAGCCTCGCTACCGGACCCGTCCCGGAGGCACGAAACGCCCGCCCCGGAACGGGCAGGCGTTCGATGCTTCCATGGAGGAACGTTACCAGCCCCCTGCGGCGCAGTCGACCGGGGCGCAGGCGACGGTCGCGACGCTAGCGGGCGGCGCCGGCGTCCCCGTCGTCGGCCTCCGCGGCCGAGTGCCGGCCCGCCAGGTCGGCGCCGATCGCGCCGTCGAGGTCGGTCAGTCCCGAATGCTCGGCGGCCTCGTGGACCAGGCGCGCCCCGTCGGCGATGTAGCCGAATCTCGCCAGGGAGCCGAGGATCCGCTCCAGCGACTGGTCCGGCTCCTCGACCATGGTGTCAATGAAGATCTCAGGGCTCTGGGGCGGCTCGTAGGGGTCGTCGACGCCGGTGAACCCCTTGATCTCGCCGGCGAAGGCCTTCTGGTAGAGGCCCTTCACGTCGCGGCGAGCGCACTCCTCGACGGTCGCATGCACGTGGACCTCGACGAAGTCGCGGATCTGCGCGCGGCACTCGCTGCGGGCGTCGCGATACGGCGACACGGCCGACACGATCGTGGCCACCCCGTTGCGGGTCAGCAGGTTCGCGACGAACCCGATCCGCAGGATGTTCGTGTCGCGGTCCTCGCGGGAGAACCCGAGCCCCTTCGACAGGTTCGTCCGGACGACGTCGCCGTCGAGCAGCTCGACCCGCATGTCACGCCGGCGCAGCTCGTGGAAGAGCATCTCGGCGAGCGTGGACTTGCCGGCCCCCGACAGCCCCGTGAACCAGACCGTGAAGCCGTCCTGCTCGGGATGAGGGGTCAAAGGAAGCTCCTTCCGATCGCGTCCTCGGGCGCCGCGAGCCCGAACAGCTTCAGGATGGTGGGGCCGACGTCCACCAGGGACAGGCCCTCCCGGCGACCGGTCGGCTGGCCGGGGAGCCCCGCCATCACGAACAGGCCGGTCCGGTCGTGGTTCGCGCCGTCGGGACCCGTGTCGTTCTCGTAGGTGAAGACCTGGCCGGTGCCCACCTGGCCGACGGAGCGCCAATCGAGGTCGCCGAAGTACACGATGAGGTCGGGGGCCACGCCACGAACGTCGGGGTAGACGTCCTCCGGTTTCAGGACCCGGGTGCCGAGCGAGGTTCCGTCGGGACCCGGCATCGCCTCGAGCCGGGCGGTGAGCTCGTCACGGGCCTCCTCGTACCGCGACGGCTCGACGACCCCCTGCGGCTCGCGTCCCTTCACGTTCAGGAACAGGCGCCCGTAGTAGCCGCCGTCGCCCCAGGCGGCCGTCCGCCCCCAGTCGATCGGGGCCTTCGCGATCGGGGTCGGCGCCGTCACCGGATCCGAGAACGCCAGGTACCCCTCGCGCTCGAGCCAGGTGTTGAAGTTGACGCCGCCGAGCATCGGGCGCGCACCGTGATCGGACATCACGATCGTGACGGCGTCCTCGGGCAGGGCCTCCAGCAGCCCGCCGACCTGCCGGTCGAGGAACCGGTAGTAGTCGCGAAATGCCGTCTCGAACCTGTTCCCCGGCTCGTACTTCGGGTGGGCGGGGTCGAAGAACTGCCAGAACATGTGGTGGAGCCGGTCCGGCCCCATCTCGACCATCATGAAGTAGTCCCAGGGCTTGGACCTCACCAGCGAGCGCGCCACCGCGAAGCGCCGCTCGGTCATGGTGAACACGCGGTCCAAGGTGTAGTCGAGGCCCTGCTCGCGGAAGTTCGGGACGTCGAAGATGTACTCCTCGCCGCCGAGGATCTCGGAGATCTCGCCGGAGAGCTCCGCCGGGTGCGTCCAGGTCTCGGCCGACGGCGGCGTGAGGAAGCACGACACCCGCCATCCCTCGAGCGGGCGCGGCGGGAACCCCGGGGGGACGCCGATCAGGAGCGACTTCTTGCCGGCCGCCCCCAGCAGGTCCCAGACCGTCGGCTCCTTCACCGAGAGGCTGGTCGCGATCGACAGCCCATCGTAGGTCGTGTCCTTGCGATTGCGAAACCCGTAGATGCCGAGCTGCCCGGGGGTCTTGCCGGTCATCGAACACGCCCACGCGGGGACCGTGATCGGCGGGGTGATGCTTGCGAGCTCGCCGTGCATCCCGCGCTCGATCAGCGCATTGATGTTCGGCACCTCGTCGGCGAGCCGGTCGAACAGGAGCTGCGGTGTCCCGCAGTCCAGTCCGATCACGGCGATCCGTGGTCCTTGCTCCATGTCGGTTCGTCTCCGTGCCTGGAATGGATGCCGGGCGGCGGACGCCCTCGCGCGAGCGGCGAGCGCGCGGTGCGCCGCCGGAGCGCTGCCAATTGTACCGAAGACCCGGCGCCGTCCGGCCGGGCCGCGGGACCGGGCCCGGGATCCGGGACCGCCGGGACGGCCTCAGATGTAGTGGGTCTTGCGTGCGAAGGCCGTCAGCTCGTCGCGGAAGTCGGGGTGGGCGATCCCGATCAGCGCCCTCGCCCGCTCGGCGATCGAGCGGCCGTGGAGCTCGGCGACGCCGAATTCGGTGACGACCGTCTGCGTGTGGGCGCGGGTCGTCACGACGCCGGCCCCCTCCCTCAGGAACGGCACGATCCGTGACGCCGTTCCGCGGGCTGCCGTGGACGGCAGGGCCACGACCGCGCGCCCGTCCGGCGCGAGCGCCGCCCCGCGGATGAAGTCCATCTGGCCGCCCACGCCGCTGTAGAGGCGGGGACCGATCGAGTCGGCGCACACCTGCCCCGACAGGTCGATCTCGATGGCCGAGTTGATCGCCGTCATCCGTGAGAGCTTGCGGATGACGTGGGTGTCGTTCGTGTAGCTGCACTGGCGCATCTCGATCATCGGGTTGTCGTCGACGAACTCGTAGAGGCGCCGCGAGCCCATCATGAACGAGGCGACGATCTTGCCGCAGTCGATCTCCTTGCGCCGGCCGGTCACGACGCCGCGCTCCACGAGCTCGACGATGACGTCGGTGAACATCTCGGTGTGGACGCCGAGGTGCTTCTTGTCGCCGAGCGCCATGCCGACCGCCGACGGGATCGCCCCGATCCCCATCTGCAGCACCGCGCCGTCGGGGATGAGGTCGGCCACGTGCTCGCCGATCCTGCGCTCGATGTCGCCGATCTTGTCCATCGGGTGCTCGTAGGGCGGGACCTCGACCTCGACGGCGAGGTCGATCTGGCCCAGGTGGACGAACGAGTCGCCGTGGGTCCTCGGCATCGCGTGGTTCAGCTGCGCGATCACGGTCTTCGCCGACCGGACGGCCTGCAGGGTCGCCTCGACGGAGGTGCCGAGCGAGCAGAACCCGTGCCGATCGGGCGGGCTCACGTTGATCAGCACCGCATCGAGGGGCATGGCTCCGGTGCGGAACAGGTCGGGCACGTCGGAGAGGAAGATCGGCACGTACTCCGCCCGCCCCTCGTTGATGGCCTGCCGGGCGTTCGGCCCGATGAACAGGGCCTTGTGCCGGAAGTGCCCCGCCATCTCGGGGGCGAGGTGCGGCCCGGGGCCCTCGACGTGCAGGTGGACGACGCTCACGTCCTCGAGCTCGTCCTTGCGGGCGACGAGCGCGTCGAGCAACACGGAGGGGGTGGCGCTCGACGAGTGGAGATAGATCTGCTGGCCGGACCGGATCCCGGCAACCGCCTCGGGTGCGCTGACGATCCTCATGCCGCGAGTCTATGCGCGGCCGGCCGCCACGCCCGTAGGCCGTGTGACCCTCCGCGCGAAGGTCCCTCGGCCGCCCGCCGCGCACACCGGGGAGGACGGCGAGGGGGCCCGGTCGCCCGGGCCCCCTCGCCTCGGATCGCGCGCGTGGCCGCTAGTGCACGTGCCCGTGTCCCGCGGCGCCGGCGGGCTCCTTCTCCTCCTCCGGCTTCTCGACGACCGCGCTCTCGGTCGTGAGCACCAGCGCCGCGATGGAGGCGGCGTTCTGCAGCGCCGAGCGGGTCACCTTCGCGGGGTCGATGACCCCGGCCCTGTGCAGGTCCATCCACTCGCCGGTGGCGGCGTTGAAGCCGGTCGCGCCGGACTCGTGGCGAATCCGCTCCACGACCACCGCACCCTCGTGGCCGGCGTTCGCCGCGATCATCCGGGCCGGCTCGGAGAGCGCGCGCCGAACGATCCCGGCCCCGGTGGCCTCGTCGCCCGTGAGCCCGAGCGCGTCGGCCTCGACGGACTCCTCGGCCCGGATCAGGGCCACGCCACCGCCGGGGACGATGCCCTCCTCGATCGCGGCGCGGGTCGCCGAGACGGCGTCCTCGATGCGATGCTTCTTCTCCTTCAGCTCGACCTCGGTGGCGGCGCCGACCTTGATGAGCGCCACCCCGCCCGAGAGCTTCGCGAGGCGCTCCTGCAGCTTCTCCCGATCCCAGTCCGAGTCGGTCTTGTCGATCTCGGCCTTGATCTGGTTGATCCGGCCCTTGATGTCCTCCTCGCTCCCCTGGCCCTCGACGATCGTCGTGTCGTCCTTGGTCACGACGACCTTCCGGGCCCGGCCGAGCACGTCGAGGGCGACGTTCTCGAGCTTCGCGCCGACCTCCTCGGAGACCACCTGGGCGCCGGTCAGGATCGCCATGTCCTGCAGCATGGCCTTGCGCCGGTCGCCGAAGCCGGGGGCCTTCACCGCGATCGACTGGAAGGTGCCGCGGATCTTGTTCACGACGAGGGTCGCGAGGGCCTCGCCCTCGACGTCCTCGGCGACGATGACCAGCGGCTTGGCTGCCTGCATGACCTTCTCGAGGACCGGCAGCAGCTCCTGGACGCTCGAGATCTTCTTGCCGACCAGGAGGATGTAGGGGTCCTCGTACACGGACTCCATCCGCTCGGGGTCGGTCACGAAGTACGGGGAGATGTAGCCCTTATCGAACTGCATCCCCTCGACGAACTCGAGCTCGATGCCGAAGGTCTGCGACTCCTCGACCGTGATGACGCCGTCCTTGCCGACCTTCTCGAAGGCCTCGGCGATCGTCGCCCCGACCTCACGGTCGGCGGCCGAGATCGTCGCGACGTCCGCGATCTCCTCCTTGCCCTCGACCTCGCGGGACTGCTTGCCGATGTTCTCGACGACCGACTCGACGGCCTTCTCGATCCCGCGCTTCAGGGCCATCGGGTTGGCGCCGGCCGCCACGTTGCGCATCCCGAGCTTCACCATCGCCCGGGCGAGCACCGTCGCGGTCGTCGTCCCGTCGCCGGCGACGTCGTTGGTCTTGGTGGCGACCTCCTTGGCGAGCTGCGCGCCCATGTTCTCCCATGGGTCCTCGAGCTCGATCTCCTTGGCGATCGTCACGCCGTCGTTGGTGATCGTCGGCGCGCCCCACTTCTTGTCGAGGACGACGTTGCGACCCTTGGGGCCAAGGGTCACCGCGACCGCGTCGGCGAGCTTGTCGATGCCCGCCTCGAGCGATCGCCGCGCGTCCTCGTCGAACTTCAGGATCTTCGCTGGCATGGAACCTCCTGGGTGTCCGAGCGAGGCTCGGCTACTGCTCGACGACGGCGTAGATGTCGCGCGCCGAGAGGATCACGTACTCGACGCCCTCGACCTTGTACTCGTTCCCGCCGTACTTGGAGTAGATGACCTTGTCGCCGACCTTCACGTCCATCGGCACGCGCTGGCCGTCCTCGAACTTGCCGGGGCCGGCGGCGACGACCTCGCCCTCGGTCGGCTTCTCCTTGGCCGTGTCCGGAATGACGATCCCGGACGCGGTCATCTGCTCTTCCTCACTCGGCTTGACGACCACGCGGTCCTCGAGCGGACGAAGCTTGAACGCCATTCGCTCCTCCTTGCTGCTCGTCTCCACCCCGTTGTGCTTAGCACTCGCTAGCCGCGAGTGCTAACAGTCTATCCAGGCGAGCGCGAAGGAGTCAACGGGAGGTCGGGGGAGCGTCGCCCGGACATCAAGGAGGGTGGCCGCCCGGTCGATCCCTCGGAGGTGCAACGCCATCGCCGCACCCGCCCGCCCGGACCGGGCGATCTCGTCGCGATCGCCCTGACGCTCGCGCTGTTGACGGGGGCGCTCGGCAGCCCGGGCACCCCCATGCGCCCGGCCGGGGCACGCGCGCCCGCCGACGCCGGGGCGAAGGTGCGGCTCCCGCCCCCCGTCCCGTGTCCCTCGTGCTGGCGCCCGCCCCTGCGAACGAGCTGGCAGATCCAGCTCGACGGGGCCATCGACGCCGCGGTCCGGGTCGGGATGATCGAGGTCGACCTCTTCGACACGCCGGCCTCGACGGTCGCCGCGCTCCACGCGCGCGGCATGCGGGTCCTCTGCTACCTGGACGCCGGGACCTGGGAGCGCTGGCGCCCGGATGCCTCGCGCTTTCCGGCCTCGGTCCTCGGCCGGCCCGACGCCGGCTGGTCGGGGGAGCGGTGGCTCGATGTCCGACGGCTCGGCGCCCTGGCGCCGATCATGCGCTCCCGGCTGGAGCGCTGCCGGAGCAAGGGGTTCGATGGGGTCGACCTCGACAACGTCGACGGGTACGCGAACCCGACCGGGTTCCCGCTGACGGCCACCGATCAGCTCCGCTACGACACCTGGCTCGCGAACGAGGCCCACCGGCTTCTGCTGGTCGCCGCGCTGAAGAACGACCCCGGCCAGGTCCCCGGACTCCTCCCGTACTTCGACATGGCGCTCGACGAGCAGTGCTTCCAGTACGGGACCTGCCGGCGGCTGCTGCCCTTCGTTCGGGCCGGCAAGCCGGTGTTCGACATCGAGTACGCCCTGCCGCTCTCGGCGTTCTGCCCCCGGGCCGACGCGCTCGGGCTGAACGCCATTCGCAAGCGCCTCGCCCTCGGAGCCTGGCGGGCACCCTGCCCCTGACCTCCGGGCGCCCGGGCCACGGCGACCGGCGACGCGCGCCCGGGACCCCGGTAGACTTCGCCGCCGTGGAGCTCTCGGGCCGCGCGCTCGCCGGGACCATTCGCTCGGTCGCCCCGCTCGAGGGGGCGCGCGTGCCCGCGTATCGCCTCGAGATCGACTTCGGCCCGGCCGGCGTCCGTTCGAGCTCCGCACAGCTCACCGACCGCCACGCGCCCGAGGACCTCGTCGGGCGCCAGGTCGTCGCGCTCGTCGACCTCGGGCAGAAGCGCATCGCCGGCTTCGTCTCGGAGGTGCTGGTGCTCGGGCTCCCCTCGCCCGGGGGGGTCGTGCTGCTCGCCCCCGACGCCCCCGTCGCCGACGGCGCCGAGGTCTCCTGACCCCCGTGACCCCGGCGCCGGCCGGGAGCTACCGCCGGTAGGTCGGCGCCGGGCGCCAGATGCGGGCCAGCATGGGCACGGCCACGAGCACGAAGATGACTCCGTAGAGGACCCGCACGCCGGTGCCGTCGATGCCGACCCAGCCGTAGAAGAGGAACCATCCGAGGACCCCGAGGACGAACACGCCGGCCGAGAGCAGCGTCCGCCCCAGGGGTCCGAACGAGGTGGGCCCCGCACGCCATCGCGAGCGCGGCGGCGCCTCGTCGGGCGCGGGGGGCCGCGCCAGGGCGGCGGCGAGCGGGGACGGCACGGGAACCCCGGGCCCGGAGCCCGGGACGGCGGTGGCCCCCGCGGCCCCTCCGGGAGCCGGGCGCAGGCGTG
>JAJYHN010000168.1 GCA_021784765.1 Actinomycetes bacterium
GGCGAGGTTCCTGCCCGCCGCCGAGCTCCGCGCCCTCGGGGCGCGCCACGGCCGGATCGCCCTGCGATCGGTCCTGTTCGCGCCGGGCGCGATGCCGGGGCTCGCCGCCCTCGGCCCGGCGCTCGAGCGGGCGGGGCGCCTCGCGCCGGCATTCGGGGCGTTCCGGGTCCTCGCCGTCGACCGGAGGTAGCCATGGAGGTCACCTGCCAGTTCGCCCTGTACCCGCTCGGCGCCGCGCACCTCGGGCCGGCGATCGACGCCGCCCTCGCTGCGGTCCGAGACCGCGGGCTCGCGGTCGAGCCCGGCGCCATGAGCAGCATGGTCGCGGGACCCCTCCGGGAGGTCTTCGCGGCGCTCGCCGACGCCTTCGAGCGCGCGGCCGAGGGCGACTGCGTCCTCGTCGCGACCGTGTCGAACGCCTGCCCGGTCCCCTGACCTCACCCCGACCCGACGGACCCCGCGGCGGACGCGCGCGGCGCCACGCCGGCGCCGCGCGGTCAGCGCGCGCCGGCGGCCTTCGCCCCCACGCCCTGCTCCCGCATCCAGGCGACGGTCTCGGCGAGCCCGTCCTCCAGGTGCGTCCATGGCCGCCATCCGAGGATCCGGCCGGCGGCCTCGCAGTCCAGCGCGATCCGGCGGAGCTCCCCGCCGGCCCCGGGGGTGAACCGCGGCTCGCCGCGGTAGCCGATGACGGCGGCGAGCAGCTGGAAGATCCGGTTCACGCTGGTCTCGAGCCCCGTGCCGATGTTCAGCAGGTGGCCCGACCCCTTGTCGGCCGAGAGTGCGACCGCGTGGACGACGTCGTCGACGAACACGTAGTCGCGGGTCTGGTTCCCGTCGTCGTTGATGGTCGGCTGCCTCCCGGCCAGCATCAGCTCGGAGAAGATCGCGACCACCCCGGCCTCGCCATGCGGATCCTGTCGGCGGCCGTAGACGTTCGCGAGCGCGAGGATCGTGTAGTCGAGCCCCCGCGCCTCCCGGTAGAACTCCAGGTAGTCCTCCGCCGCCTTCTTGGTGATCCCGTACGGCGAGACCGGGTGAGAGCCGTGGCGGGCCCGCTCCTTCACCGGGAGCGTCCGCGGCTCGCCGTAGATGGTGCCCCCGGAGGTCGTGAACACGACCTTGCGCGTCCCAGCGACCGCCGCCGCCTCCAGCACGTTCAGCAGCCCGAGGACGTTCACGCTGGCGTCGAACTGCGGGTCGCGGACCGACGGCCGAACTCCGGCCTGGGCCGCGAGGTGCACGACGATCTCCGGCCCATGGCGCTCGACCACCGTGCGCAGCGCGTCGGCGCGGATGTCCACGTTGTAGAAGGTGAACAGCGGCCCGTAGCCTCGCGCCTCCGCGAGGTTCGCGATCCGTCCGGTCGACAGGTCATCGACGGCGATCACCCGGCGGCCCTCGGCGAGCAGCCGGTCGCAGACGTGGGAGCCGATGAACCCGGCGCCCCCGGTGACGAGAACGGTTCCCTGCATTCCGGGACGATGCTACGCGCCGGGCGCGCCGCTTCCCGGCCCATCCGGGCCGAGTTTTCCCTCGGACGAACGGAGGCCCGCGGCCATCGGCCGCGGGCCTCCGCCCCTCTGCCCGGCGGGCCGCCCCCGTCAGTCCTCCGTCGGGGTCACCGTGGCCCGCTCCTTGATCTCCTCGACCACGCTCGCGTCCGCAAGGGTGGTGGTGTCCCCGAGGGCGCGGTTCTCCGCCACGTCGCGCAGCAGGCGGCGCATGATCTTGCCCGAGCGGGTCTTCGGCAGCTCGGGCGTGAACACGATGTTCGCCGGCTTCGCGATCGGGCCGATGACCTTCGCCACGTGGTCGCGGAGCTCGGTCATCTTCTCGGGCGAGCCCTCCTTGCCGCCCTTCAGCGTCACGAACGCGACGATCGCCTGTCCGGTCATCGGGTCGTTGCGTCCGCACACGGCGGCCTCGGCCACCTCGGGGTGGTCGACCAGCGCGCTCTCGACCTCGATCGTCGAGATGCGGTGCCCCGACACGTTCATGACGTCGTCGACGCGGCCCATCAGCCAGAAGTCGCCGTCCTCGTCCTTGCGGGCGCCGTCGCCCACGAAGTAGACGCCGGGGAACCGGCTCCAGTAGGTCTGCTGGTACCGCTCGGGGTCGCCGTAGATGCCGCGCAGCATCGCGGGCCACGGGGTCTTGATGACCAGGTAGCCGCCGCCGCCGGGGGGCACCTCGTTGCCGTGGTCGTCGTAGACGGCCGCCTCGACGCCCGGGAAGGGCTTCGTCGCCGAGCCCGGCTTCAGCGTGGTGAGCCCCGGAAGCGGGGTGATCAGGATCATCCCGGTCTCGGTCTGCCACCACGTGTCGACGACGGGGGTCCGTCCACCGCCGACGTGCTCGCGGTACCAGATCCACGCCTCGGGGTTGATCGGCTCCCCGACCGAGCCGAGCAGCCGCAGCGACGAGAGGTCGTGGCTCGCCGCGTACTCGGGCCCCCACTTCATGTGGGTCCGGATCGTCGTCGGGGCCGTGTACAGGATGCTCACCTTGTAGCGCTCGACGATCTGCCACCACCGATCTCGGTCGGGGAAGTCCGGCAGGCCCTCGTACATCACCGACGTCGTGGCGTTCGCGAGCGGCCCCACCACGATGTAGCTGTGGCCGGTGATCCAGCCGATGTCGGCCGCGCACCAGAACACGTCGTCGGGCTTGACGTCGAAGATGTAGTGGTGCGTGACCGACGTGCCGACCAGGTAGCCGGCCGTGGTGTGCATGATGCCCTTCGGCCTCGCCGTGGTCCCACTCGTGTACATCAGGAAGAACAGGTCCTCGGCATCCATCGCCTCGGGCGGGCACGACGACGGGTCGTCGCTCTCGTGCTCGACCACGTCGTGCCACCAGTGGTCGCGGCCCTCCTGCCACCCGATCTCGTTGCCACCGCGGCGCAGCACCACGGCGGCCTTCACCGTCGGCGCCATCTCCATCGCCTCGTCGGCGTTCTTCTTCAGGTCGAAGATCCTGCCGCGGCGCCAGGCTCCGTCCTGGGTGATCAGGTACTCGCACTGCATGTCGTTCAGCCGTCCCGACAGCGAGTCGGGGCTGAAGCCGCCGAACACCACGGTGAAGGGCGCGCCGATGCGTGCCAGGGCGAGCATGGTGATCGGCAGCTCGGGCACCATGCCCATGTACACGCCGACGTGCGTGCCTCGCTCGATCCCGAGCTTCCTGAACCCGTTCGCCGCCTTCACGACGAGCCCCTGCAGATCCGCGTAGGTGATCACCCGGCGGTCGTCGACCGGCTCGCCCTCCCAGTAGTAGGCGACCTTGTCGCCGAGGCCGTTCTCGACGTGCCGATCGACGCAGTTGTAGGAGATGTTGAGCTTGCCGCCCAGGAACCACTTCGCATACGGAAGGTCCCACTCGTAGAGGCTGTCGTAGGGCGCCAACCAACTGACGCGCGCCTTGGCCTCCGTGTCCCAGAACTCCTCGAAGTTCCGATCGTAGATGTCCGCCTGGGCGTTCGCCCGGGCGGTGAACTCCGGCTGCGGCGGATACCGCCGTTCCTCCGCGAGCAGCGCGTCGATCGCCCTTGCGCCGGCCTCCTCGGTCATGTTCCGGTCCTCCTTCGCCAACGAGTGGGCTGAATTGTGCCCCGGACCGAAAAGGCACCGCAAGTGGGGGTCCGTCCGCGCCCCCCACATGAACGAACCGGGGGCGGGGCCCCCGGCTCGTGGCTGCGCCGTCCCCGGCGCCTGTTCAGATGAACAGCGTGATGGCGTCCTGGGCCTCCATCAGCATGGTGGCCGCTCCGGCCGGCTCGCCGAGGCCGTCGATCAGGTCCTCGCGCTTCAGGCCCAGCATGTCCATGCTCATCTGGCAGGGGACGAGCTTCACGCCGAGGTCGACGGCCATCTGGAGCATCTCGCTCGGGCTCGCGATGTTGTGATCCTTGGCGAGGTGCTTCATCATGGCCGGCCCGGCCCCGGCGAAGTTCATCTTGCCGAGGGCGAGGTGGTCGATGCCGGGGCGGTCCATCATCGAGACCATCCGCTGCATCCAGTTCTCGCCGGTGATCCGCTTCTCGTCCTTCACCAGCGCGAACAGCCCCCAGAAGGTGAAGAAGAGCGTGGTCTCCATGCCCATGGCCGCCCCGGCCGTGGCCATGATCATCTGCGGCCACACCTTGTCGAGGTCGCCGCTCCAGGCGATGATCACGAGCTTCTTGTGGGGCGCGTGGTCGTGCTCGTGCGGCGCGACCTTCGTCTCGACCTCGGCCTCCGACGTCGCCATCACCCTCACCCCTTCTTCTTCACGACGAACCGGTAGACGCCAGCCTCCTCGCTCTGCTCCACCAGCTCGTTCCCGGTCGACTTCGTCCACGCGTTGAAGTCGGGCACGGCGCCGGGGTCGGTCGCGAGGATCTCCAGCAGGTCACCGGCCGCCAGCTCCTTGATCGCCTGGGCGGTCTTGACGATCGGCAGCGGGCAGTTCAGCCCCTTGACGTCCAGCGTCTTGGCGACGGCGCTCATCCGGCCCTCCTCTTGTCGCCCGGCATCTCGGGGATCCGCCCCTGCGGGAGCGTCACCCAGTAGATCCGGTTGAACATCCACTTTCCGATGTGCCAGAAGGTCGACGGCTTCGGGGGCGTCGGCGGGTTCTCGTAGTCGAACCGCAGCACCGTCGACTTCCGGTTGCCGGTCTCGAGGAAGCACATCACGCGGCCGCCGTAGTTCGCCTTGGGCGCGGTGCCCTTGATGAGCGAGGCGATCCGCGAGACGACGACCGGGGCCTCGAAGTGCGCCGTCGAGCCGGACTTGCTGATCGGCAGGTTCGTGGCATCCCCGATCGCGAAGACGTTCTCGAACCCCTCCCGCTGCAGCGTCATGCGATCGGTCGGCACCCAGCCGCCCGCGTCCCCGAGCCCGGAGGCCTCGACCACCGCCGAGCCGCGGTGTGGGGGCACCAGCACCAGCAGGTCGGACTCGAGCTTCTGCCCCTCCAGCGACGTGACCGTGCCGGAGGAGGGGTCCACGGACTCGACGTTGAAGAAGGTCTCGATCTTGACGCCCCGCTGCTCGAGGATCGGCGTCACGAGCTTCGACGCCGACTCGATCGTGAACGCCCGGTTCAGCGGCGAGAGCAGCGTGATCTCGCTGCGGTCGCGGATCCCGCGCTTGCGCAGGTACTCCTCGACCATGAACGTGAACTCGATCGGCGCCGGCGGGCACTTGTAGGGGATGCCCGCGATGCCGATGTGGATCCGGCCGCCGCGGAACTGCCGCAGCGCCTCGCGCAGACGGATGGCGCCCTCGAGCGTGTAGAAGTGGTAGGAGCCCTCGACCAGGCCGGGGACCTGCTCGGGGACGACCCGCGAGCCGGTCGCGACGACCAGGTGGTCATAGGGGAGACTCCCCCCCGCCCTCAGGTGGACGATGCCGGCGTCGGTGTCGACCCGCTCGGCCGCGTCGACGACCAGGTCGACGTCACGGCGCAGCAGCGTCCGCTCGTCACGCGAGAGCCACTGGCCGTTCGCCTGCCCGAGCGCGACGTACAGGTACCCGGGCTGGTAGACGTGCATGCCGGTCGGGTCGACGATCGTGACCTTCGCGTCGCGACCGAGCTCCTTGGTGAGGAGGTTCGCCGCGAGGGTGCCGCCGACGCCGCCGCCCAGGATGACGATCCGGGCCGGCATCGTGCCTCACCTCACCTTCCGGACGTAGAACTTCGCGTAGTCGGCTTCCTGCTCGACCGCGACCATCTCCTGCCCGGCCTTCGCGACCCAGGCGGGGATGTCGATCTTCGAGCCCTCGTCGCTCGAGATCACCTCGATGACCTGCCCGACCTGCCCCTCGCGGATGGCGCCGATCAGCGACATCAGGGGCCCGGGGCACGGCATGCCGCGCGCGTCGATCTCGCGGTCCACCTGCTCAACGCCCATTGTCCTCCACCTCCTAGATGAACACGACGGGGCCGTCCGCCTCGAGCATGAAGCTCGCGACCCCCCATACGCCGTCGATCAACGGGTCGAGATCGTCCTTGGTGATCCCGAACATCTCCATGGAGAGGGCGCACGCGTACAGGTGCACGTCGCCGATCTCCTTGGCCTGGCGGAACGTGTCCGCCCAGTGCTGCGTGCTGCCCTGCTCGCGCATGAGGCGCATGAGCGAGGCGCCCTCGGGCTCGGCGTCCTTGCTGACGCCGTGATCCTTCGCGATGCGATCCTTCTGGAAGTTCTCGAGCGCCCAGTACTGCAGGAACAGGTTCACCTTCCGCCCGAGTGCGGCCGCGCCGGCGGTGAGGATCGACGCCGACGACAGCTTGTCGTCGGTCCCCGAGAACAGCACCAGGGACAGCGTGCCCTGCGAGTCATCCATGTGTGTCCCCCTCTGCATCCACCTTCACCGGGCAGCGTCCCAGGCGGCAATGGCACCCCTCAGGGTCCGGGGACCCGGCCTCGCAGGGCCGATCGACCTTCCTCGGCAGTTCACAAGCCCATCGGCGTGCGCCGGCGGGCGCTTGAGGCCGCACTCGATCCGACGCCGCCAGGCGGTCGAGGCCGTTCGGCCCCTGTCGGAGGGGACACGGGGCCCATGGCGCTGCCGCGCGGCGCTCATACCGTCGCTGCAGGGACCGGGACAGGAGGCCGCCATGCGGGTCAAGGACATCATGACCGCCCCGGTGATCACCGTCCGGCCGGACATGCCGATCAAGGAGGCGGCGGCCCTGCTCGTCGAGCGCGCCATCAGCGCCGTGCCGGTCGTGGACGAGGCCGGCATCCTGATCGGAATCGTCTCCGAGGCCGACTTCGTCCGGCTCGAGACCGAGCCCGACCCCCGCGCGCACGCGATTCCCGTGTCCCACCGGGACCGCGTGGTGCCGCGCACCGTCCGGGAGATCATGACCCGGGAGGTGATCGCGGCCCCGGAGGACGCGGACGTGGCAGAGGTCGCGCGCCTGATGCTCGAGCACCACGTCAAGCGCCTCCCGGTCGTCGCCGACGAGCGTGTCATCGGCATCGTGAGCCGCCGCGACATCCTCCGGATGCTCACCCGCAGCGACGCCGAGATCCGCGCCGAGGTGGAGGAGCTGCTCGACGACGAGATCCTGATGATCGGCGCCCTCCGCGTCGAGGTCACGGGCGGGCTGGTCACCCTGACCGGGCGAGTGCGGCCGACGGCCCGCCGACTCGCCGAGATCCTGACGCGGAGCGTCCCCGGGGTGCTCGGGGTGCGCTTCGGCAACGGCGACCAGGGCACGGGCGACCGCCCAGGGAACGACCGGCCGGGAGCCGGGGAGCCCGACGAGATCGAGCCGGAGGGCGTGCCGCGATGAGGTTCCTCGACCGGGAGGGGCTCGGCTCGCTGCTCGCCCGCCTGGTCGCAGAGGGCTACGAGCTGATCGGGCCGACCGTCCGCGACGGCACCATCGTGCTCGACCGGATCGAGGCCGTCGATGACCTCCCGGCGGGCGTCGGGGAGGTGGAGGGCCCCGGCACGTACCGCCTCGTCCGTCGGGACGACCGGCGGGTCTTCGGATTCGCGCACGGGCCCGATGCGGGAAAGCGGTTCCTGTTCCCCTCCAGCGAGGTTCTCGGGACGATCGGGCGGCGAAACGGCCACCTCACCGCACCACCGGCCGAGGCCGGAGCCGAGGGGCGGCGCGCGTTCGTCGGCCTTCGCCCCTGCGACCTGCACGCCATCGAGGTCCAGGACCGCGTGTTCCGCGGTGGGCCCGAGCCCGACGCCGCCTACGCCGCTCGCCGGGACGGGGCGTTCGTGATCGGCGTCAACTGCACGGCGCCGGGGGGCACCTGCTTCTGCGACTCGATGGGGACCGGGCCCGTCTGCACGGTGGGGTTCGACGTCGCCCTGACCGAGCTCGACCACGGCTTCCTGGCGACCGCGGGGACGGCCCGCGGCGGAGACCTCCTCGAGGAGGCAGGATCGCGCGAGGCGACCCCGGGCGAGGCGGCCGAGGGCCACCGCCTGCTCGCGAACGCCCGGGTCCACATGGGGCGCTCGCTCGACACGTCGGACCTGCCGGGACTCCTCTACCGGAACCGCCGGCACCCGCGGTGGGCCGACGTCGCCGAGCGCTGCCTCGCATGCGGGAACTGCACGTCCGTCTGCCCCACGTGCTTCTGCCACGACGTGGTCGACGACGTCGACCTCGCCGGCGAGACGGCGACCCGCGTGCGGGAGTGGGCGAGCTGCTTCTCGGTGGAGTTCTCCCACACGGCCGGCATGGAGGTTCGAACGAGCCGCGAGGCGCGCTACCGGCAGTGGCTGACCCACAAGTTCGCGTCCTGGATCGACCAGTTCGGCACCTCGGGGTGCGTGGGCTGCGGGCGGTGCATCACCTGGTGCCCGGTCGGGATCGACGTCACCGAGGAGGTCGCGGCCATCCGCGCCGACGACGGGGCCGTCGCTCTGGAGGTGGGCGCATGAACGTCGTCGCGCCCGACCTCCACCGCGAGCGGGCCGAGGCCGTCCCCATGCGGATCGCCGTCGTCCGCCGCATCGTGCAGGAGACGCCCGACACCGCGACCTACTGGATGAACCTGCGGCGGCGGGCCGATCGGCTTGCCTATTCGTTCGCCCCCGGGCAGTTCAACATGGTCTATGTGTTCGGCGCGGGCGAGGTGCCGATCTCGATCTCCTCCGACCCGGCGCGCCCAACCTGCCTCGCGCACACGGTGCGGGCGACCGGTCGCGTGACGAACCTGTTCCCGTCCCTGTCCCTGGGCGACGAGATCGGTGTGCGCGGGCCGTTCGGGCGCCCGTGGCCGATGCGCGAGGCGGCCGGAGGGGACCTCGTGATCGTGGCCGGGGGGCTCGGGTTCGCCCCCGTGCGGCCCGCCCTGTACGCGGCCATGCGGAACCGGGCGCACTACCGCCGGGTGATCATCATGGTCGGGGCGCGCGGCCCGCAGCACATGCTGTTCGCGCGACGGCTCGGGACCTGGACCCACACGCTGCGGGCGCGCGGCGTGGAGCCCCACCTCACGGTCGACATCGCCGACGACGCCTGGCCGTACGGCCACGGCGTGGTGACCACGCTCTTCGACCCGGCCCACCTCGATCCCCGCATGACGACGGCGTTCGTCTGCGGCCCGGAGATCATGATGCGCTTCGCCGTCCACGAACTCCTGGAGCGTGGCATGGGAACGCACCGCATCTACGTCTCGATGGAGCGGAACATGCAGTGCGCCGCGCGGATGTGCGGGCACTGCCAGCTCGGACCGGCGTTCGTCTGCGCCGACGGACCGGTCTTCCGCTACGACGAGGTCGCCGAGCTGCTCGAGGAGGAGGAGCTGTGAGTGCCGTCCAGGCCGACGCGCGCGCGGACGGGCGTGAGGCCGGAGCGCCGGCGCGGCCGCGGGTCGCGGTCTTCAAGCTCTCGTCCTGCGACGGCTGCCAGCTGCAGCTCCTCGACGCCGAGGAGGCGCTGCTCGAGCTCGCGGGGGCCGTCGACATCGTCCTCTTTCGCGAGGCGCGGGGCCGGAGCGAGCCGGGCCCCTACGACCTCGCGATCGTCGAGGGCTCGATCTCGACCCCCCGGCAGCTCGAGGAGATCAAGGAGATCCGGGCGAGCGCCCGGTTCCTGATCGCCGTCGGGGCATGCGCGCTGTCCGGTGGCATCCAGGCGCTCCGCAACGCCGTCGAGTACGGCGACACGGTCGCCCGGGTCTACCCGACCCCCGCGTACGTGCGGGCCCTCGCGACCTCGACGCCGGTATCCGACCACGTGCGGGTCGACCTCGAGCTTCCCGGGTGTCCCGTCGACCGCGGCCAGCTGCTCGGAGCCCTCGCCGCCCTGCTCGGCGGCCACCTTCCCCGCCGCTCGACCGCGCCCGTGTGCGCCGAGTGCAAGCGGCGGGGCTACGTGTGCGTGGTCGTGGCGAGGGGCGAGCCGTGCCTCGGCCCGGTCACGAACACCGGCTGCGGGGCCATCTGCCCCGGGATGGGGCGAGGCTGCTACGGCTGCTTCGGCCCGTCGCAGCCCCCGAACGTCGCCGCGCTGGTCCGCCGCTTCGAGGAGCTTGGGGACGCGCCCGAGCGGGCGCGCGACCGGTTCCGGCTGATCACGAGCTCCGCGCCGGCGTTCCGCGACGGGCTCGCCGCCTCCGCCGGCGAGCCCGGACGGACGGAGGTGACACCGTGACCCACACGGTCGCCCGCACGCCGAACCGGGTGGTCGAGATCCCCTCGATCGCGCGCGTCGAGGGCGAGGGCGCGTTGCACCTGAAGCTCTCGGGCTCGCGAATCCTCGACCTGCGTCTGGAGATCTACGAGCCGCCGCGGTTCTTCGAGTCCTTCCTGGTCGGGCGTCGCTACGACGAGGTGCCCGACATCGTCCCGCGAATCTGCGGGATCTGTCCGGTCGCCTACCAGATGAGCGCCGTCCACGGCATCGAGCGGCTGTTCGAGACCGACGTGCCGGCGGGGACCCGAGAGCTCCGCCGCCTGCTGTACTGCGGCGAGTGGATCGAGAGCCACATGCTCCACGTCCACCTGCTGGCCGCGCCCGACTACCTCGGCTGCGAGAGCGCGATCACGATGGCCGCCACCGAGCGGGAAGCGCTCGAGCGCGGGCTCGCGATCAAGCGTCTCGGGAACGACCTCATGGCGGCGATCGGCGGGCGCGAGATCCACCCGGTCTCGCCACGGGTCGGCGGCTTCTCGAAGGCCCCCGCGACTCGCGAGCTCCGGTCGTTCCTGCCTCGGCTCGAGGAGGCGCTCTCCCGGACGGAGGAGGTCGCCGCGTGGGTGGCCGGGTTCGATCCGCCGGCCTTCGCGCGTCCGGCCGAGCTGGTCGGGCTGTGGCATCCGGACGAGTACCCGATGAACGAGGGCGCGGTGCGCTCGACGCAGGGGCGCGAGTTCCCGGCCGAGCGGTTCGAGGACGTGGTCGAGGAGCTGCACGTCCCGCACTCGAACGCACTGCACGCGCGGTTCCGGGACGGGGGAACGTTCGGCGGCGGGTCCTACGTCGTCGGTCCGCTCGCCCGCGTGAACCTGAACGCCGACACGCTGACGCCGGTCGCGCGCGCTCTCGCCACGAGGCTCGGCCTCACGGTCCCGCAGGCCGACCCCTTCTGGTCGACGGCGGCCCGCGTCGTCGAGACGGCGCTCGCGGTCGAGGAGGCGATCCGCCTGATCCGCGACTACGAGCAGCCAGCCCCGCCCGCGGCCGACGTGCGACCGCGGGCCGGACGGGCGACGTGGGTCACCGAGGCGCCCCGCGGCATCCTGTACCACCGCTACGACCTCGACGACGAGGGGATCGTCCGCGAGGCGCGGATCGTGCCGCCCACCTCCCAGAACCTGCGCCACATGGAGGACGACCTCCGGGCGTTCCTCCCAAGCGCCCTCGACCGCGACGACGACGAGCTCGGACGGCTTGCGGAGATGATCGTGCGGACCTACGACCCCTGCATCTCGTGCGCGACCCACTTCCTCACCCTGGAGGTGCAGCGAACGTGAGCGGGGCGCCGGCGCGGAGGGGGGGATGGCGATGAGGCGGGTGCGCGTGATCGGGTGCGGGAGTCCCGACGGCGCCGACGACGCCGCCGGGCTGCTCGCCGCCCGAGCGGCCGCGAGGCGGCTGGCCGGCGTCCCCGGCATGGAGGTCGTGGAGGCCGGCCCCGCGATTCGCGTGCTCGACCTCCTGGCCGGCGTCGACGCGGTGGTCGCCGTCGACGCGGTCCGGACGCGCGGAGGCGCCCGCCCTCCGGGCCGGCTGGTGCGCGTCGACGGGGACGCGGATGTGCTCGGCCGCGCCCTCCCCGGCACGGCCTCGTCTCACGGCGTCGGCCTCGCCGACGTCGTCCGGCTCGGCGCGGCGCTGGGGTTCGCGCCGCAGGTGGTGTTCGTGGGCGTGGAGGCGGGCCGTGTCGGCGCCGGCGCCGGCCTGTCCGCCGAGGTTCGCCGGGCGCTCCCGGCCCTGGTCTCGATGGTCGAGGCAGAGGCCCTGAGCCTGTCCGAGGAGGTCCGCAGGTGACCGGAGCGACCAGCAGGGAGCGGGCCGCCGCCCGGGGACGCGAGGCCGCCGCGCGCCCCAGGGCCGCCCGCCGCATGGAGGTCCACGGCGTCGTGCAGGGGGTCGGCTTCCGACCGTTCGTGTGGCGCCTGGCCCAGCGATTCGGGATCGACGGCTGGGTGCGCAACCGCAGCGGAGTCGTCGAGATCCTGGCGGAGGGTCTGCCCGATTCCCTGGCGGCCTTCTGCTCGGCCCTCGCGGAGGAGGCGCCACCGCTCGCCCACATCGAGGACGTCCACTGCGAGGAGATCGCGGTCGCGGGGCTCGCGGGCTTCGAGGTCGACACCAGCCTCGATGGGCCCGCCGGCGGCCGGCTGGTCTCCCCCGACATCGCCACGTGTCCCGTCTGTCTGCGAGAGCTGTTCGACGAGCGCGACCGCCGCTACCGCCATCCGTTCATCAACTGCATGGACTGCGGGCCGCGGTTCACGATCATCGAATCGCTGCCCTACGACCGCGAGCGCACCAGCATGCGGACCTTCCCGATGTGCGACGAGTGCGCACGCGAGTACGCCAACCCGGGCAACCGTCGGTTCCACGCGGAGCCGGTGGCGTGTCCGACGTGCGGCCCAGCCCTGACCCTGCTCGACCGCCGGGGCCGACACGTCCACGGGGACCCGATCGAGCGAGCGGCCGCGCGCCTGCGCGCCGGGGGCATCGTCGCGGTGAAGGGTCTCGGCGGGTTCCAGCTCGCGTGCGACGCCACCAACGAGTCCGCCGTCGCGGAGCTGCGCCGGCGGAAGCACCGGCCGGACAAACCGTTCGCCGTGATGGCGCCGGACCTCGCCGCCGCGCAGGCGGTGGCCGACCTCACCCCCAGCGAGGCGGCCGTGCTGTCGTCCTGGCAGGCACCGATCGTGATCGTCCGCGACCGCGGGACCCTCGCGCCCTCGGTCGCGCCCGGGCATCGCCACCAGGGCCTGATGCTGCCCTCCACGCCGCTGCACCACCTGCTGCTGCAGCAGGTCGGCGGCCCGCTGGTCATGACCAGCGGGAACGCGGCCGAGGAGCCGATCTGCATCGACAACGACGTTGCCCGCGATCGGCTCGCCGGGATCGCCGACCTCTTCCTGCTGCACGACCGGGACATCGTGGCGCGCTACGGTGACTCGGTCGTTCGCGTGTGGCGGGGGGAGCCGGTGTTCGTGCGCCGTGCGCGGGGGGTCGCCCCATCCTCGATCGACCTGCCGGCGCGTGTGACCCCGACGCTCGGCGCGGGCGCGCTCCTCCAGGGCGCCTTCTGCCTGGCCGCCGGCGAGCGCGCGTTCCTCTCCCAGTGCCTCGGGGACCTCGACACCGAGGAGTCGATGGGCGCGTACCACGAGGCCCTGAACCGGTACCGGACCGTGTTCGGCATCGCGCCGGAGCTCGTGGCGCACGACCTGCACCCCGACTTCCCGACGACGCGGTTCGCGGAGACGACCGGCCTGCCGACGATCGGCGTGCAGCACCACCACGCCCACGTCGCCGCCGTCATGGCCGAGCACAACCTGGAGGGACACGTCATCGGGGTCGCCTTCGACGGCTTCGGGCTCGGCGAGGACGGCACCGTGTGGGGCGGGGAGTTCTTCATCGCCGACTGGGCGAGCGCGCACCGCGCAGGGCATCTGCGACGGATCCGCCAGCCCGGCGGGGACACCGCCGTGCGCGATCCCGTCCGAATGGCGCTCGCGCACGCGGCCGACGCGGGGGTCCTCGACGCGGCCCGGCGGCTCCTCGGGAACGCGGTCGACGACGAGAAGGCCGGCGTGGTCCTCGGACAGGTCGCGACCGGGCTCGGCTCGCCGGAGACCACCTCGGCCGGACGCCTGTTCGACGCCGTGGCCGCGCTGACGGGAGTGTGGCGAGGGCTGACGAGCTACGAGGCGCAGCCGGCGATCCTCCTCGAGCAGGCGGCCGACCCCTCGGCGACCTCCGAGTACTCCTTCGACCTCGACATCGAGGAGGACCGGCTGGTCATCGACACCCGCCCGATCGTCGTGGCGGTGGTGAGGGACCTCGTTCGCGGGCGCGCCCCCGCGGTCGTCGCGGGAAGATTCCACCGAACGATGGCCGCGGCAGTCCTCGAGGTGGTGCGCGTGCTCCGGGGCCAGACGGGATTGGAGCGGGTCTGCCTGGGCGGGGGGGTGTTCAACAACGACCTGCTGGTGTCCGACCTCGTGGCCCGCATCGAGGCCGTCGGGATGGAGGTGTACCTGCCACGCCGGGCGCCGGCCGGCGACGGAGGGATCGGCCTCGGCCAGGTTCTGGTGGCACACGCGCGGACGTCCTGACCGGCGGGGTCGCGCCGCGCAGGAAAAGGAGGTGGTCGCCGTGACCGCCGTGGAGGAGTACCTGCAGATGCGTGGGGTCGAGTTCGAGGTGATCCCGCACGAACGGACGCTCTCGACCGTCGAGGAGGCGCGTGCGCTGGGGGTGGCCGTCGACGAGGCGCTGAAGACCCTCGTCATGGACACGTCGGCCGGCCACGTGCTGGTGGTCATCCCGGGCTCGCGCAGGGTGGACCTGCACAAGGTGCGGGATGCGCTCGGCGACCACCACGCCCGCCTCGCCAGCGAGGAGGAGCTCGGCGCCGACTTCGTCGGCTACGAGCTTGGCGCGATGCCGCCGCTCGGCTCGCTGGTCGGAGCCCGGACGTTCGTGGACCCCGAGGTGCTGACCCACGAGACCGTGGTGTTCGCTGCCGGCTCCCAGACCCGATCGCTGAAAGCCCGGACGGCGGACCTGTTCCGGGACGAGCAGATCACGGTCGCGCCGGTGGCCTCGCACCCGGGGGAGGAGACCGCGCCAGACCCGCTGGTCGACCGCTTCACCTAGCCAGCCGCGGCGCACCGAGCTCGGCGTCGTTCCTGTAGGCTCGCCGGTCGATGACGGCGAGCGCGAGCGGGCTGCTGACCGACCTCTACGAGCTGAACATGGCGGCGAGCTACCTCCGCCGCGGGATGCGGGGCCTCGCCACGTTCAGCCTGTTCGTGCGGAGCCTGCCACCCTCCCGCGGCTTCCTCGTCGCGGCCGGCCTCGAGCCGACGCTCGAGTTCCTGGAGGGCTTCCGCTTCGAGGAGGACGAGCTCCGGTTCCTCGGTGAGGAGCTCCGGTTCACCGACGCCGACCTCGAGGCGTTCCGGTCGGTGCGCTTCACCGGCGACGTGTGGGCCATGCCGGAGGGGACCGTCGCGTTCGCCGGCGAGCCGCTCCTCGAGATCACGGCCCCGATCGCCGAGGCCCAGCTCGTCGAGACCGTCGTCCTGAACCAGCTCACGCTGCACACGACGATCGCGTCGAAGGCGGCGCGGGTGGGGATCGCGGCAGCCGGGCGGGAGGTCGTCGACTTCGCGTTCCGCCGCACGCAGGGCGTCGAGGCGGCGATGGCCGTGGCCCGCGCGACCGCGATCGTCGGGTTCGGGGGCACCAGCAACGTCGAGGCCGCGCGGCGCTACGGGCTCCGTCCCGTGGGAACGATGGCACACTCGTACGTGCAGTCGTTCCCGACCGAGGCCGACGCCTTCCGCGCCTTCGCCGCGGACTTCCCGCACCGCACGACGTTTCTCGTCGACACCTACGACACGTCCTCGGGGGTGCGCGCCGCCATCGAGACGGTCCGCGCCCTCGGCTTGACCGACCGCCTCGGCATCCGTATCGACAGCGGCGACCTCGACGAGCTCTCTCGCGAGGCACGCCGGATCCTCGACGAGGCGGGGCTGCCCGGCGTGCGGATCTTCGCGAGCGGCGGGCTCGACGAGCACGACGTCGACGAGCTCGTGCGCGGTGGGGCACCGATCGACGCCTTCGGGGTCGGCACCCGGGTCGGCGTCTCGGCCGACGCCCCCTTCCTCGACACCGCCTACAAGCTGGTGGAGTTCGAGGGGCGGCCGCTCATGAAGCTCTCCCCGGCGAAGGTGTCGGCGCCGGGCGCGAAGCAGGTGTTCCGCGTCCCCGGGATGTCCGACGAGGTCGTCGCGCTGCGGGACGAGCCGGTCCCGGCCGGCGCGCGGGCCCTGCTCGCGCCGGTGATGCGCGGGGGCCGGCGGGTCGCGCCGACGGAGGACATCCCCCGAGCGCGGAGGCGCTTCGAGGTCGACCTCGCCGAGCTCCCCGAGCAAGCCCGCGACGTGCGGGCCCCGCGACCGGTCCCGGTGCGCCTCTCCCTGGCCGCCGCGCGCCTCCTGGATCGGTCCCGCGCGGACATCCTGCGTCGCGTGGGCGGCTGACCCCGCCTCCTTCCACCGGATCCCGACCGGACCACCCGGTCCCGGGGCCCGAGGGACTCCCGTCCGTGGTCACCTCCGCGACCCCGAACTACCGTCAAGGCGACAAGCGCGGAGGTGATTCGATGCGCGTCTCGTCCGACCCCGGCGGAGCGGGCGAATGAGGATCGTGGCGGCCCTCGGCGGGAACGCCCTGCTGCGACGGGGCGAGCCCGCCGAGGCGGCCACACAGCGACGAAACGTCGACGAGGCGGTCCGCTCGCTCGCCGATCTCGCGGCCGATCACGAGCTCGTCGTCACCCACGGCAACGGGCCGCAGGTCGGGCTGCTGGCCCTCCAGGCCGAGGCCTACCGGGAGGTCGGGCCGTACCCGCTGGACGTCCTCGGGGCCGAGAGCGAGGGGATGATCGGCTACCTGATCGAGCAGCGACTGGAGAACGAGCTGCCCGGCCGGGACGTGGCCACCCTGCTCACCCAGACCCTGGTCGATCCCGAGGACCCCGCATTCCGCCGTCCGACCAAGCCGATCGGGCCGGTGTACCCCGGGCACGAGGCGCGGCGGCTCGCGGCCGAGCGGGGCTGGGTCGTCGCCCCGGACGGGGAGGGCGTGCGTCGAGTGGTCCCCTCCCCCGACCCCATCGGCATCGTGGAGCTCCGTACGATCCGTCGGCTGGTCGAGGCCGGGGTGCTGGTGATCTGCGCGGGCGGCGGGGGGATCCCCGTCGTCGTCGACGAGGAGGGCGGGCTGCGCGGCGTCGAGGCGGTGATCGACAAGGACCTCGCCGCGTCGTTGCTCGCGAGGCTCCTCGCGGCCGACCTCTTCCTGATGCTGACCGACGTCCCGGCCGTCCTCCGCGAGTGGCCCGGTCCCGCCGCGCGACCGATCCGCCGGGCCCGCCCCGCCGTGCTCCGCGCGATGGCCTTCGCCGCGGGATCCATGGGGCCGAAGGTCGAGGCGGCGTGCCGCTTCGTGGAGGCGACCGGCCGGCGGGCGGCGATCGGTGCGCTCGGCGACGTGCGGGCGATCCTCGACGGCGAGGCCGGGACCCTCGTGATCCCCGCCTGATCCGAGGTCCGGCCCGACCCCGATCCGGCGGGACTTTACCGTTTGCTGCCTCCACCTTTGGCGTGGCGTGACCGATGCCTCCGTACGGTGGAGAGCGTCCGGTCCGCGGGGGTTGCGCTGGGAGGTGCGGGATGAAGAAGCGGTCCGCGATCACGTTGGCGGGCGGGCTCGTCGGGGCACTGGTCTCGGGGCTCATCGGGTACTCCCTGCGCGTCGGCGCCGAGGCCTCGTCCACGGCCACGCCGGCGACGCTCCGGCAGTCCCAGCCGGGCCCCATCGTCAAGACCATCACCACCACGATCACGATCCACCGCAAGGTCAAGCCGAAGGCACCCGCCGGCGTCCGGATCGTTCCGGCGACCGTGGTCGCAGCCCACCCGGCGACCCAGCCCGTGACCCACACGGGCGCCTCGGCGACCGGCGGCGACGACAGCGGCGAGGGTGGCAGCGGTGGCGATGACTGAGCCCACCTCGCGGAGACGGCGGATCTCGAAGGGGGCCCTTCGCACCCTCGCGTGGATCGGGGGCGCGGTCGGCTTCCTTTTCCCGTGGGCGGCCCTCAGCCTATCCCCCAAGCCGGCCGCGACGGCCGGCATCCAGGTCCTGCCGGGGAACCAGCCCCGGGAGATCGTCGTCCGGCACGTGATCCGCCGGATCGTCGTCGAGGAGCCGGGGCCGGCGAGCGGCGCGGGGGTCGCGTACGTGACCTCCGGAGGATCGGCGACGGCCCCGGTCGCCGCGCCGCCGCCCCCCGTGACCACCGGCGGCTCGACGCCGCCCCCGTGACGAGCATGGACGCCGTCCTCGAGATCGCGGACGGCCGCCGGGTCCGCCGCCACACGTTCGGCGCGATGGGGACCCGGGTCCGCGTGATCGCCCCCGAGGCCACTCCGCGCGCGCGCGACGGCTTCGCCGACGCGGTGGCGATGGTCGAGCGCACCTTCGCCCGGCTCGAGGGTCGCTTCACCCGGTTCCGGTCGGACAGCGAGCTGATGGCGGTGAACGCCGCGGCCGGCCGGCCGACCCGGGTCTCGGCGGAGTTCATGACCCTTCTCGAGCTGTCGATGGACGCCGCACGGCGCACGGGCGGGCTCTTCGACCCCACGGTGCTGCCGGCGCTCCTCGCTGCCGGCTACGCCCGCGACTACGCGGACGTCGCGCGCGAGCCGCGCGCCCCGCGCCCGACGCCGAGGGCGGCTGGCCGCTGGTCGGACCTGCAGGTCGATGCGGAGAGCGTGCTGCTGCCCGAGGGGGTGGCCCTGGACTTCGGCGGGATCGCCAAGGGCTGGACGGCCGACATCGCGGCCGAGCAGGCGGCCCACCTGCTCCCGTGGATGATCGTGGACGCCGGGGGCGACCTCCGCCTGGTCGGCGAGCCACCGGTCGGCGGGCTCGACGTCGGCGTCGAGGACCCGTTCGACCCGTCGCGAGAGATCCTGCGGCTGAAGCTCGCGTCGGGCGCGCTCGCCACCTCGTCGGTCACCCGCCGATCGTGGGGCCCTGGCCTGCACCACCTGATCGACCCGAGGACCTGGCGCCCGGCCGCGACCGGCATCCTCCAGGCGACGGTCTGGGCCGAGTCGTGCACCGAGGCCGAGGTCCGCTCGAAATGGGCCCTGCTCGCGGGGCACGGCGCCCTCGACGAGATCCACGCGTTGCTCGTCACCGACGAGGGCCGGCTCGCGACGAACCTCGCCGCGCTCGATGGCGCGGAGGTGGGGGCGTGACGACCTGGATCGTGCTGCGGGCCGCCGGGATCGGCGCCTACCTCATGCTGTGGGCGTCGGTCACCTGGGGGCTGATCGCGACGACGTCGCTGTTCGGCAAGCGCATCGCCAAGCAGACCGCGACGACCGTCCACCAGTTCCTGTCGACGGTCGGGCTCGTCCTGCTCGGCGTGCACCTCGGAGGGCTGCTGCTCGACACGTTCATGCCGTTCAGGCCGATCGACCTGCTGGTCCCGCTGCACGGTCGGTTCAAGCCGGTCTCGGTGGCCTTCGGCATCGCCGCCATGTACGCGATGGCCGTCGTGGTGTCGACCTCGTGGATCCGCAAGCGCCTCGGCACGACGTGGTGGCGCCGGATCCACCTGCTCGCCGTGCCGGCGTTCATCCTCGCGCTGGTTCACGGGGTGTTCACGGGCACGGACAGCGTGCGGCCGTGGATGTGGTGGAGCTACGTGGCGACCGGTGCCGTGGTCCTGTTCCTGGTGCTGGTGCGGGGGCTGACGTCGGGCTACCGGCCGCCGCGCGCGGCGCCTCCCCCGCACGCCCGGCCTCGCCCCACGACGAGGGCGGCGGCCGGGACGACGGCGTCCGGCAAGGCACCGACGGCCCATCCCGCGCCGGCGTCGAGGGTCCCGGCGCGCGCGGCGGCCGCCGATGACCCGCCGCCGGCGGTGGCCGCCCGGGGACGCGCGCGCCCCGAGGACAACTGACGAGCGGCCACCGGGCCGCGTCGCCCCCGTCGACGCCAGGGGGCGGCGGGTCCTCCCGCCGGCTACGGCCTGACCCCGAGCCCGTGGCCCGTGGCAACCCAGCCGACGCGCTGCGCCGCCGTGGGCCCCGTGTCGTCGATCGCGTAGGTCAGGCGGCTCTCCACGGCGACGACCCCGTCGACCCCCCGCACCAGCCCGGCGACGACCGGCAGCATGCTCCGCCGCTCGACCTGCCCCTCGAGCGTGACCACGCCGTCCCGGACATCGGCCCGCACGGTGCCCGGCTCGACCACCAGCACCCGCCCGAGGACCTCGTCCCGGACCTCCGCCAGGATGTCGGCGTCGTCTCGGAGGAAGACCCGCAGCAGGTCGCACCGGCTGACGATGCCGACGAGGCCCCCCGCCGCGTCGACGACCGGCAGGCGCTTGACGCCCCGCTCGTGCATCAGCCTGGCCGCCTCGGCCACTCCGGCCTCCGGGGCGATCACCGTCACGGGACTGGACATCACGTGCGAGGCCACGGTGCCCGCGGCCTTCGCCCGCGCCGCCCGGCGCTCCCGGCCCTCGAAGATCCTCGGCCCCCCGTCCCGCCCGAACCCCTCCTTCGTCAGAAGGTCGGCCTCGGTGACGATCCCGACGACGTGACGCTGCTCGTCGACCACCGGCAGCGCGCTCACGCGGTACTCGTGCAGCAGCTCCACGATCCTCTTGAACGGGGCGGCCTTGTCCACGACGACCACCGTCTTGGTCATCACATCCCTCACCGCACGCATCCGCATCCTCCTCGCGAGGCCCCTTCTCGTCGCACGCTCTCCTCGCATCGACGCTACCGCCGCGGGCCAGGCCGGCTGAGGGTCGACCGACCCCTCCACGCCGGCCCGGACGACCCCGCAGGGGCGCCAGGCCCCCGGCGTGGATGCCCTTCGTCCCGTGGCGGCCCTCCCGCCACGACGGACCATGAACGCATGCCCCTCACCGAACGACGCGATGCCGCCCCGCCCCCGGGCCCGTGCCTGCACGCCGCCACGGAGGAGGACGGGTCCCCATGACCCCCGCCGTGGAGGGCCGGGAGGCGGGGCTCACGCCCCCGCCGGGCCTCGACGGGCTCTCGTCGGACGAGGCCCGGCGCCTGCTGGTCGAACACGGCGCGAACGCGCTCGTTCCCGAGCGGCACCGGACCGGGATGGCATCGACGCTCGTCCGCGCGGCCACCGACCCGATGGCGCTGCTCCTGCTGGTGGCCGGGCCCACCTACCTGTTGCTTCGCGACGTGTCGGACGCGGCGATCACGTTCGCGGCGCTCGTGCCGATCGTCGCCGTCGGCCTCGTCCTCGAGGTTCGCGCCGAGCGGGCGCTGGAGGGGTTGAAGCGCCTCACGGCCCCCACCGCCACCGTCTGGCGCGACGGGCGACGGCAGACGGTCCCGACCCTCGAGATCGTGCCGGGCGACCTCGTCTTCCTGCAGGAGGGGGACGTGATCCCGGCCGACGGGGACTTCGCGGCCGGGACGCAGGTGATGGTCGACGAGTCGGCCCTCACCGGGGAGTCGGTTCCGGTCGGGAAGGCCGTCGGCGGGAGCGAGGGGGAACGGACCGTCCTGGCCGGCACGACCGTGCTCTCCGGCCGGGGCATGTTCCGGGTCACGGTCACCGGCGCGGCCACCGGCTACGGGCGAATCGGGACCCTGGTCGCCGGCATCAAGGAGCAGCCGACTCCCCTCCAGCGGCTGATCGGGCGGCTGGTCCGCCGCCTGGGGCTCGTGGCCCTTGCGTTCTGCGTCGCGGTCATCGGGATCCAGCTCTCCTACGGGAAGGGATGGGGCGCCGCCGTCATCGCCGGCGTCAGCCTGGCCATCGCCGCCATCCCGGAGGAGTTCCCGATGGTCTTCACGCTGTACCTCGCGCTCGGAGCGTGGCGGCTCGCTCGCGAGCGGGCGCTGGTCCGGCGGCTGGCCGGCGTCGAGACCCTGGGGGCCACGAGCGTCATCTGCTCGGACAAGACCGGGACCCTGACGCTCGGCCGGCTCGAGGTGGCCGGCCTCACCGGTCCCGGTGAGGAGCCGATCCTTGCCGACGATGGGCCGCCGGGGGACCTCGGGACGTGGGGCCGATCGCTGCTCGAATCGGCGGTCCTCGCCTCGGAGCCGTCGCCGTTCGACCCGCTCGAGCAGGCCATCGTGCGCTTCGCGTCGGCGAACGGCGTCGACGTCGACGCGTTGCACGCGCGCCGCTTCGTGCACGACTACGCGTTCGATCCGGCCACCAAACGCGTCACGCACGTGTGGGCGGCCGACGGCGGCAGCGAGGTGTTCGCCAAGGGGGCCATCGAGGGCATCCTCGAGGTCTGCGGCGCCCACGAGGACGTGCGTCGGGAGGCGCTCAGCGCGAACCACGAGCTCGCCTCGCGCGGGATGCGGGTCATCGCCGTGGCGTCGGGCCCGCTGCCCGAGCCGACCGGGGACCGAGACCGCGACGAGCGAGCGCTGCGCTTCGATGGCCTCGTCGCGCTGTCCGACCCTCCGCGCCCGGGGGTGGCCGAGGCGCTGGCGGAGTGCCGGCAGGCCGGCATCCGCGTCGTGATGATCACCGGCGACCACCCGATGACGGCACACGCGGTGGCCGAGCACCTCGGGCTGCCCGACGACGGCGACCGCATCGTGACGGGGGACGACCTCGACGCGGCGAGCGACGAGGAGCTCGACGCGATCGTGGCCCGCGCGAACGTGTTCTCACGAACCCGGCCGGAACAGAAGCACCGGCTGGTGGGGGCGCTCAAGCGACAGGGGCACGTGGTCGCGATGACCGGGGACGGGATCAACGATGCGCCGGCGCTCCGAGAGTCGGACATCGGCGTCGCGATGGGCCAGCGAGGCACCGAGGTCGCCCGCGAGGCGGCGACCATGGTCCTGCTCGACGACAACTTCGCGACGATCGTCGGGGCGGTGCGGGACGGCCGACGCATCTTCGAGAACCTGCGCCGCGCGTTCGCCTTCCTGATCGCGTTCCACGTGCCGCTGCTGCTCGGCGCGCTCGTCGTGCCGCTCACCGGGACGCCGCTGCTGCTGCTGCCCGTCCACCTCGTCCTGCTGGAGCTGATCCTGCACCCCACGATCTCGCTGGTGTTCGAGGCAGACCCTGCGGCGCCCGACCTCATGCGCCGGCGTCCCCGACCGTCGACGTCGGGGCTGCTCGGCCGCCGGGACCTCGTGGGGGCGACGGCACTCGGCCTCACGCTCGCGGCCGCCGTCCTCGCCGTGTACCTGGTGCGAATCCACCAGGGCGTCCCGGTGAACGAGGCGCGAGCCCTGGCCTTCACCACGATGGTCCTCGGCCAGCTCTTCCTGGTCTTCGTGGGGCGCTCGCCCGAGCTCCCGGTGTGGCGCGCCTCCTACCGCGACAACCGCGCGCTGCCCTGGATCGCCGTGGGGACGCTCTTGGTGGTCTTCGCCGCCGATGACCTGCCCGGCGTGGCCGAGGTGATGCGGCTCGCGCCGCTGTCGCTCGCCCAGTTCGGGCTGGCGTTGCTGGTCGCGGCGGCCGCGACGCTCTGGCTCGAGCCCTTCAAGCGACGGGCGGCGGCCTGAGCGGCCTTCGGCGCCCGGGCGCCCGGGCGCCGAAGGTGGGACCCGGGCACGCGAAAGGCCGGGCCCGGCGGCGGAGTCGCGAAGCGTGGGGGGTGGGTGGGGACCAGAATCACGCGCGCGACCCCGCCGTCGAACTCGGCCTCTCGACCCCTCCTCGTCTCCGGGCACCCGCAGGCGCCTACCACTCTCGATCGGCGGGGATCCGGGAACATCCGACTGTCGCCCACCCGCAACACATGGACCTTCTCACCGGGCGGCCGGAGTCGGCAGGGCCGGACGTCCCGTCTCGACCGGGACGTACGGGCCTTGGTCCGGGGCCTGCTGCCACCCGTCGAGGGTTGGGCACGGACGTACGATGACGCGCATGGGTGTCCCCTACCCCGCGCACCGGGAGGCCGACGTCGCGCTCCGCGACGGCTCGACGGTCCGGGTGCGGCCGGTCCGTCCCGACGACCTCGAGGGGGTCCGCACGTTCCTCGCCGGCCTGTCCAAGGAGAGCCTCGCCCTGCGCTTCTTCTCCGCCTCGATCGACCTGGAGCGCGAGGCCCGACGGGGCGTCGAGGTCGACTACGAGAACGAGTTCGGGCTGGTCGCCACCATCGAGGGCCGGATCGTCGGCCACGGGGTCTGGTTCCGGACCGGCCCCGACCATGCCGAGGTGGCGCAGACCATCGCCGACGCGTACCAGGGCATGGGGCTCGGGACGATCATGCTCGGCCACCTCGCCGAGGCCGCCGCCGAGCGGGGCATCACGGTCTTCACCGCCCAGACCCTGCCGGAGAACCACCGCATGGTCGGGGTGTTCCGCGAGAGCGGCCTGCCGGTCACCATGCGGACCCAGCCCGGGGTGATCGAGATCGAGATCGGGACCTCGATCTCCCCCGAGGCCCTCGAGCGCTTCGAGCGCCGGGAGCAGCTCGCCGCGGCCGCCGCCGTGCGGTCGTTCCTTCGTCCTCACGCCGTCGCGGTCATCGGCGCCGGGCGCGAGCGCGGCACCGTGGGCGCGGAGATCTTCCACAACCTGCTCGCGTACGGGTTCAACGGGCCGGTGTACCCGGTGAACCCCAAGGCCGAGGTCGTGCAGTCGGTGCGCTCCTATCCCTCGATCCTGGACGTCCCCGAGGCGATCGACCTCGCGATCGTCGCGGTGCCGGCCGAGGAGGTGGTCGACGTCGCGCTCGAGTGCGCCGAGCGCGACGTGCCCTCGCTGGTCGTGGTGTCCGCCGGCTTCGCGGAGCTCGGCGAGGCGGGTGCCGCCCGACAGCGCGAGCTGCTGCGCGTGTGCCGCGAGACCGGCATGCGCCTCGTCGGCCCGAACTGCATGGGGGTGCTGAACACGGCCACGGACGTGCGGCTGAACGCGACCTTCGCGCCCGTGGCCCCGCCGCGAGGGCGGGTGGCGTTCCTCTCCCAGAGCGGCGCGCTCGGGCTCGCCGTCGTCGACTTCGCCCGCGTCCACGGTCTCGGGCTGTCCTCGTTCGTGTCGGTCGGCAACAAGGCGGACCTGTCCGGCAACGACTTCATCAACTACTGGGAGTCCGACGAGGACACCGACGTGATCCTGCTGTACCTGGAGTCGTTCGGGAACCCGCGAAAGTTCGCCCGGATCACGCGCCGGGTCGGCAAGCGCAAGCCGATCGTCGCGGTGAAGAGCGGGCGCTCGGGCGCGGGCGCCCGGGCCAGCTCGTCACACACCGGCGCGCTGGTCGCGGCCTCCGACGTGACGGTCGAGGCGCTGTTCCACCAGGCCGGGGTGATTCGCACCGACACGCTCCAGGAGCTGTTCGACGTCGCCGCCCTGGTGGCCGACCAGCCGCCGCCGGCAGGGCCCCGGGTCGGGATCGTCACCAACGGCGGAGGGCTCGGCGTGGTCTGCACCGACGCCTGCGAGTCCGACGGCCTGGTGGTCCCGCCCCTCGGCGAGGCGGTCCGCGCGAAGCTCGCCGGGTTCCTGCCCCCGGAGGCCTCGGTCGCCAACCCGGTCGACATGGTCGCCTCGGCGACGGCCGAGGACTACGGCCGCGCCCTCTCGCTGGTGGCGGCGGAGGGGAGCGTCGATGCCGTCGTGGTGATCTTCATCCGGCCGCTCGCGACCCGGGCGCAGGACGTCGCCGCGGCCGTCGCCGAGGCCGTCCGGCGACTGCCGCGGCCGATCCCGGTCCTCACGGTCTTCATGAGCTCGCAGGGGGAGGAGGCCGTGCGGGCCCTCCGGGCACCGGACGTGCGCATCCCCGTCTACTCCTTCCCGGAGGAGGCGGCGCGGGCCCTGTCGCGGGCCGTCCGCTACGGGCAGTGGCGCGCCCGCCCGGAGGGGAGCGTCGTGGAGTTCCCCGAGGTCGACCGCGACGAGGCGGCGGCCCTGCTCGCGAAGGCCCTCCGGCAGGGGCCGCGCTGGCTCACGCCCGACGAGTCGGCCGAGCTCCTCTCGTGCTGGGGGTTCCCGCTGGTCGAGCAGCGGACGGTGCGAACCCCGAAGGAGGCGGAGCGGGCTGCGGCGGCGATCGGGCCGCCGGTCGCGCTGAAGGTCCTCGCCCCCACCCTGATCCACAAGGCCGACGCCGGGGGCGTCCGGATCGGCCTCGTGCCCGAGGAGGTCGCGGAGACCGCTCGCCGGATGAAGGGCGACGTGACGGGCGTGGGGCATCGCGTGGAGGGCTACGTCGTGCAGCGGGCCGTCCCGCCCGGGGTCGAGATGCTGGTCGGGGTCGTCCACGACCGGCTGTTCGGCCCGGTCGTCGCGTGCGGGGCCGGCGGAGCGGCCGTCGAGCTCGTGAAGGACGTCGCCGTGCGGATCACGCCGCTCACCGACCGGGACGCCGGCGAGATGGTCCGTTCGCTCGCGACGTTCCCGCTGCTCGACGGCTTCCGGGGAGCCCCGAAGGCCGACGTGGCCGCCCTGGAGGAGATCCTCCTGCGGGTCGGGGCGATGGTCGAGTCGCACCCCTCCGTCGCAGAGATGGATCTCAACCCGGTCATCGTCCACCCGCACGGCGCCGTCATCGTCGACGCCCGGGTCCGGGTCGAGCCCGAGCCGGCGCGGCCGCCGATCGCGGCGCGCCGGACCTGAGCACCGCAAGCGGCGAGAACGACCCGAGACGGCGGTCCGGCGGGCGGACCTCAGGATCGGGAGGCGGCCGCGATCAGGGCGGCCAGTGCCTGCCCCGTGCGATCGAGGAAATCCTTCACGGTGGCCTCTGCCACCCGATGCAGCATGGTCTTGTCGACCACTCGCCCGATCGCCCCGAGCGGTGGCCGGTACCGGACACTCAGCGCCAGCTGGGTCCGCCGGGCGCCGAGCGGCGCGATCTCGAGGTCCCCCTCGAGCGCCGGGAACAGCCCCTGGGACCCGGTGGCCTTCCAGCTCATCGGCAGCAGGGACTTCGACGGCAGGCGGATCGGCTCGCCGAAGTCGACCTCGACCCGCTTGTCGATTCGCCGCCGGCCGTCCACGGGGAAGCCGACCTCGATCAGGAGCCGCTGGCCCCGCTCGTCGGCGTCCTGCGCGAGCCCGGCCAGCCAGTCACGCGGTGACCGCAGCAGGAACGGCTCGGCTTCGTCGAAGGCAGCCTCCAGCTCCACGAAGTAGCGCACAAACATGCGGCAAGGATCCGGGCGCGGCCGCGACCGCGCCCACGGCCGAAAGTCCCGTTCGACACGGGACGGGCGGCCCGATCCGACAGGATGTACGCTGCCATTGGCATGGCCGCAGAGGGTGATCGGAAGGACCTCCTGATCGAGGCGGGGCTGGTCCTGTCCTCGGAGCTCTCGCTGCCGGTGGTGCTTCAGCGCATCGTCGACCTGGCCACCCGCCTGACCGGAGCCCGATACGGGGCGCTCGGGGTGACCGGACCGGGCGGCCGGATCGTGGAGTTCGTCACGGCTGGGGTCTCGGAGCGGGAGCGGGCCGCCATCGGCCACCCGCCGCAGGGACACGGGATCCTCGGCCTGCTGATCCGTGACCCACGTCCTCTGCGACTGGCCCGGATCTCGGACGACCCGCGCGCGATCGGGTTCCCGCCGGGGCACCCGGTCATGCACTCGTTCCTCGGCGCGCCGCTGATGGCGCACGGTCGGGTCTTCGGCAACGTCTACCTCGCCGACAAGGAGGGCGGCGCCGAGTTCAGCGACGAGGACGAGCGCACCCTGTCCGTGCTCGCGTCCCAGGCCGGGATCGCCATCGCGAACGCGCGCCTGTACGAGGACACGCAGCGGCGCCAGCGGTGGCTCGAGGCCGTTCGCGAGGTCACCGGCTCGATCCTCGCCGGGGCCGAGTCGACCGAGGTGCTCCGCCTGGTGGCGAGGCGGGCCCGGGAGCTCGTCGGTGGGGACGTGTCCACGATCGTCGCCGAGCACGAGGGGCAGACGGACCCGCTCCGCGTGCTCGCCTCCGACGGGCACCGGGCCGACGAGATGCTCGGGGCCGAGGTCCCGCTCCGGGGCTCCCTCTCCGGCGAGGTCGTCCGCAACGGGGTCGCCGTGGCGGTCGCCGACGCCGCAGAGGACCCTCATGGGTCCCAGCCGCTGGTGTGGCTCCGCGACATCGGGCCGGCCGTGCTCCTGCCACTCGTCGTGCGCGGGCGCCCGTTCGGGACCCTCGCCGTCGGAAGGCTCCGCGGACGCCCGCCGATCGGTGAGGAGGACCGCCGGCTGGTCGAGACCTTCGCCGAGCAGGCGTCGCTCGCCATCGAGTTCGGACGCGCGCAGGAGGACCTGAAGCGCCTGGCGCTGATGGAGGACCGCGAGCGCATCGCGAAGGAGCTGCACGACGGCGTGATCCAGTCGCTGTTCGCCGTCGGGATGGGGCTGCAGGGCACCGCGATCCTCGCCTCGGACGACGAGCTGGCGCAGCGGATCGAGGGCGCGGTCGAGGACCTCGACCGCGTCATCCGCGATCTGCGCAACTACATCTTCGGCCTGCGTCCCGGGATCCTCGCCGACCGGCAGCTCGACGAGGCCCTGCAGCACCTCGCCCGCGAGTTCGAGGAGAAGACCGGCGTGGTGACGGTCGTCGACATCGACCGTGAGGTCGCGGCCGAGCTCTCCGGCAACGCCGCCGACCTCGTGCAGCTGACGCGCGAGGCGCTCTCGAACGTCGGGCGTCACGCGGCCGCCTCGACCGTGCGGGTGAGCCTGTCGCGGGCGGAGGGCGGCGCGCTGCTCTGCGTGGACGACGACGGGCAGGGGTTCGATCTCGCCGAGGTCGACGGGCGGGGCAGCGGCCTGCGGAACATCCGGGAGCGGACCTCGGCGCTGGGCGGCGAGGTCCGGATCGCCTCGATACCCTCCGAGGGCACCACCGTCGAGTTCCGCATCCCGCTCTGACGCGCCACCGGCCCCGCACACGGCGTTCCGCAGGATCCCCTCGGGGGAGTTGAGGGGCGGCGCTCGCCGTGCGAGCATGGGGGCCGATGGGAACGCCGCTCCGCGTGATGCTGGTCGATGACCACGAGGTCGTTCGCAAGGGCGTGAAGGCCCTGCTCGATGCGGCCGACGACATCGTGGTGGCCGGCGAGGCGGGATCGGTCAAGGAGGCCATCGAGGAGGCCGAGCGGACCCGCCCCGACGTCGTCGTGATGGACGTCCGGCTGATCGACGGCAGCGGCATCGAGGCCACCCGCGAGATCCGCGCTCGCCGCCCCAAGATCCAGGTCCTGATGCTGACCTCGTTCGCCGACGACGAGGCGCTGTTCGCCTCGATCATGGCCGGCGCCTCCGGCTACGTGCTGAAGCAGATCAAGGCCGGCGAGCTCATCCGCGCGATCCGGGCGGTCGGCGAGGGCAAGAGCCTGCTCGACCCCGACGTCACCAAGACCGTCCTCGAGCGGCTGCGCCGCGGCAAGCACCTCATCAAGGACGAGAAGCTCGCTCGGCTGTCGCCGCAGGAGGAGCGCATCCTCTCGCTGGTCGCCTCCGGCAAGACCAACAAGGAGATCGGCGAGGAGCTCCACCTCGCCGAGAAGACCGTGAAGAACTACGTCTCGAGCATCCTCTCCAAGCTCGAGGTCGCCCGTCGGGCCGAGGCCGCCGCCTACCTCGCCCGTCACACCACCACCCCCGGCGCCTGAGCGGCGACGGGGGCCTCCGGGCCCCGCCGGCGTTCCCGGGGACGCCGCAGGCCGGATTCAGGAGGCCGAACGCGCCTCGTCGTCCAGGAACCGGTAGCCGAGCCCCCGGACGGTCACGAGATGGACGGGGCAGTGCGGGTCCTGCTCGATCTTCTGGCGCAGGCGCTTCACGTGGACGTCGAGCGTCTTGGTGTCGCCGAAGTAGTCGGGGCCCCAGACCTCCTCGATCAGCAGCTCCCGGGTGAGCAGGCGGCCCCGGCGGCGCAGGAAGACCTCCAGCAGCTCGAACTCCTTCGGGGTGAAGGCGACCGGCTCGCCGCGGACCCGCGCCTCGTGCCGCGCCACGTCCAGCACCACGGGGCCGGCCCGCAGGACCTCCGGCTCCGGCGTCTCGGCCGGGACCCCCGGCATCCCCGCGCGGCGGAGCTGGGCGCGCACCCGCGACACCAGCTCGCGCATCGAGAACGGCTTCGTGACGTAGTCGTCGGCGCCGAGCTCGAGCCCGGCGACCTTGTCGGCCTCGGCGTCCTTCGCGGTCAGCATGACGATCGGGACCGTGGACTCGGAGCGGATGAGCCGGCACACGTCGAGACCGGAGAGCTTCGGGAGCATCAGGTCGAGCAGGACCAGCGACGGGCGCTCGGCGCGGAATCGCTCGAGGGCCTGCTCGCCGTCCGAGGCGACCAGCACGTCGAGCCCCTCGCGCTCGAGGGCGTACTGGACGCTCTCGGCGATGGCACCCTCGTCCTCGACCACCAGGACCGGGCCGACGGCGCTAGGAGCCATCGGTCAGGGGCTCCTTGTGCGAGGAATCGACGAACTCCCGGAACTCCCCGGTCAGAAGGAACCCCACCTGCTCGCCGACGTCGACCGCATGGTCGCCGACCCGCTCGAGCTGGCGGGCCACGGTGTTCATGCGGATGCCCCACTCGAGGGCGGCCGGGTCGCCGGCGAGGTTCAGCACCTTCCGGTACATCCCGCGGTTCAGCACGTCGACGGGGTCGTCGAGCGCCGGGAGCTTGAGGCACAGCTCGAGGTCGCGGCGCGTGAACGCCTCCAGCGAGATGCGGAGCATGCCGCGCACGATGTCGGACATCTCCTGGAGGTGCTCCAGGATCGTGGGGTCGTGCGGCAGCTCCTGGGTGATCGTGGCGATCTTCGCGATGTTCACCGCGCCGTCGCCCACCCGCTCGAGGTGCAGGTTGATGTGGAGGATCGCGGAGAGCAGCCGGAGGTCCGAGGCCACCGGAGTCTGCAGCGCGATGAGGTCGAGGATGCGTCGCTCGATGTCGAGGTAGGCGCCATCGACCTCATCGTCCCGCGCGATGACGGCGGTCGCGAGTCCCGCGTCCCGCCGTGCGAGGGCAGCCACCGCATCGCCGATCTGGCGCTCGACGATGCCGCCGAGCTCCTCGACCTCGGCCTCCAGCGCGGCGAGGTCCTCGTGGAAGCGCTGCCGCATCTCCACGACTAGCCGAACCTTCCGGTCACGTAGTCCTCCGTGCGCCTGTCGTCGGGCGCCCGAAAGATCTTGTCGGTCGGGCCGAACTCCACGAGCTCCCCCGACAGCAGGAAGGCCGTGTCCTCCGAGACGCGCGCGGCCTGCTGCATGTTGTGGGTCACGATCACGATCGTGTACCGCTCGGCGAGCCGCTGCAACAGCTCCTCGATGCGAGTGGTCGCCGAGGGATCGAGGGCCGAGGTGGGCTCGTCGAGCAGGATCACCTCGGGGTCCACGGCCAGCGTCCGGGCGATGCACAGCCGCTGCTGCTCCCCGCCGGAGAGCGCCGTCGCCGGCTTGCGCAGCGTGTCCTTCACGACGTCCCAGAGCCCGGCGTCGCGCAGGCTCGACTCGACGACGCGGTCCAGCTCGCTCCGCTTGGCGAGGCCGTGCAGCCGCGGGCCGTACGCGACGTTGTCGAAGATGCTCATCGGGAACGGCGTCGGGCGCTGGAAGACCATGCCGACCCGGCGCCGCAGCGTGACGGGGTCGACCGACTGACCGTACACGTCGTCGCCCTCGAAGAGGACCTTCCCCTCCACGCGCATGCCCGGCACCCGGTCGTTCATCCGGTTCAGGCTGCGCAGCAGCGAGGACTTCCCGCACCCGGATGGTCCGATGATGGCCGTCACCTGGTTGCTCGGGATCTCGAGCGTGATCCCCTTCAGGATGTGCGCTCGCCCGAAGTACAGGTCGAAGCCGTCGAGCACGAACATGGCCCGATTCGCTCTGGGCTCGTCCACGGGTTCCTCCGGTAGCGACACGATCCCCGGATCTCGGTGCTCGCGCCCGGTCGCGTCCTCCTCGCGGATCATCGCGCCTCCTCCGTGTGGCGAACGATCACCCGGCGCACCACGACGTTCAACAGCAGGACCAGGATCATAAGCAGGAACGCCGCGGCGTACGCGAGGGCATGCGCCTCGGCGAACGGCTGGTTGATGAACGTCCACACCACGTAGGTGAGGTACCCGACGGGGTTGTGCGTGAACGAGGGCAGGAGGCCCCAGTAGTTCGACCAGCCCGCCGTGTAGAGGAGCGGGGCGGTCTCCCCCAGGGCGATCCCGACGGCGAGCAGGGCCCCGGTGACGATCCCGGACAGCGCGGAGCGGAGGATGACGCGCCGCAGCGTAGCGGCCTGGGTGGCGCCGAGCGCCGTCGAGGCGTCCCGAAGCTCCTCCGACACGCGGCCGATCGCGAGGTCGGTCGCCCGAAGGACGTAGGGGAGCATGATCACCGCCAGGGCGAGGGCGCCGGCGAGGAGCGAGAACCCCCACCCGAGCCAGGTGACCATCGTGACGTAGCCGAAGTAGCCGATGACGATCGAGGGGACGCCGGCGAGCACGTCGGCCGCCAGGCGCACTGGGAACGCGGCCCGGGGCGACGCGAACTCGCGGACCCAGATCCCTCCAAGCACCCCGAGGGTGACCGCCGCCACCGTCGCGAGGACGACGAGTTGGATCGTCCCGACGATCGCGTTCTCGAGTCCCCCGGCGACCCCCGCCGTCGAGGTGGTGAAGAGCTTGGGCGAGAGGGCGCGCACGGCGTGTGAGGTCACCATCGCGAACATGTGGGCGAGCGGCAGCAGCACGATCGCCACCGACAGCCACACCAGCACGACGGCGGTGCGGTGACGGACCCGGCGCCCGAGCGAGATGCCCGTCCGCGCCCTCCCGGCGGCGCCCTCCGCGGGCCGGGCCGCGATCACTCCGTCTCCCGTTCCGCCCACAGCAGCACGGGGCTCTGCTCGAGGGTGCGCACGATGCGCTTCACGAGCAGGTTCACCAGCACCGTGATCAGGAACAGCACCACGGCGAGCTCGGCGAGCGCGTGGACGGCCATGCCGGTCGCGTCGGTCATGGCGCTGTCGAGCTGGGCCGCGATCGTGGACGCCATCGTCGAGATCGGGCTGTAGAGGTTGTGCGGCAGGGAGTTCACCGCGCTGCCGCTCACCATCAGCACCGCCATGGTCTCCCCGAGCGCTCGGCCGAGACCGAGGATCACGGCCCCGATGACGGCGGGGCGCGCGACCGGCAGCGACAGATCGCGGACGATCTCCCACTCGGTGAGGCCGAGCGCCCGGCCCTGCTCGAGCAGCTCCCGCGGGACCTTGGCGAGCGCGTCGCGACTCACCGCCGTGATGATCGGGACGATCATGACGGCCAGCACGATGCCCGAGGCCAGCAGGCCGAGCCCCGTCTGGGCCTGGCCCCCGAAGAACGGGATGAACCCCAGCACCTTGCTCATCCCGGGGCCGACCGTCGCGCCGATCCACGGCACGAGGACGGTGAAGCCCCACAGCCCGAACACCACGCTCGGGACACCGGCGAGCAGCTCGACGAAGAACGAGACCACGGTCGCGAGGCCCCGGGGAGAGAAGCTCGTGAGGGCCACGGCGACGCCGATGCCGACCGGCACGGCGAGCACGATCGCGATGGCCGAGCTGAGCAGGGTGCCGGTGACGAACACGAGCATCCCGTACTCGGCGCCCTGCGGCGCCGCGATGCCGTGGCGGACGACCAGCGAGCCGCCGTACAGGTTGCCGAGGTTCCACTTCGTGCTGGTGAAGAACCCGAGGCCGTTCCAGACGACGGAACGCCAGGCGAAGATCGCGAGGACGACGAGGATCGTCAGGAGAATGAGCGGGGTGGCGGCGGCCGCGAGGCCGCTCGCCACCCCCCAGGCCCGCGAGGACACGCGCCCGCGGCGCGGCCTCGCCGATACGGTGGTCTCGCTCACGAACCGATCTTGGAGATGAGCTGCTGGCTCAGCTGGACCGTGTTGCTCGGCAACGGCTGGAAGTGTACCTGGTCCAGGAATGTCGCCGCGTTGCCCTGGGTGATGCACCAGGTGAGGAACGCCTTGATGGCCGAGGCCACCGCCGGGTCCGACTGCTTGGTGTTCACGATCGCGTACTCGTAGTTGATGATCGGGTACGAGGTCGCGCCGGGCGAGAGGATCAGCGAGACCGCCCCGCTCGCCGGGACGTTCCCCGCGCTCGCCGCGGCGGCCGCCTTGATCGTGTCCGAGCTCGGCAGCACGAACTTGCCGTCCCTGTTCTGCAGCGCCGCGTACCCGAGCCCGGCCTTGTCGGTCTGGTCGAGGTAGCTGATGCCGACGTAGGCGATCGCATACGGCGTCTGCTGCAGCGCCTGAACCATGCCCGAGTTGCCGTTCGCGCCGATCGCGCTCGGCACCGAGGGCCAGTTGGGGGTCGTGCTGAACCCGACCGACTTCGACCACGACGGGGTCGTGTCGGACAGGTAGCTCGTGAACAGGAAGCTGTCGCCGCTGCCGTCGGCGCGGTGGACCGGCACGATGCCCTTGTGCGGCAGCGCCAGGCCGGGGTTCAGCGCCTTGATGGCCGGGTCGTCCCAGTACCGGATCTTCCCACCGTAGATCCCCGCGAGCACCGCGCCGCTCAGGTTCAGGTGCTTGGAGTTCAGCCCCGGGAGGTTGTAGTTGACCTGCTGGGCCGAGATCGCCAGCGGGATGTTCTCCATCGTGGGGGTCTGCTGCACGATCGCCGGGGCGAGGTAGGCGTCCGAGGCGCCGATCTGAGCCGCGCCGGAGGTGGCCTCGGCGATGCCCGTGCCGCTGCCAGTGCCCGCCGTGGTGATCTGGACGCTCGTGGTGGCCTGCTGGTAGGCGGGCACCCACAGGTTGAACAGCGGGTAGAGCAGCGTCGAGCCGGTCTCGAGCAGCTTGACCGTGCCGCCGCCGCCGGGGGTGCTGCCGCCGCCGGGGGTGCTGCCGCCGCCACCGCCACCGCCGGGGGTGCTGCTGCAGGCGCTCGCGACGAGCCCGAGCGCCACCAGCGCGGTGACCGGCGCCGCGAGCAGTCGAATCCTCTTCACGTTTCCTCCTCGTTCGTCCCTCGTTCGGACGCCTCGCACGCTACCGGCGAGGCATGAACGAGCCCCGGCGCGAAGGTGAACGCCGGGTAAACGTTCTGGTCCAGCCGGTGCAAACGGCGTGCGGGCGCTCTCGCGGGGTGCCGCCCGGGATCTACACTCAGGCCGTCCCCCTCCCGCATGCCATGGACCGACCGAGCCCCCCGCCTCCAGATCGCACCACCCGGACGATCGCCACGGCCGCCGCCGTCGCGGTGCTCGCCGGGCTCGCAGCCGCGTTCGCCCCCGCCGGTCTCGCCGTGCGGGGCACCCTGGCAGCGGCCCTGATCGCAGCCTCGGCCATCGCCTGGCGGGCCTGGTGGGTGGGACGGCGCCGATCGCGGGAGGCCGCCGGCGCCGCCGAGCGCGCCGAGCGCGCGCGCCGGGACCAGGCGGAGCGGCTCCGGTCGGAGGTGCAGGCGCGGGATCTGGTCCTCGGCGCGATGGCCGACGGCGTCGTGCTGTTCGCCCCCGACGGTCGCACGCTCTACGAGAACGACGCCGCGCGGAGCCTGCTCGGGCGGCGGTTCGACACCACCAAGGAGCTCACCCCGAGCCGCCTGCGCGAGGCCGTGGCGGCGGCGCGGGCCGCAGACGCACCGGTCGAGAGCGCGCTCGAGGTGTCCGGGCGGTCGCTCGCGGTGGCGGCCGTGCCCTCCACCCCGCCCGGGGCCGTGGTGCTCCTGGTCCGCGACGTGACGGCGGCGCGACGGGTGGAGGCGCTGCGGACCGACTTCGTGGCCAACGCGTCCCACGAGCTGAAGACGCCCGTGGCCGCCATCCTCGCCCTGGCCGACGCGCTGCAGGGGGCGGCCGCCGACGGGGACGCGGCGGCGCTCGCCCGGTTCCTCGTCCGGCTGGAGGAGGAGGCGAACCGGCTGAACCTGATCGTGAGCGACCTGCTCGACCTCTCGCGGCTGGAGGGCGGGAGCCCGAGGCGAGCCCGCGTGCGCCTGGACGCCGTGGTCGCTCGCGAGTGCCGGCGCCTCGAGGCGCGCGCCCGCGAGCGCGCGCTGCGGATGACGATCGACGAACTCGCGGCAGCGGAGGTCCTGGGGTCCCGGGCCGATCTCGGGCTGCTCGTCCACAACCTGGTCGACAACGCGATGCGCTACACGGACGCCGGCGGGGAGGTGCGCGTGTCGGTCCGGGTCGGCGAGGGATGGGCCGAGCTCTCCGTGGAGGACACCGGGGTCGGCATCCCGACCCGTGCCCTCGACCGCGTCTTCGAGCGCTTCTACCGCGTCGACGCCGCCCGGTCGCGCCAGACCGGCGGGACCGGGCTCGGCCTCGCGATCGTGAAGCACGTGGCCGAGGGCCATGGGGGAACGGTCACGGTGCGGAGCGTGCTCGGCGCCGGCTCCACCTTCACGGTCCGGATCCCACTCGCCACGGCCGCGGCCGGGGAGGGCGAGGTCGCCGCGGCCGAGCCTCAGGCCGGCGGCGGTGGCAGGTAGCGGCCCCGGACGATCGCCGACCCGTCGCGCTCGAGGACCCAGGTCGAACCCTTCTGCGGGATCTCCGGGCCGTCCATCGGGACCCCCCGGACCGCCAGCGCCTCCACGAGCAGCATGATCACGTCCCCGTGGCTGCACAGGGCGGCCGGCTCGGTGAGGCGCTCCACCAGGTCGAGCGCCCGCGGGCCCGAGGTCCCCTCGGCGAGGTCGTCGGTCATCTCGAGCGGCAGGCCCCGGACGGCCGCGAGGGGCGCCAGGGTCTGCACGCATCGCACGAACGGGCTGGAGACCAGCCGAGAGATGGGATGGGGCGCCAGCATGCCGATCAGGCCCTCGGACTGTGCGCGGCCGCGCCTCGTCAGCGGGCGCAGGTCGTCCGGCTCGGCCCAGCCATCGCGGCCCTTCGCCTTCGCGTGACGGACCACGAAGAGGGTCACGACAGCAAGCCCTCGATCGAGGCCAGGAACGCCCGGTCGTGGGCGTAGGACAGCACGGGCAGCGCGCGGTCGACCGGGAGCCACCGGAGCAGGTCGACCTCCGCCCCGGGGACGAACGTCCCGCTCTCCGGGTCCATCAGCCAGTAGCGAACGAGCTTCGGCCTGCCGCCGTCGACGTAGGAGACGCTGCCAGCCTCGTCGCCGATCCGGCAGCGCAGGCCGGTCTCCTCCTCGACCTCGCGCAGGGCTCCGGCGGCCGGGTCCTCGCCGGGATCGAGCTTCCCCTTGGGCAGGCTCCAGTCGTCGTAGCGCGGCCGGTGGACGACGGCGATCTCGGTGCGCCCGTCGCGGGTGCGGCGCACGACGCCGCCCGCCGCGAGCACCGGGCGCGTCCCCTGCCCGCTCACAGCCATCCCGAGACCTTCCGCCGGGAGAGCTCGTGCCAGGCCGCCGGCCACGCGGCGCGAGCTGCGCGGGCGGCCTCCAGCTCGAGGCCGGCCAGCTCGCCGGTGACGAACGCGAGCCGGGCGGCCGCGGCCGGCTCGGCCTCCTCCGTGCAGGCCCGATCCGCCCGCTCCCGGAGCCACGCCTCTGCCACGACGGCGTCGTGGTGCTCGCCGAGCACGTCCTGCAGCCCGGCGGCGGCGGCGGCGAGGCGGGCGGCCCGCCCGCCGAGGGCGGGCGCGGCGTCCTCGGCCGCATACCGGCAGCGCTTCGCGAGGATCCGGACCCGATGGAGCTCGTCGTCGGGCGGCTCCTCCCCGAGGTCCCGAACGGCCCGCCGCAGGTGGGCCAAGGGGCGGGCCAGGACCTCGCCGAGGCTCCCGGCGGCCGGCCGGCCGGCCTCCGGCGCGAGCGGCGGCGCAACCGCGGCCTCCACCAGCCGGTCGAGCAGCCGATCGAATCGCTGATCGCGGCGGGCGGCGAGCAGTGCCTCGCGGGCGGCGTCGCGAGCCCCCGCGAGCTCGGCGAACAACGCGTCGGCCGCGATCCGGTCGGTGGACGGGAGACCCGCCGAGCGGGCGCGCAGGCGCTCCAGCAGGACCTCCGAGTCCCGCACGGCGCCCAGGCGAGCGCCGAGCCACCGCAGCTCCTCGCGGAGGGCGGCCGTCCACTCCGGCTCCAGGATCGAACGGAAGGTCCGC
>JAJYHN010000029.1 GCA_021784765.1 Actinomycetes bacterium
GCGCGAGAGCGAAGGCCCGACCGTCGTGACGGAGCACGGCGTTCAGCACCTCGCGGACCGACAGCAATGATCGATCGATTGCTCCCTCGCTCACCTGGACGATCTGTCGCAGGCGGTTCGCCGCGTCGCAGACCAGAACCAGGACGCGCTCCCGTCGCGTTCCGGCCAACTCCCGCATCGCGACCACGGCCACATCCTCGCTGGACCGCAGCACGACGGGGTCGGGTGGCCGGCTTGCGAGGCGACCGAGCCTGAAGGCTGCAACGATCGCCGCCGCCTTCGCCGCTCCGACGCCTGGTCGTCTCGCCAGCTCCTCCGGGCGCGCCGCCGCGAGGCCGCTCAAGCCACCGTACTCCGCGATGAGTGCGGCGGCCAGGTCGAGCGCGCTCTCGCCCGAACGTCCGTTCCGAAGGACAATCGCCAAGAGCTCTCGGTCGCTGAGGGCCTCCGCACCCCGGCGGAGAAGCCTCTCCCGCGGGCGATCAGCCGCCGGAATGTCTTGCACCCTGACCGGCATCCCATCCTCCGGCCCGGAAGGTACACGCTACCTGCGACATGCGGTCCCGAACGATGCCCGCGGTGCGCGCTGGCTGGGCTGCCCGCCCTCGCAGTGAGGCCTTGCCGACTTGATGACCAGCCTGGCCGCAAGTCGGCGTCGGCGGCGTGTGCGTGCAGCCGCTGTTCGGCTCGGGGCGCTCGGCCGGCGTCGACCCGCTGGACCGCCTGACCCACACGGGCGTGCTGCGGCGCCTCGGGCCGCAGACCGGTGGTCTGGTCGCCTGGGCCCGACCTCATGTCGCTGTCGTGCTCGTACCCGCACTGTGCGAGCGTCGGGTACCTGGTCCGGAGCGACGCGGGGGAGTGGCGGTCGCTGGTCGCCCTGGTGGGGGAGGAGCGGCCGCCCTAGCACCTCGGCCTGGTCGGCAACCGGATTGCCTGCCCGCTGGCGGCCGGGCAGCTTCGTACCCTGGCGCGGGGGGCGGTGCTCGGGATCCTGAGCGGGCGGAGCTCGCCGGTCGACCCCGGCTTCCGCGCCCTGTTCCGGAACGCAGTCCGGCAGGACCTCGGGATCGGGCCGTTCCTGCGGATCGCCGGCGCGGCGCTGGTCGACGAGGACCGCCTGCTGCGGCTGATGGCCGAGCGAGTCAAGCGCATCACCATGCGTTCCACGCGCTGCCCTTCTTTGCGGCGCAGGCATGGCCGGAGCTCTCCGCCACCAAGCTCGCGGCGGTGCCTGCCGAGGTTTTCGAGGTCTCGTGCCCGCCGTCCCCGCTACTCTCCCGACCGACCCGGCCGCGTGGTTGACGCCGTCGCGCGGGCGGTAGGGTGGGGGCTGTCGTGGCCTCCGCCGGAGGCCGGAGAGAAGAGACGAGGGTCCAATGAAGATCGTGGTGCTGGTGAAGGCGGTCCCGAACCCCACCGGGACCCCCGAGATCGGCGAGGGCTTCCGCCTGAAGCGCGAGGGGGTGGAGCTCGCCCTCGACCCCGGCGACGAGTACGGGGTCGAGCTCGGCCTTCAGCTCGCCGAGCAGACCGGGGGCGAGGTCACCTACGTGTCGATGGGGCCGGCGGGGGCGACCGCGGCCGTGCGCAGGGCGCTGTCGATGGGCGGGGACCGGGCGGTGCTCGTGACCGACCCCGCCCTCGCCGGGGCCGATGCCCTCGCGACCGCCCGGGTGCTGGCCGCGGCGGTGGGCCGGCAGCCCTTCGACCTCGTGATCGCCGGCGCCGAGTCGACCGACGGCTACACCGGGACGCTGCCGATGGCGGTCGCGGAGCTGCTCGGCGTGGCGAGCGCGTCGTTCGCGCGCAGGGTCGAGCTGCGGGACGGCGCGATCCGCCTCGAGCGCCAGACCGCCGACGGCTACGACGTCGTGGAGTGCCCGCTGCCGGCCGTCCTCACGGTGACCGCCGGCGTCGCGAGCCCGCGCTACCCGACGCTGAAGGGCATCATGCAGGCCAAGCAGAAGCCGTTCGAGCAGCTCACGGTCGCCGACCTCGGCCTGTCGGCCGAAGAGGTGGCTGCGACCCAGACGGTCGAGCGCGTCGACGCCGCCCCCGAGCGGGGCCGCGGCGAGCTGGTCCAGGACGCCGGCGACGGGGCGGCCCGCATCGCCGAGTTCCTCGCGGAAGCGAAGGTGATCTGAGATGACGACGGTGTGGGTCTACGCGGAGGTCGGGGCCGACGGGCGGCCGGAGCCGACGGCGCTCGAGCTGCTGACGAAGGCGCGCTCGCTCGGCGACGCGGTCGCGGCGGTCGCGCTCGGCCCAGGGGCGAGGGCGGCCGCGCCGGCGCTCGGGGAGCACGGCGCGCAGACCGTCTACGCGAGCGAGGACCCGGTGTTCGCCGAGTTCCTGGCGGAGCCGGCCGCGCACGTGCTCGCGGGGCTGATCGCCGAGCACCGGCCGAACCTGCTGCTGTTCGCCGCCACCTACGACTCGCGCGAGGTGGCCGGCCGCCTGCAGGCGAGGCTCGGCGCGACCCTGATGGCGAACGCGACCGACCTCCCGGCCCCCGACCGGGCCGTGACCCAGATCTTCGGGGGGACGAGGGTCGTCGAGGTGGCCCTCGGCGGCCCCGACCCGAAGCTCGTCGTGGTGCGGCCGAAGTCCTTCGCGGCCGAGCCCTCGGGAGGGACGGCCGACGTCGTCGAGGTGGCGGCCGACGTTCCCGAGGGGCTGCGGCGCGCCCGGCGCGTCGAGCGGCACGAGGAGCGGGCCGCGGGGCCGAAGCTCGAGGAGGCGAGGGTCGTCGTGGCCGGCGGCCGCGGGCTCGGGGACGAGGCGAACTTCGACCTGCTGCGCCAGCTCGCGGACGCGATCGGCAACGCGGCGGTCGGCGCCTCGCGGGCGGTCGTCGACGCCGGCTGGGTGCCCTACGCGCTGCAGATCGGCCAGACCGGCAAGACCGTGAAGCCCGACGTCTACATCGCCGTCGGCATCAGCGGGGCCATCCAGCACCGGGTCGGCATGAAGGAGGCCAAGCGCATCGTGGCCGTCAACAAGGACGCCGACGCGCCGATCTTCGAGATCGCCGATCTCGGCGTCGTCGGCGACGCGCTGACGGTCGTCCCGGCCCTGATCGAGGAGGTCCGCAGGCACAGGGGCTGAACGGGGCGCCGGCGCCCGCTGCCGCGTAGGATGGCCGCCGTGGAACCGACCTTCGGGCTCGAGCTCTCGACGGCCGCGGCGGCTGGCGCCGACCCCGCCGCCGAGGCGCTCGCCGCCGAATCGCTGGGGTTCGATCTCCTGACGATCACCGACCACCTGCACGGCTCCCATCCGACGTTCGAGACCTGGACGCTGCTCGCGTGGGTGGCCGCCTCGACCCGCCACGTCAAGCTCGCGCCGCTCGTGCTCGCGCTCCCGTACCGCTCGCCGGCCGTCCTCGCCAAGATGGCCGAGACCCTCGCCCGACTGTCGCACGGGCGGCTGGTCCTCGGGCTCGGCGGCGGGGGGTTCGACGCCGAGTTCTCCGCGTTCGGGCTCCCCGTCCGCGAGCCCGCCGAGAAGGTCGAGGCCCTCGGCGAGGCGCTCGAGATCCTGCACGGGATGTGGACGGTGTCGCCGTTCACCTACGCGGGGCGGCACTTCGACGTCCACGAGGCGAGGACCGAGCCGAAGCCGGTGACGCACATTCCCGTGTGGCTCGGGACCTACGGTCGCAGGGGGCTGGCCCTCACCGGGCGACTCGCCGATGGGTGGAATCTCTCGATGCCGTTCGCGCCACCGGAGCGGGCGGTGGAGCTGCGGGACCGGGTGCGGCGGGCGGCCGAGGCGGCCGGTCGCGATCCCGGCGAGCTGACCTACGCCTACAACGTGCCGGTGCTGGTGCGGGAGGGCGCCGAGCCGACTCCGAAGGTGCTCGCGGGGGCGCCGCGCGAGGTCGCCGCGCGGCTCGCCGACTTCGTCCGGCTGGGCTTCGGCACGCTCTGCCTGTCGATCGCCGGCGGCCGCGAGGCCGGCGAGCAGCGCGAGCGACTCGCCCTCGAGGTCCTTCCGGCCGTTCGCGACGCGTTGGCGTAGCGACGGCGGGGTGGCGGGACGGGCGGGGGCGCCTCGCGCCTGCGCCCAGTCAGGTCGGCGGCATCGCGACCCGCTGCTCCGGCGACACCGGGGCACGCAGTGGCCGCCCACCCTCGGTGCCGGCCGTCTCGCGCGCCCGCGTTCGTCCCGGGCCGGTCCCCTCCGTCGGACCGCCATGGTTCCGACGGCGCAGCCGCGCGCGCAGGCGCGCGCGCGCCCCGATCAGCGGCAGCCGGAGGAAGGCCTCGGCCTCGAGGTAGGCGAGCGCCACCCGCGGCAGGCTGGAGGGCGTCTCGAAGTAGATGAACCGCGGCTGCCAGGACGGGAAGAACTTCGCGTTGAAGTCGTGGAGGCTCTCGATCTGGAAGAACGGGTTCAGCCGGCGAACCAGCCCGACCTCGACCCGCTGCCAGGGCGTCAGGTGGTGCTTGCTGTGGAACAGGCCCCCGAGGAACGCGAAGTTCAGCGAGAACCGGGTGACGCCGCGCCGCCCGAGCTCGAGCGACGTCCTCGCCACCATCCACTCCGTGAGCCCGTTCGGGGTGCCGGGCCGGCGGCGCATCTGATCGAGGCTGTAGCCGGGCTCGCCCCCGTAGCACGGCACGAGGTGCAGGTAGCCCTGCGCCCGTCCTTCGTGGTCGCGGGCCACCACCGTGAGGCAGTCGGGGTCCTCGGGGGAAGGCTCACGGTCGAGCGCCATCGTGAACCCGCGCTCGGGCGCCCGGCCGCGCCAGGACTGCGTGACGGCCGCCAGGGCCTCTCGTAGGTCCGGCCCGACCCCCGCGTCGGAGAGGAACTCCAGCGTGTAGCCGGCGCGCTCGAGGCGGGTGCAGGACTGGCGGACCTTGCGGATCGGCCGGCCCTCCAGCGAGAAGCGGGTCGGGTCGAGGATGGCCTCCTCGCCGAGGTAGAACGAGCGCAGGCCGAGCCCGGCGTAGACGGCCGCGTGCTCGGCCCCGCCGGCCAGGACGGCCACGCCCCAGCCGAGGCTCCGGGCGTGCCGGACGAACGCCTCGATGGTCCGGGGGATCTCCTCGGGCGGCCCGATCGGATCGCCGGACACGAGGCCGAGGTTCCAGAGGTACCGGTAGGCGACGACCGAGCGTCCCGTGAAGAAGTAGTTCTTGTCCTCGCGCAGGGCGAAGTAGGCGAGCGTGTCGACGCCGTAGCTTCGGACCAGGTCGCGCGCCCGCTCGGCGTCGTACTCCGAGCGCCACAGCCCCTCGACGACGGGCCGGAACGCGGCGACCAGCGCGACGACGACGACCAGCACCCCGAGCAGCGGCAGGACGCCCGGGATCCAGCGTCCGGTCCGTCCCACGACGGCCATGCCCATCGGCATGCCGGCCAGCCGTCGCAGCGAGCCCACCATGGCGGCCGCGACTCCGGGCCGGGGGACGATGCCCGCGGCGTGGCTGAGGATCGCGATCGTCCCGAACAGCCACACCACGAGCGCAAGCGCCGGCAGGGTCACGAACGCGCGGCGGATGGTGCCCGGTCCCGGCTCGGCGTCGAACTCACGCCGGGCCATCACGAGCACGACGGCCATCCCGAGGTTCAGGCCGGCCTCGGGGACGTCGAGTCCCTTCAGCAGGTGGGAGAGGCCCGCGATCACCAGCAGCAGCAGCGCGAGCCCCCACGCGCGGCGTTGCCGGCGGGCGAGGGCGCCGGCGATCACCAGCAGCCCGAACCCGGCCAGGGCGGCGACCGAAGTCGCGCTCGAGCGGACCGACAGGGGCACCGCGTCGGTCAGGATCTCGAAGTGGCCGCGGATCGGGGCCGAGGCCGCCGAGAGCAGGGTGACCACGCCCGACGCGCCGACGAACAGCGCGATCAGCCGCGGGAGACGAGCGCCCCGCGGCGGGGCGACTGGCAACGGCTCCGGCGGCCGACCGACGGCGCGGAGGGTTCGTCGCGACCTCACGGAGCAAGCCTACCCGCCACCGGCCCGGTTCAGAAGATCCAGGGGCACCAGGGCGGTGGGTCGGCGGCGAACAGCTCATCGGCCCGGGCCAGGGCGCCCGGCGCGGTCTCCTCGATGCGGCCGGCCCGCGCCAGCGCACGAAACCCCGTGCCGCCCAGGAAGGCCGCCGCGAGGTCCTCCGTCCGCAGCCGGAGGTCGGGCGCCCGGCCGGTCGGCCGGCACGCGCCCGCGCCGACGGTCCCGGCCTCCAGCTCGAACGTCCCGCGGTTCCAGGGGCAGAAGGCGTCGTCGACCTCGATCGTGAGGACCCCGGCCGCGCCGTAGCGCCGGGCCTGCAGGGCCCCCGGGACGTCGACGAGGCGCAGCCATAGGCCGTCGCGCACGGTGAGGCGCAGGCGCCTCGGCTCGAGCAGCAGGTGCAGCAGCGGCTCGTGGGCGGGCCGGTCGCGCGCGGTCACCCGCCCCACGAGGTCCACGTCCAGGACGTAGCGCCACAGGGCGGCCTCGGCAGTCGGGTCGTCGCCCAGCAGCTCCTGCACCACGATGGTGTGGTCAGGCCCGGCGGGCTGCCAGTCGTGGCGCACCCGGTAGGCCACGTAGCCCGCATCGGCGCCGTTCCGCTCGAGCACCGCGAAGAACAGCTCGCCGGCGCCACCCCGGTGCGATTCGAGGTCGGCGAACTCCGCGTTCCACCAGGCCGCCGTCGGCCGGTCGAGGAAGCCCGGCTGGCGGACGCGCACCCGCTCGTAGACGGCCGGCATGCGGGCGAGGGCCTCGGCCTTGTCGACCAGGCGGACGCGGCTGCGGGACACCATCTCGCGGAGGAACGCGGAGCGCGCCGTGTCGATCTCGACGGCGGCCACGTGGGCGGCGACGCCGTAACCGAACCGCCCGTAGATGCCGCCCTCGGAGGCCCACAGCCCGGCGAGCGCCTCCCCGCGCTCGCGCAGGTCCTCGAGCTGGCGGCCCATCAGGGCGGTCAGGATGCCGCGTCGTCGGTGGGTCGGGAGGACGCCCACCCCGGTCACCCCGGCCATGGGTGCCTGCCCGCCGGGCACGGTCAGCCGGAAGGTGAACGAGCTCGCGGCGCCCACGAGCTCGCTGCCGACGAACGCCCCGAGCGACCGCTCCGGCTCGAACACCGACCGGTCGACCGCGAGGTCCTCCGGCGTCGGATGCCCTCCGAAGGCGGCCTCGACCGTTCGAAGGAAATCCTCGTGCTCGTCCGGCGCGAGCGCGCGGATGGTGAGGTCCACAGGTCACCCCCCTGTCGCGCGCGGGCCGCGCCGGGTAGGATTCTCCCGCAATGGATGCTGCGCCGACACACGAGTACACCTGGGACGGCCCCGCGGGGCCGTTCTCGATCCACCTCGAGGAGGGCGTCTTCGTACCTTCCTCCACGAGCCGCGAGCTCGCGAACGGCCTCATCATCAACCCCGGCGAGGACGTCATCGACGTCGGGTCCGGCTCCGGCGTGCTGTCGTTCGTGGCCGCGCGCCTCGGGGCCGCGCGCGTCTACGGCACCGAGGTGAACGAGCGGGCGGTGGCCTGCGCCCAGAGGAACGCGGAGGCGCTCGGCCTGGCCGACCGGGTCGAGTTCCGCCTCGGGAGCCTCTTCGAGCCGCTCGAGGGCGTCACGGCCGACGTCGTGATCGGCGACGTGTCGGGCATCCCCGACGAGATCGCCGCGATGTCGGGCTGGTTCCCCGGCGGCTTCAGCGGCGGCCCGACGGGGGCCGAGGTGCCGGTCGCGATGCTCGAGGCCGCTCGGGTCCACCTTCGACCCGGCGGGCGCCTCTATCTCCCGACCGGCTCGATCCAGGACGAGGGCGCGGTGCTGCGAGCTGCGCGAGCCATCTTCGGCGAGGGGCGGATCCGCCAGCTGCGGGAGCGACTGTTCCCGCTGCCCGGCAAGGTCGCGGAGGCGGCCGTCGTGCGCCGGCTGATGGACTCCGGGGTGGTCAGCCTCATCCGCAAGGGGAGCCGGCTGCTGTGGCAGCTCCGCGTGTGGGAGTGCACCGCGCCGCCGGCGTAGGCCGTCCGCGAATGTCACGGCATCCCAACGCGGTCCTGCACCGTCGGGCCGGAGGCTCCCTCTAGACTCGAGCGCCGGTGCGTTTCCTCCCAGACCGCCCCATCCGCCCCCGCCCGCGGGCCCGCCTCGCGGCCGTGGCCGCGGCGATCGCGATGATCGCCGCGGCCTGCTCGCGGGGGACCTCCGGGCCTGGCCCCGCGTCGTCGGCGGCCGGCCCCCGCGTCGTCTGGCGGTTCAAGGTCGCGCCGGCCTCGTTCGCGCTCCCGGCCCCGGTCTCGCGCGAGGTGGCCGTCATGGCCGGCGACCGCGTCTACCTCGCGGGCGGGCTGGACGCGTCGGGGCAGTCGGCGAGCGGTGTCTTCGCGCTGAACCCGGGCAACGGGCGCATCGTCCAGCTCGGCAGCGTCCCGGATCCCTTCCACGACGCCGCCGGGGCCGTCATCGGGGCGCGCCTGTTCATCTTCGGCGGCGGTGCCGCGCAGGCGACGCGCGCCGTGCAGGCCTTCGACCTCGCGACGCGGACGGGAAGCGTCGTCGGGAGCCTGCCGGTGCCGCTGTCGGACCTCGCGGCCGTCACGGTCGGCTCCACCGTCTACCTCATCGGCGGCTACGACGGACAGTCCCCGCAGTCGGCCATCTACGCGACGACCGACGGCCTGCGCTTCCGGCGGGTGGGGACGCTGCCGGAGGGGCTCCGCTACCCGGCGGCGGCGGCCGTCGGCTCGACGATCGTGGTGGCGGGGGGGGTCGGCCCCTCGGGTCCGGCCT
>JAJYHN010000154.1 GCA_021784765.1 Actinomycetes bacterium
AGTCCCGGGCGAGCGCCCTGGCACCGGCGCCGACCGGCGCGAACGACCTCACGTGGCCGATCCGCGACGGGGCGATCGGCGAGGACCACGTCGCCACCGAGCTGGGCGAGCTGGTCGCCGGGACGCGGCCGGGACGCACGTCGCCGGATCAGCTCACGCTGTACAAATCGGTCGGGGTGGCGGTCCAGGACGCGGCCGCCGCGGCGCTCGTGCTGGCGGCCGCACGCGAGCGCGGCGCGGGCGTGGAGGTCGCGCTGGAGGGCTGAGCAGGGCCGGCGAGCCGGCCCGCCCGCCCGCCCCAGTGCCCCGCGCTCAGCGCCGCGGCGCGGTCCGGTCGCGGATCAGCTCGGCCACCCCGGTCAGCAGCGAGAGGGTCCCGAGCGCGGCGATCCCCATGCGCAGCGGGATCGGGATCATGGCCGGGACGAACGCCCCCGCGACCCACGCCAGCTGGAAGGCGACCTCGTAGCGGACGAACACCCTGCCGTGAAGCCCGCCCGGCGCCTCGCGCTGCATCAGGCTCTGGAAGCCGAGCCGGCCCGTCTCGGTCGCAAGGCCGGCGACGAGGGCGAACAGCGCGAGCGTGGGCAGCGAGAGCACCTGCAGCACCAGCACCGCCGCGAGCCCGGCGAGCACCAGCGAGACGAGCACGACGAGCTCTTCGGCGAGCCTCGAGCCGACGCGCGGGCCGAGCAGGTCCCCCGTGACGCCGCCGGCGATGCCGGCGAGGGCCGTCAGGACGAGCCAGATGGCCGGTGCCCCCTCGCGTCGCAGCGCGAACGCCACCAGCACCACCAGGAACCCCTGGGCGGCGCGCAGTGCGCCCATCCCGGCGGCGGAGGTCCGAAGCGACGGCATTCGCCCCCGGCGAAGCGCCGCCGACGGCCTCTCGGCGACGGCGACGCGCGGCACGGCTCTGATCGGATGGAGGCGCGCCGCGAGCAGCGCGGTGCCCGCGTACGCGCAGGCGGCCAGGCCGAGCGTCCATGGCGCGCCGCCGAGCTTCGTCACCAGGGCGGCCGGGAGGGAGGCGATCGCCACCGACACGGCCGCCAGCCGGGACAGGCGGGCGTTCGCGGCGATCAGCCGCTCGGGCCCGTTCGCGTAGGCGGCGACCAGGCCGTTGCGCACGATGCCGTGGATGCGCGAGAGCACGAGCACGGCGAAGACCGCCGGGAACAGCAGGAGCGACGAGGTGTGGGTGAGCGCGAACGCCGCGGCGGCCGCGCGGCCGGCGGCCGCGGCGAAGGCGAGCCCCCGGCGGAAGCCGCCGCGGTCGAGGAGCGGGACGAGGATCGGGCCGGCGACGGCGAGCGGCGCCATCGTCAGCGCGAGATAGGCGGCGACCCGGACGCGTGCCTGGTCGACCGGTAGCTGGAAGAAGATCGTCCCGGCGAGGGCGATGGTGACCAGCGCGTCGCCGGCGGCGCTGCTCATGTGCACCAGCGCGTAGGCGTCGAGCGGCTCGGCCGAGCGCCACATCCTCGGCAGCGGCCGCACCGCCCACCGGACGCTCCGGCCGGCCAGGCGGGCGGCCCTGCCGCCCCAGCGGACCAGACGCTGCCCGACGCTCATCGCGGCTCCCTCGGGGTCTCCGCCGAGATCCTAGCGGGGGCGGCCCCGTCCCCGTCTCCGACCCGTGGCGATGGCCTAGAGTTGGCCTGCCGTGATCGGTCTCGAGGACGTCCGCACCGCCGCCGCGCGCCTCGCGGGAGCGGCCCACCGGACCCCGGTGCTCACCTCGCGCACCCTGGACGAGCGCTCGGGCGCGCGCGTGTTCGTGAAGGCCGAGAGCTTCCAGCGCACCGGCTCGTTCAAGTTCCGCGGCGCCTACCACCGGATCGCATCGCTGTCCCCGGACGAGCGTGCCCGGGGCGTCGTCGCGTTCTCGTCCGGCAACCACGCGCAGGCCGTCGCGCTGGCCGCCAGACTGCTCGGGGCTCCGGCCGTCATCGTGATGCCCGAGGACGCGCCGGCCGGGAAGCTCGCGGCGACGCGCGGCTACGGGGCGGACGTCGTGACCTACGACCGCTACACGGGGGACCGGGAGGCGATCGCGGCCGGCCTGGCCGCCGACCGCGGCCTCACCATGGTCCGGCCGTACGACGACCCGCTGATCATGGCGGGGCAGGGGACCACGGCCCTGGAGCTGCTCGAGGACGTGCCCGAGCTCGACCTGCTGCTCGTGCCGGTCTCCGGCGGTGGGCTCATCGCCGGGTGCGCGACGGTGGCGACGGCCCTTCGCCCGGGGATCCGGGTCGTGGGGGTCGAGCCCGAGGCCGGGGACGACACGCGACGGTCGCTCGCCGCCGGCGAGCGCGTGCGGATCCCCGTCCCCCGCACGATCGCCGACGGCCTGGCGAACGCCGTGCCCGGCGAGCTGACGTTCGAGGTGAACCGGCGCCTCGTCGACGAGGTCGTGACCGTCACCGATGCGCAGATCGTCGACGCGATGGTGTTCCTGTTCGAGCGGGCGAAGGTCGTCGCCGAGCCGAGCGGGGCCGTCGGGTTGGCCGCGCTGCTCTCGGGCGCGGCCGTCGCGTCCGGCCTGCGGGCCGGCGTCGTGCTGTCGGGCGGGAACGTGGACGCCGCGCGCTTCCGGGAGCTCACCGCGACGGGCGCCGGACCGGCGGCCGGGACGGCGGCGGTTCCCTCCGGGGGGGCCGGGGCATAGACTTCCGCTCGGTACCGGCGCGCGCCGGGAAGGAGGGGCGGGTGAGCGCGAATCCGTCGTCGTCCGGGACGCTCCGGTGGGTGGGCGTCCTCCTGCTCGTCGTCGGGGTGGCCCTCCTGGTCGTCGGGATCGTCTACTTCGCCGTGCCGGCCGCGCATCTGCCGTCGCTCCTCGGACGGCTGCCGCACGCGACCGGGCACCGGCGGATCCGCGCGATCACCGGCGTGGCCGCGGGGGTCGTGCTGGGCGCAGCCGGGGCGGTCGTTCTGGCGCGCGCACGCGCCCGGCGCTGAGCCCCGGGCCCCGCGCGCATCGGCGGTCGCCGGCCGGATCGCCATCGCGCCGCATCTGCCTGCCTGCGTGAAGCGGGGCCGCCGCGGCCCTATCCTCCGCGCATGAGCCTCTACGAGCACATCCCTCATCCACGCATCGAAGCCCGGCGCGCCGAGCGGCCGCCGCAGGCCGCCGACGAGCGCATCGGGTTCAACGGCCGCCTCGGCGCGGCCATCACCCGCGCCGTCGGCACGATGTGGGCCTTCTACATCGCCGCCGTCTTCATGGGCCTCTGGATGATCCTGTCGGAGATGCGGGTCATTCGGTTCGACCCCTACCCGTTCGCGTTCCTGCTGTTCCTCGGGAACATCGTCCAGTTGCTGCTGATGTTCGTGATCATGGTGGGCCAGCAGGTCCTCGGGGTGGCGGCCGACAAGCGGGCCGTGCAGACCTACAAGGACGCGGAGGCGATCCTGCACGAGTGCGTGCAGCTGCAGGAGCACCTGCAGGCGCAGGACGAGGCGCTCGAGCGCATCATCGGCCGCGTGGAGACCGTGATGGCGGCCGGGGCCGACGGCCCCGCCGCGGTCGGCGGTTCCGCCCCGCCCGGCGCCTGAGCCGCGAGTCCCTGCGTGCACGATCTCTGGAGGACGGCGGCCATCGCCCTGGCGGCGCTCGTGGCCGGCGCCGTGAACGCGGTGGCCGGCGGCGGGACGCTGCTCACGTTCCCGACGCTGCTCGCCGTCGGGATCAACCCGGTGATCGCGAACGCCACCAGCACCGTGTCGCTGTGGCCGGGGAGCCTCGCCGGCGCGGTCGGGTTCCGGCGGGAGCTCGCCCGGACTCGTCACTGGCTGGCCGTGTTGCTCGCCCCCTCGCTGGTGGGGGGCGCCGCCGGCGCCGTACTGCTGCTGCGCACGCCGTCCTCGCTGTTCCGGACGATCTCGCCGTTCCTGGTGCTGGTGGCGGCGATCCTGCTGGCGGTGCAGGACCGGTTCGGGGCCGATCTGGTCGCGGCCGCCGAGCGGGCGTCGCGCCGCTGGCGCGCGGCGGCCGTGGCCTTCCAGTTCTTCGTCGCGCTGTACGGCGGGTTCTTCGGCGCGGGGATCGGCATCCTGATGCTCGCGGCGCTCGGGGTGCTCGGGGTCGGCGACATCCACGAGATGAACGGCCTGAAGAACTTCCTCGCGATCTGCATCAACGGCGTGGCAGCCGCCTACTTCGCGATCTCGGGAGCCGTGGTGTGGAGCGCCGTCCTGGTGATGGCCGTCGCCGCCGTCGCCGGCGGCTACCTCGGCGCGTCGCTCGCCCGCCGTCTCCATCCCACGCTCGTGCGCCGTGGGATCGTGCTGGTCGGCATCGCCGTGGCGATCGCGCTGCTCGTCACCCGCTGACCGGACCCCTCGGACCGTCAGCCCGCGTGAACGGTCCGCGTGAGCGGCCGGGTTGACAACATCGGTGACGGGTGCGAACGTTTGCACGCTCGCCCGGCCGGTTTCGTGCGGCCGGGCCCAATCGATGTCTGCGAGGAACCAGGGGGCGCTGCAGATGGCCGAGTTCGCCGTGACGTCGATCCCCGCGCCGGGGGTCAGCAACGTCGACTTCGAGGAGCGCGTGAGCTTCGATCGCCTGCGCGCGCACCGGCGTGAGCGCGCGCGGCAGGCTCTCGAGGCCTCGGAGCTCGGCGCGGTGCTGTGCTTCGACATGAACAACATCCGGTACCTGACCAGCACGAACATCGGCGAGTGGGCCCGGGACAAGCTGATGCGGTTCGCCGTGCTGACCCGCGCCGGCGACCCGGTCCTCTGGGACTTCGGGTCGGCCGCGAAGGCGCACCGGCTGCACTCGCCCTGGCTCGCGCCGGAGAGCTCGCGCGCGGGGATGACGGGCCTTCGCGGCTCGGTCGCGCCCGACGCGGGCTTCTTCGCGCGGGCAGCCCGAGAGATCAAGGCGGTGCTGGACGACGCGGGGGTGGGGAACGAGCCCCTCGGGATGGACATCACCGAGCTGCCGATGCTCTTCGAGCTGCAGGCGCTCGGCGTCGAGGTTCGCGACGGCCAGCAGACGATGCTCGACGCGCGCGAGGTGAAGTCCCCCGACGAGATCATGCTGCTCTCACAGGCCGCGTCGATGGTCGACGGCGTCTACCAGATGGTCTCGGAGGTCCTGAAGCCGGGGATCCGCGAGAACGAGATCGTCGCGCTGGTCAACAAGCGGCTGTACGAGATGGGCTCCGACGACGTCGAGGGCGTCAACGCGATCTCGGGCGAGCGATGCAGCCCGCACCCGCACATCTTCGCCGACCGGCTGATCCGCCCCGGCGACCAGGCGTACTTCGACATCATCCACTCGTTCAACGGCTACCGGACCTGCTACTACCGGACGTTCAGCGTCGGGCGGGCCACCCAGAGCCAGCGCGACGCCTACACGCGGGCGCGCGAGTGGATGGACGCCGCGATCGCGCTCGTGAAGCCCGGCGTCGCGACCGACGAGGTCGTGCGCGTCTGGCCGCGGGCCGAGGAGTTCGGGTTCACCGACGAGATGGAGGCGTTCGGGCTGCAGTTCGGCCACGGCCTCGGCCTCGCGCTGCACGAGCGACCGATCTTCAGCCGGCTGAACTCGCTGGAGCACCCGATCGAACTGAAGGAGGGCATGGTCTTCGCGCTGGAGACCTACTGCCCGGCCGACGACGGCCACTCGGCGGCGCGGATCGAGGAAGAGATCGTCGTGACGGCCGACGGGCCGCAGCTCCTCACGCTGTTCCCGGCCGAGGAGCTGTTCGTGGCGAACGCCTACTAGGCCGTTCCCGGATTCGCGGGGCGGCGCGAGACAGGAGTGGGAGTGACCGACACCACCATCCACGCGGGGGCCGCGGCGGCGGAGGGGCTCGACCGGGATTCCCGGCTCGCCCTGTACCGGCTCGTCGCGGAGATCCGGACGTTCGAGAAGCGCGCCTACGACCTGTTCCTGCAGAGCCTGGTCAAGGGCACCAGCCACCTGTCGCTCGGGCAGGAGGCGATCGCCGCCGGCGTGGCGCTCGCGATGCGCCCGGACGACTACACGTTCTGCACGTACCGGGGGCACGCGCACACGCTGGCCCGCGGGGCCCCGATGGCCGCCGTCATGGCCGAGCTGCTCGGGCGGGAGGGGGGGCTGCTCGCTGGCAAGGGCGGCTCGATGCACCTCACGAGCGTCGAGCACGGAGTGATGGGGTCCTACGCGATCGTCGGCGCACACCTGCCGATCGCGGCGGGGGCCGCCTGGTCGGCGCAGGTGCGCGGCACCGGGCAGGTCGCCGTCTGCTTCTTCGGGGACGGCACCACGAACATCGGGGCGTTTCACGAGGCGCTGAACCTGGCCGCCGTCTGGAAGCTCCCGGTGGTGTTCGTGTGCGAGAACAACCTGTACATGGAGTACACGCCGATCGGGGCGGTGACGGCCGTCCCGAACCCGGCGGCCGACCGCGCGTCCGCCTACGGCCTTGAGCCGATCGTCGTCGACGGGAACGATCCCGAGGCCGTGTGGGCCGTCGCGCGCGCGGCGATCGCCCGGGCGCGCGAGGGCGGAGGACCCTCGCTGATCGAGGCGAAGACCTACCGCCACGGCGGGCACTCCCGGGCCGATCCCGGCAAGTACCGGCCGGACGAGGAGGTCCGGGAGTGGATGACCCGGGACCCCCTCACCACCTACCGGGCGCGGCTGGCGGCCGAGGGCGTCGAGGAGTCGACGCTCTCGGGGATCGACGCCGACGCGCTGGCGAAGGTCGATCTGGCGACCGCCCAGGCGAAGGACAGCCCGCCCCCGCCGGTCGCCCTCGTGGAGCGGGACGTCTGGAGCGACGGGAGTGCGACGTGGCGCAACTGAGCTATCGGGAGGCCGTGGCGGCCGGCATCGCGCAGGAGATGGAGCGCGATCCGACCGTGTATCTCATCGGTGAGGACGTCGGGGCGGCCGGCGGCGTGTTCAAGGCCACCGTCGGCCTGCTCGAGCGGTTCGGGCCCGATCGGGTCCGCGACACGCCGATCTCCGAACAGGCGATCATCGGGGCGGCGATGGGGGCGGCCATGACCGGCCTGCGCCCGATCGCCGAGATCATGTTCTCGGACTTCCTGGCGACCTGCTGGGACCTGGTTGCGAACCAGGTCGCGAAGACCCGCTACATGACGGGCGGACAGGTCTCGATCCCCCTCGTGATCCGGACGGCGAACGGCGGGGGTGTCCGGTTCGGCGCCCAGCACTCCCAGAGCCTGGAGAACTGGGCCATGGCCGTGCCCGGGCTGAAGGTGGTGGCGCCCTCGACGCCGGCCGACGTGGTGGGCCTCCTGGCGGCGGCCGTGCGCGATCCCGACCCGGTGGTCTTCTACGAGCACAAGTCGCTCTACGCCGCGAAGGAGGAGGTGCCGGACGGCGAGCACGTCGACGCGCTGGGGACGGCACGGGTGCTGCGGCAGGGCGACGACCTCACGATCGCGGCGCTGGCGGCGATGGTCCCGCGGGCGCTGGATGCGGCCGACCGTCTGGCCGCGCACGGCGTCTTCGCCGAGGTGATCGACGTTCGCTCGCTGATCCCGCTGGACACGCGGACGATCCTGGGCTCGGTGCGCAAGACCGGGCGGCTCTTCACTGTCGAGGAGAATCCGCGGGTCCTCGGCTGGGGCGCAGAGGTCGCCTCGCTCGCGGCCGAGGAGTGCTTCGACAGCCTGGACGGGCCGATCGTCCGGATCACGACGCCGCACGTCCCGCTGCCGGCGGCCGACGCCCTCGAGGACGCGGCCGTGCCGTCGGTGGAGCGCATCGTCGAGACGGTGGTCGCCGGCATGGGCTGAGCCGCGCCGGAACCGGGGTCGCGGCGTCGGCGGGCGCCCCCGGATGCCCGGTGCAATCGCTTGCACCCGCCGGCCCGTCTGCGGCGTCGGGTAGACTCCTGTTCGTGAGACAGCCTCGACTGAAGGACGTGGCGGAGGCCGCCGGGGTCCATGTGGCCACCGCCTCCCGCGCGCTCGACGAGCGCCGGGCCGCCATGGTCCGGCCGGAGACCGTCGAGCGGGTCCGGCGGGTGGCCTCGGACCTTGGCTACCGGGTCAACCGGATGGCGCGCGGCCTGAAGCTCAACCGTTCGTTTGCTATCGGAATGCTCATCCCCGATATCACGAACCCGTTCTTCCCGCCGATCGTGCGCGGGGCGGAAGACGGGCTCGCCGCGAGCGGGTACACGCTGGTGCTCTCGAACACCGACAACGACGCCGACAAGGCGCGCCGGTCCCTCACGGAGATGCTGGAGCTGCAGGTCGACGGGATGCTGCTGGCGATGGCCCGCCGGCGGGATCCGCTGATCGAGGAGCTGCGGGCCGGCGACCTCCCGTTCGTCCTGGTGAACCGGACCGTCGACCGGGGCGGCGTGTCGGCGGTCATCCCCGACGACCAGGCCGGCATGACCCTGGCGGTCGAGCACCTGGCCGACCTGGGACACCGCAGGATCGCGCACGCCGGCGGACCGTCGAACACCTCGACGGGGGCGCGGCGCGCCGCCGGCTTTGCGGCAGCGATGAGCCTCCTCGGACTTCCGTCCGGATCGGTCGCGCGAGCGGCGGGGTTCAGCGAGGCCGCGGGCCGGGAGGCAGGACGGGCGCTGCTCGCCCGCCGCCCGCTGCCGACCGCGGTCGTCGCCG
>JAJYHN010000076.1 GCA_021784765.1 Actinomycetes bacterium
GCCGCCGGGCCGACGGTCGAGGGCACGGTCGAGTTCCTGGCCTGGTCGCCCGACGGCACGTCGATCCTGCTCGGGGTCGCCGGGGAGGGAGCCGAGCTGGCCGGCGTGCAGGGCTCGGGCCGGGTCGCGCCGGCCAGGGGGCCGGCCGGGCAGGAGGAGGTGCCGGCCTGGGTCCCGGAGGTCGAACGGAGCGACGCGCCGGCGGGGTGGCGCCGGGTGTGGCTCGCCGATGCCGCCGGGCGCGCGCCGTCCGGCGCGCGCCCGGCCTCGCGCGAGGGGCTGAACGTCTGGGAGGCGTGCTGGTGCGGGCCCGGCCGCGCAGCCGCGATCGTCTCCGATGGGCCGTCGGAGGAGACCTGGTACGAGGCCGCCCTCGCGGTGATCGACCTCGAGTCCGGCGGCGAGCGGATCCTTCATCGAAGCGAGGTGCAGCTCGGGCTGCCGGCGGCGACGCCGAGCGGCCGGCGACTCGCGGTGGTCGAGGCCCTCTGCAGCGACCGCATGGTGGTCGCCGGCGACCTGCTGATGGTCGACCCCGAGACCGGAGAGGCGACGCGCGTAGACACGCTCGGCGTCGACGTGACCCACCTCGCCTGGCGGGAGGAGGACCGCCTGGTCTTCGCCGGATTCCGGGGGCTCGCGACGGTCGTCGGAGAGCTCGACGCGGCGGCGGGAACCGCCCGCGAGCTGTGGTCGAGTCCCGACACGTGCGGCGCGTTCTTCCCGCAGGCCCACCCGGTTCCCGGCGGCGAGGCCGTCGCGCTCGTTCGCTCCGGCTGGTCGCAGCCGCCGACGATCTCGGCCGTGGAGGGCGGCGAGATCCGGAGCGTGCACGCGTTCGCCGACGAGGGGACCGAGTACCTGCAGGGTCTGGCCGGCCGCCTGCAGGAGGTCTCGTGGCACGCGCCCGACGGGCTCGAGATCCAGGGGCTGCTCGCCGGGCCCGGCGGCGAGGGGCCACATCCGCTGATCCTGTGGGTGCACGGCGGGCCGGTGTCGGCCATCGTCAGCCGCTGGCCGGGCGGCCTGCTGCCCTTCCTGGTCTCCCGCGGGTACGCCGTCCTGCTCTCGAACCCGCGGGGCAGCTCCGGACGCGGCCGCGCGTTCGCGGCGATGGTCTACGGCGATCCCGGCGGGCGCGACGCCGACGACCTGCTGGCCGGCGTCGACGCGATGGTCGAGCGCGGGATCGCCGACCCCGCGCGGATCGGGGTGATGGGGGGCAGCTACGGCGGGTTCATGTCGTGCTGGCTGCCGACCCGCACCGACCGCTTCGCCGCCTCGGTCGCGGTCTCGCCGGTCACCGACTGGTACAGCCAGCACTGGGTCGGCAACGTCGGCTTCTGGGATCGCGAGTTCCTGCAGGACACGCCCGGGACGCCCGGGGGCGCGTACTTCGCCCGCAGCCCGGTGATGTTCGCCGACCGGGTCCGCACGCCGGTGCTGCTGACGGCCGGGACCGACGACGAGTGCACGCCGCCCGGCCAGGCCGTCGAGTTCTTCCGCGCGCTGCGCGAGGCCGGCGCCCGCGCCGAGCTGGCGATCTACCCGGGCGAGGGACACGGGGTGCGGAAGTTCCCGGCAGCCATCGACCACGCGACGCGCGTGGTCGGCTGGTTCGAACGCCACATGCCCGCCGCTTCCCGCCGTAGCATCGAGGCATGACCGAGCCCGGAGCGCCTCGAGCGAGCCACGTGTTCTCCCGCGCGATCGGGCGCGAGCTGCCGATCGCCGATCACGCGGAGGGCGCGTGGATCGTCGACGCCGCGGGCCGCCGCTACCTGGACGCGGCCGGCGGGGCCATCGTAATCGGCATCGGGCACGGGGACGCCGGGGTCGTCGAGGCCCTGGCCGCCCAGGAGCGCCGGATCGCCTACGCGCACGGGACCGCGTTCACCAGCGAGGCGCTGGAGGCCTACGCCGACGAGCTCGCGCCGCTGCTGCCCGTGGACGAGCCGCGGATCTACCCGGTCTCGGGGGGCAGCGAGGCGGTCGAGACCGCCCTGAAGATGGCCCGCGCCTACCACCTGGCGCGCGGGGAGGCGTCGCGCCACAAGGTGATCGCGCGGCGCGCCAGCTACCACGGCAACACGGTCGGCGCGCTGGACGCCTCGGGCCGCGAGGCGCTGCGGCGCCCGTACGCGCCCTGGCTCGGCCGCGCGCTGCACGTCTCGCCCGCCTACGAGTACCGGTGCGAGAACCCCGACCACCCGCACGGCTGCGGCGCGCGCCTGGCCGGGGAGCTCGAGCGAGCGATCCTTGCCGAGGGGCCCGAGACCGTGGCGTGCTTCATCGCCGAGCCGGTGTCGGGCGCGACGCTCGGGGCCGCCGTCCCGCCGGACGACTACTGGCCGGCCGTCGCCCAGGTCTGCCGCCGCCACGGGGTGCTGATCATCGCCGACGAGGTCATGACCGGGTTCGGCCGCACCGGACGCTGGTTCGGCGTGGACCACTGGGACGTGCGGCCGGACCTGATGACCCTCGGCAAGGGCACGACCTCCGGCTACTGGCCGCTCGGCGCGGCCGTCGCCTCGGGCTCCGTGTACGAGGCGATCGCGGCGACCGGGTCGTTCGTCCACGGGTTCACGTTCTCCCACTCGGCCCCCGGCGCGGCCGTCGCCCGCGCGGTGCTCCGCCGCCTGCGCGAGGGGAACCTCGTCGAGGCGAGCCGCGACAAGGGCGAGCTGCTGCGAAAGCTGCTGGTGTCCGAGCTGGCCGACCACCCGAGCGTCGGCGACATCCGCGGGCTCGGCCTGATGGTCGGCGTCGAGCTGGTGGCCGACCGCGCGACCCGGGCCCCGCTCCCCCGCGCCGAGCGGGTCACCGAGCGGGTCGTCGCCGCGGCGAGAGACCGGGGGCTGCTGCTCTACTCCTCGACCGGCTGCGCCGACGGGACGAACGGCGACCTCGTGATGTTCGGCCCGCCGTTCGTGATCTCCGACGACGACCTGGGCTGGGCCGCAGCCACCACGAGGGAGGCTCTCGGCGCCGTCGGGCTCGGATGAGGAACCGACCGGCCGGCCTCGCGCTCCTCCTCACGTTCTCGCTCGCGGCGGCGGCGTGCGGCCGCCTGATCCGGGCTGCGGGATCCTCTCCGGTTCCTGGTCCGAGCCCCTCGCCGAGCCCGACTCCCTCGCCGTCGGCCACCGCTACCCCGGTGTGCTCCGGATCCAACCTCCAAGTGTTGGCGGAATACCTGCCGGGACTGAGCCACGGCGCGCTCTGGGTCATGGGGCTGAAGAACGTCGGGCCGAGCGCCTGCACGGTCCAGGGTTTTCCCGAGATCGGCGTCCACGGCACAAACGGACGGTCCATCGGCATCAGTGTCACCGACGACACGACCGGGCTCCTCGGTCCGGGAAACCCGACCACGGTGGTGAGGCTGCAGCCGGGACAGGCCGCCGGTTTCTGGCTCGAGAACCACATGGGGCCGAACCCGAACCCGCCGTGTCCCGCGATCCCGGCAACCGCCGCCCTCGACGTGGGGCCGGCGGGCGCGAGGGGCTCCGCGAGCATCGGGTCGTTCCCCCTCGGCTTCACCTGCGACCAGTTCGTCGTGAGCCCCTTCCACGCCGGGTACACGTTTCCACCGGGCACCTACAACCCGACCCCCGGTGAGTCGCCCTCGCCGCAGCTGACCTCCTCGCCGTAGGGGGCGGCGGGGCACTCGGTCGCGCCCGCCCCAGGGGACCTCCAAACTGCGAGGGGCCGGCCCGCGGGATAGGGTGGGGCGGGGTTTCGAGATGTTCGCCGTCCTCGCCATCCTTCTCGACAGGGTTCGGCGCCACCAGGTGGCGACCCTGCTCGTGCTCGCCGGCGCCGCTGTTCTCGCGGGGGCCGCGCTCTTCGCCCTCACCCAGCACCTGTCCTTCGGGACCGCTCTCTACTGGGCCGTCACCACCGCGACGACGGTGGGCTACGGGGACGTCACCCCCCACAACGCGGCCGGGAGGGTCATCGCGGTGGGCCTGATGCTGACGGCGATCCCACTGTTCGGGGCCATCTTCGCCCTCCTGGCCGGGCTGGCCGCCCTCGTCCAGATACGGAGGCTCTTCAGCATGGAACACCGACTTCCCACCGGTGCGTACAGCATCGTCTACGGGATGGGCTCCGCCGTGCCTCGCATCCTCGAGGAGATGGCCGCCGACGGCTCTCCCGTCGTCCTCGTCGCGGACGTGGACCCGGCGACCATTCCCCCGAGCGTTCGGCTCATCGCCGGGGATCCGACGAACGAGGGCGTCATTCGAAAGAGCCGTCCCGAACGAGCCGCCCACGCGCTGGTGACCGGCGCGGACGGCGACGTGCTGGTGACGGCGGTGGCTCTGCGCAGCCTCGCCCCCGACCTCCCGATCTCGGCGCTCACCCAGTCGGCAAAGGTCGCGCAGGCCCTGCGCGAGCTCGGCGTGTCGCACACCCTGTCGGCGGACGAGCTCGTCGCGCACACGATGGCGAAGAGCCTGGAGACCCCCCACGCTGCCGACCTCATGCTGCGGCTCGTGGACTCATCCGCGTACAGGATCGAGGAGGTCCCGGCCGACCCGTCCGAGGCCGGCAGGCCGTTCAGCGAAGCGCGGGCCCGCCGCTCCGGGATCGTGCTCGGCCTGGTGCACGAGGGACGTGTGACCCTCGGGGTCGACGAGGATCCCCTGCTCGGTCCGGCGGACCGCCTCCTGATCCTCGACCGGCGGGCTCCTCGGGCCACCTGATCGTCGCGGAGACGCATCGCGGGCCTCGGTCAGCTTGGACATCAGGCAAGGCGGAGCCCGGCCCGGGAACCAATCGAGACCCTTACACGATCTTTGCACGCGCCGAACGGGGCGATCACTCGTCGCTCCGACGATGGATGCGCGATCCGGCCGGGCGAACCGGCCGGGCGCGCCGACGAAGGCGATGGGGTGGGTGGATCGAAGGCGAGGCGCGTGTGAGCAAGGCCTGGGTCGTGGCCGGCATCACCGTGGCGGGGCTGGTGGGCGCGCTGGTCGCGGTTCGCTCGGCGCAGGCCTCCGGATCCGCGGGCCCGCCGCCCCGCACGTTCCCCGTCTCACGGGCGACGGTCACCGTCACGGTCGCCGCCTCCGGGAACGTCGAACCGGCCCGGCAGGCAAGCCTCGATTTCGCCCAGCCGGGGGTCCTCGCGACCCTCGACGCGCGGGTGGGCGGTCACGTCGCGGCCGGCCAGATCCTCGCCGAGGAGAATCGGCAGGCGGCGCAGCAGAACCTCGCGTCGACCGAGGCCGCGCTCGGGTCGGCGGAGGCCAAGCTCGCGCAGGCTGAGGCCCAGCCGGCATCCGCCGCCGGCACGGCCCTCGATCAGGCGGAGTCCCAGGTGACGCAGGCCCAGGCGCAGGTCGCCTCCGCCGAGTCGGCGCTGCAGGCGACCGTGCTCCGGGCGCCGTTCGCGGGGGTGATCGCGGGGATCCAGGCCTCCGTCGGAGAGCCGGTCGGCGGGTCGGGCGCCAGAGCGGGAACCTCCCTGGCGCCGGGATCCCTGGCACCCGTGCCCCCCTCGGTCGCGGCGTCGGGCGGTGGATTCATCCAGCTGATCGACGCGCAGCACCTGGACGTCGTGGCGACCGTCGCCGAGACCGACGTCCCGAAGCTCGTCGTCGGGCAGCCGGCGAGCGTCACCTACGACGCGCTTCCCGGCGTCACCAACCCGGCCAGGGTCGTGGCGATCGCGCCCTCCGCCGTCGTCGTGTCCAACGTGGTCGGCTACGAGGTCACGTTCTCGATCGCCAATCCCGATCGCCAGGTCCGGTCGGGGATGACGGCGAACGTCGAGGTACTGGTCCGCGAGGCGAAGGGCGTCCTCGCCGTCCCGAACATCGTGCTCGGGCAGCAGCGGGGACGCCACGTCGTCACGGTGCTCAGCGGCGGCGTGGAGCGGCGCGTGCCGGTCGAGCTCGGGCTGCAAGGCGACACGCTGACCCAGATTCGCTCCGGGCTGACGCTCGGGGAGCGCGTGGTCCTCCCCCTGCTGAACTTCGCCACCACGGGCACGACCGGGCAGTCGCCGCCGCTCCGGGGCCTCCGGAGGCTGGGGCATGGCTGAGCTGCTCAGGTTCGAGCGGGTGGTGAAGACCTACCGGATCGGGTCGGTCGAGGTCGAGGCGCTTCGAGGAGTCGACCTGTCGACGGATGCCGGGGAGTTCGTTGCGGTGATGGGTCCATCCGGGTCTGGGAAGTCCACCCTCGTGAACATCGTGGCCTGCCTCGACACGCCCACCCGCGGCCGGTACCTCCTCGCCGGGGAGGACGTCACCCGCCTCGAGGACGACCGCCTGGCCGCGATCCGGAACCGTCGGATCGGGTTGGTCTTCCAGGGCTTCAACCTGCTCTCCGACGCCACGGCGCTCCAGAACGTCGAGTTGCCCCTGATCTACGCCGGCCGGCGCCGGGGGCGGATCGACCGCGCGATGGACGCGCTGCGGGCGGTGGGGGTGGCCGACCGCGCCACGCACCTGCCGGCCGAACTCTCCGGAGGACAGCAGCAGCGGGTGGCGATCGCCCGCGCGCTGGTGAACGAGCCCGACATCCTCCTCGCCGACGAGCCCACCGGAAACCTCGATTCGGTCTCGAGCGGGGAGGTCCTGCGCCTGCTGGAGGGCCTCCATGGCGCAGGCAAGACGATCGTGCTGATCACGCACGACCCCGACGTGGCCGGTCACGCGTCGCGGATCATCCGGATCCGTGACGGGCTCGTGACACAGGCGGGGCCGAGCGCGCCCCGGGAAGCCGCGGGCGCGAACCGGGCTGCGTCCGGCGCGGAGTCCGGGATCCGATGACCCCGGTCGAGGCCCTTCGCATCGCGCTTCGAGTGATCAGGCGGCACGCCCTCCGCTCGGGGCTCACCATGCTCGGGGTGCTCATCGGTGTCGCCGCCGTCATCGTCCTCGTGGCCGTGGGGAACGGCGCTCGCCTCCAGGTGGCCCGATCGATCCAGGGGCTCGGGACCAACCTCCTGATCGTGTTCCCGGGCTCGGCGTCCTCCGGAGGCATCAGGCTGGGGCTCGGCAGCGCGAACACCCTCACGGTCGCCAACGCGCAGGCCCTGCGTCCGGGTCCGCTCGACCCGGACGTCCGGGCCGTGTCGCCGGAGGTCAGTGGCACGGTCACCGCGACGGCAGGCAGCCGCAACTGGACGACGACGCTCCAGGGCGGCTGGCCACCGCTCGCCTCGATGCGTGACTATCACCTGGCGGCCGGGCGGATGTTCACGTGGGCGGAGGTGAACGGGGCCGCGCGGGTGGCGGTCCTCGGGCAGACCGTGGCCCAGAACCTGTTCGGCTCGGTCACGCCGGTCGGGCAGCCGATCTCCATCGACGGCACCCCATTCACGGTCGTCGGGGTCTTCGCTCCGAAGGGCGCCGCGGGCCGCGTCAACGAGGACGACCTCGTGGAGGTGCCGCTCACCGCGGCCCAGGACTACGTGCTCGGCCACAGCGGGCACGTCCAGAACATCTACGTGCAGGCGACCTCGGCCGGCAGCATCCCCTACGCGGAGTCGGAGGTGGGGGCGATCCTGCTCGACCAGCACCACCTCTCGAGCCCCGCGCAGGCCGACTTCCAGATCCTCACCCAGCAGAACGTCCTGAACGCCGCGACGTCCGTGACCGGCACCCTCACCCTGCTGCTCGGGGCGGTCGCGGCGATCTCGCTGCTGGTCGGGGGGATCGGGGTCATGAACATCATGCTGGTCACGGTCACCGAGCGCACGCGCGAGATCGGCATCCGCAGGGCGGTCGGTGCACGGCGATCCGACCTGCTCGCACAGTTCCTGATCGAGGCAACGGTCCTGTCGGTGCTCGGGGGCGCGGCCGGCATCCTGACCGGCTACCTCGCGTCCATGGCCCTCGGCCGGATCGCCGGGCGGATCGCGCCGGCGGTCTCGGGGGGCTCGGTGCTGCTCGCCGCGGTGGTGTCGGTGGGTGTCGGGCTCGTGTTCGGCTTCTATCCCGCCGCCCGTGCGGCCCGGCTGACGCCGATGGACGCCCTCCGCCGCGAGTAGGAACGCGCGGGGGGCGCCGGGGAGTGACGAACGAGGGGAACGGAGGAGGACGAGCGATGGAGGTGTCTCGCGCGCCGCATCGGTCCGAGGGCCAGCCGGTGGTGCTGGTGCTCGCCACGATCCTGCTGACCCTTCAGGGGGCCGCCGGTCTGGTCATGGCCGGCAGGGCGATCACCGGCCCTGGGCGAGGACAGGGCCTTCGCCTCCGACTCGGCGGCGGGAGCGTGCGGCATCATCACGTGCTCGCGACCGTCCGCCCGACGCTCGAGGTGGCGATCGCCCTGACTGCCCTGGTGCTCGCGTTCGAGGTCGCACGAACCCGCCCCTGGGCGCGGGGCGGGGCCTTCGTCCTGGAGGGAATCGTGGTTCTCGGCCTGCTCCTCGCGCCGGGCAAGGGACCCCTGGTCGTCCTCGCAGTCACCCTCGCCGTGACAGCGGTCGCGGTGGTGGGCCTGCTGCTGAGCCCCCAGGCCGCTCGATCCTTCCACACCGAGGCACCGAGAGACGGGACCCCCGGCTGAGCGAGCTGTCGTTGCTACGTCGGCTAGGCTAGAAGTCAGAGGG
>JAJYHN010000212.1 GCA_021784765.1 Actinomycetes bacterium
CCCCCGATCGGCAGGATCGTGCCGTCGGGCTGGATCTCGCCGGTCCCGGCGATGGTCCGTCCGTGGGCGAGGTCTCCCGAGGAGAGCAGGTCGATGAGCCCGAGCGTCCACATCAGGCCGGCCGACGGGCCGCCGATGTCGCCGCTCGAGATGCTGACCGTGAAGGGAAAGTTCGGGACGAGGTTCGCGCCGAAGCGGTCGGCGAGCGCGACGCCGATCACCGGGTAGGGAACGCTCGGATCGCGGGCGGTCCGCACGGAGACATGGAGGGTGCGGGAGCCCCGCAGGACCGTGAGCCGGACGGTGCCGCCGTACCCGGCACGGCGGATCGCGTCGGCGAGGTAGGTCAGCGTCTCGACGGCCCGGCCGTCGACGGCGGTGATCACGTCGCCGGCGCGGAGCACGCGGGACGCGGGGAGTCCCGCGTAGGTGCCCTCCACCAGCGCACCGGCCTGCGGGGTGATGCGCAGCGTGACGACGCGCCGGCCGCGGCGCACGGTGAACCGCAGCGCCGGGCCGCCGGCCGCGCGCTCGATGATCCCGAGCGCCTGGTCGGCGCTCCCGATCGCGGTCCCGTCGATCGCCGTGACGACGTCGCCGGGGGCGAGCGCGCCGCCCGCAGGCGTCCCCGGGTACGTGGACTCGACCAAGGCGCCGGGACCGTGGCGCCGTGGGTAGCCGACCGTCGCCCCGAGCGCCACCATCGTCGCGTCGATCTTGCTCTGATCCATCTGCGAGAAGGACTGCTGGACCTGCTGCTGCGGGGTCTGGCCGGGCGAGAGGATCTCGCTCGAGGGCACGACCTGCTCGTCGGGGCTCAGCCACGCCGCCAGGGCCTGGTAGGCGGTCGCCGGCCCGAGGTCGACGGTGACGAGCAGCAGCTTGCCCTTCGGCGGAAAGGTCGGGTGGCCGGCCACCTTGATCAGCGGCATCACGTTCTCGGTCGGGCCCGGCCCGATCACGTAGTAGGGGACCCTGACGACGCCGAGCACCACGGCCGCCACCACGAGCGGCACCAGGGCGAGGAACGCCCGGCGCCGTCGCCGGCGGGGCCGGGGCGGCGGCGGGAGCGGGAGGACCTCACTCACCCGCGTGGACGGCCGCCGCCTCGCGAAGCTCGGCGACCAGCGAGCGGTACACGCCACCGGACGACCAGTCGACCTTCCCCTCGAGGTTGTACCTGCCGGCGAACTCCTCGACGGCGGCGCGCGTGGACCCGTCCAGGGACCTGGAGGCCTCGCCCTCGTGCAGCAGCCCGAGCGTCGTCAGGGCCGCCTGCACCTCCTCCACGAGCTCGGGGGTCGCCGGCAGCACCTCGTCGCTCCGGATCAGGTACTGCTCGTCGAACACGCGGAAGACCCGCAGCAGCTCGTTCGTGGCGTCGGGGTGGTCGTCCACGCGCAGGTCGATGTACCGGTCGTTCCGGCCCCCGTAGCCGCCGGCGGCCCGGACCACGAGCAGCGCGGCCGATTGCCGCCCACGCCGATCCCCGCCGGCCGCGTCCCCGGCCGCGAGGCCGGCGACCAGGCGATCGACCAGCTCCCCGCTGGCCGAGCGGAAGGCCTCGGCCATGGCCTCGACGACCTGCGGGCCGGTCAGGATGTTCCCTTGACAGGCGAACCCGTCCTCGGCGACACCGCCGGCCCAGGGCATGCATTCCCCACCGGAGAACGTCGCCGCCCGCCCGGCCGCGTCGACGATCCCGGCCTGGCGCTGGGCGCGGCCCTCGTCGGCGGCGACCAGATCGTGGAGTGCCTCCTCCGCCGTGCACCCGGATGCCAGCAGGTCGAGGCCGCCCAGGCCGTAGTCGGTGTTCGCGTAGGACTGGGTCGCGACCGCGCCGACGCCGGCGCGCGCCCACGGGACGACGCTGCCGACCGCCGGGAACCTCGACGCAACGGCCACCCCCCAGTCTCCGCGGGCGAGGTCGCAGGCGACGATCGAGAAGGTCACGCTAGCCCCACTTCCTCGCGGCGACGAAGGCCGAGCGGTAGTCGGGGAGGAACTCGAGCAGGCGGCCGGCCCCCAGCGCGACCGTCTGCAGCGGCTGCTCGGTGAGGTGGACGGGGACCTCGCACTCCTGGGAGAGCCGCATCTCGAGGCCGCGAAGCAGGCCTCCGCCGCCCGTCAGGAAGATCCCACGTTCCAGCACGTCGTGGGCGAGCTCCGGCGGGCTCTCCGACAGCGCGCGCTTGGCCACGTCGACGACGGCCTGCACGGTGTCGCCGAGCGCCTCGCGGACCTCGCCGGGCGCGATCGTCACGATGCGAGGGACGCCGGTCGTCACCTCGCGCCCGCGCACGCGCACGGGCGTCGCGTCGGCGGCCGGGTAGGCCGATCCCATCGCGATCTTGATGCGCTCGGCGGTGACGTCGCCGATCGTCACGCCGTAGCGCGACCGCAGCAGGCGCTGGATCGCGGCATCCATGTCCGATCCCCCGACCTGGGCCGAGGTGTGATTCACGAGGCCACCCATCGCGACGACGCCGGCCTCGGTCGAGCCGCCCCCCACATCGACGACCAGGTTCCCGATCGGCTCGTGGATCGGCAGGCCGGCCCCCACGGCGGCGGCGAGTGGCTCCTCCACGAGCATCACCGACCGCGCCCCGGCCTGCGAGACCGCATCCTCCACGGCCTTGCGCTCCACCTTCGTGATCGAGGCGGGGACGACCACCACGGCCCGTGGCCGCTGCAGCCGTGCATTGGCGCCGACCTTCCGAAGGACGAGGCGGAGCATCTCGCGGGTCAGCTCGAAGTCCGTGATGACCCCGCGGGGGATCGGCCGGACCGGCACGAGGTTCCCCGGGCTCTGGGAGATCTGGTGCCAGGCGTCGTTGCCGACCGCGACGACCTGTCCCGAGCGCGAGTGCATCGCCACCACCGTCGGCTCGTTGAGCACGATGCCGCGACCCTGCTGGTAGACGAGGACGTTCACGGACCCGAGGTCGATGGCGAGGTCGCGGCCGCTCACGCGCCGCCTCCGGCCCCGTCCGTCCCGCTGCGCCTCACGAGCCCATCACCCAGCGGGCCTCGCCGGCGGCGAGATGCTCCTTCTTCCAGATCGGGACCTCCTGCTTGATGCGCTCGATGCCGTGCCGGGCGGCCTCGAAGGCCTCCGCGCGGTGCGCCGAGGAGCAGCACACGAGGACCGAGGTCTCACCGAGGGCGAGATCCCCGAATCGGTGCAGCAGGACGACCGCGCGAAGGGGCCAGCGTTCGAACAGCTCCGCCCCGATCCCCGCCATGACGCCCTCCGCCCGTTCCTCCCAGGCCTCGTAGGAGAGGCCGGTCACCGCGCCGGCCTCCGAGTGGTCCCGGACGGTCCCCGCGAACAGCACGGCGCCCCCGGCGCCGGGGTCGGCGACGAACGCGAGCGCCTCGGCGGGGTCGAGGGGCTCGGACGTGAGACGGACGAGCAGGCGGTCCCGCACGCGTCGATTCTACCGGCGGACCTGTTGCGATCCCGTGGCCCCCAACGCGGCCCCTAGAATGACGAGGTGAGCCAGGCAGGCGCGTCCGGTCCCGACGACGTCCCCGGCGGGGACGTGTTCGGCGAGGTTCCCCTCTTCCGCGAGATCCAGCGGGTCCTGCGGGCGTCGGGCGGTCCCGTGAACTGGGAGCTCGCGCGACAGGTCGGGATCGCGACCGCCGACTTCGGCCGGCCCGACCCGGCACCCTCCGAGGACGATCGCCGAACGCTGGCGGAGACCGTCCGGGCCGCGGAGCTCGCCGTGGCCGACCTCACCGGGCTGCCGTCGGCGCCCGAGGTGGTCGAGGTGCGGGCCGTTCGCCGCGCGCAGTGGGTCGAGGAGAGCATCCGCGGGCTCGCCGACCTGATCGATCCCATCGCCGCGCGGCTCCAGGCCGCGATGGGCGAGCTGGCCGGCGGTGCAGGGGGGCTCGGCCTGCCGGGGCTCCCGCCGGGGTTCGCGCCCCCGGGGTTCGGGCCGCTCCCGGGGTTCGGGCCGCTCCCGGAGGGCGGCGAGGCGGCCGGCGGCCCGCCGGGCGGGGCCATGGCCGGACAGCTGCTGTCGGCGATCGGGCCGCTGCTGATGGGCGTGCAGGTTGGGACGGTGCTCGGCACGCTCGGCCAGCGCGTCTTCACCCAGTACGACCTCGCCGTGCCCCGGCCCGGAAGCACCCTGCTGTTCGTGCTGCCGAACATCGCCCCGTTCGAGCGGGACTGGAGCCTGCCCACGGTCGAGCTGCGCGGATGGCTCGCGCTGCACGAGGTGACCCACCGGCTCTCCTTCGCCCGGCCCTGGGTCCGGGGACACGTGGTCGGCCTGGTTCGCGACCTCGCCGAGCACGCGGAGATCGACCTCGCGGGCCTGCAGCAGACGATCGAGGCGGTGGACCCCTCGAACCCGGAGTCCATGCAGGAGGCGCTGCGCCGGGTCGGGAACCTCCTCGGCGAGGCCGGCACGGACGAGCAGCGCCTGCGGATCGCCCGGCTGCGGGCCTTCGTCGCGGCGGCCGAGGGCTACGGCGACCACGTCACCGAGGCGCTGGCCGACAGGATGCTCCGGAGCCATGCCCAGATCCGAGAGGCGCTGCTCCGCCATCGCGAGGGCCGGCACAGCGAGCAGGCGCTGGCCGACCTGTTCGGCCTGGAGATCAGCGACGAGCACCACCGCCTCGGCCGTGCGTTCTGCGAGACGGTCGCCGAGTCGGCCGGCGAGGCGACGCTCGTCCGGATGTGGGACTCGTCCGAGGCCATGCCCTCGATGCCCGAGCTGGAGGAGCCCCGCCTCTGGCTCGCGCGAACGGCCTGAGATCCGCTGGTCCCGGGGCGGTCCATGCTCCGGGCCGCCGCAACGGCGATTGGACTATCCTCGCGCCCGTGCCCTACGCGGAGCTCGTCTTCGGGAACGTCCTGGACGTACGCGTGCGGGCCGCCGAGGGCGACCGCGCGAAGGCCACCGTCTACACCGCGGCGCCGGGCGCGCTCTCGATGCCGTTCGCGATCGTGCGCGACTGGCGGGGCTCCGCGGAGGTCGCCCCGACCGGCGCCATGGTCATCGACGAGGTCGCGCTGATCGGCCCCTCGGGCGAGCGGGTCCACCTGACGGGCGCCATCTCCACCTTCCTACCCGTGGACGGCTCGCTGGTGCACCTCGAGACCGTCGTCGAGGATGCCGTGTTTCCTGAGCTCGGCAACCACCTCGCGGCCTTCTTGCTGGAGGGCAAGGTCGCCGCGGAGATCCCGTTCTCCGTGGCGCTGCAGGGAGCGGCGCCGAACCCCATGGCTCCCTACGAGGAGGGCCTGAAGCGCTCGGACGTCATCTTCGTCGGGCTCGAGCAGGATCGTGACGGACGGTCGCACACCGTCCCTGCGTGGTTCGCGTACAAGAACGGCCGGGTGCTCGTCCTGTCGTCACTTCGGCGCGGGCCCGACGAGCAGGCGGTGCCGGGCATTCCGGGCGCGGAGCGCGTCCTGGTCGTGACGCGCCGGAAGGGGCGCGACACGGCGCTGCGGCGGTTCCGCGCGTCGGTCCGCGTGCTCGAGGGCGAGGAGTGGGAGGAGGCGGCCAAGATCCTGGCCGACCGCCGCCGCTCCCGCGTCGGCTCCCCCCTCGACCGTATCGAGCGCTGGCGCACGACCTGCGCGATCGCCGAGCTCGTGCCCGTCGCCGGGGCGTGAGCCCCGAGGGGGAAGCGCCGGACCCGTCCGAGGCGACCCGCTCGTTCGGCGGCTCCCCCCGCGACCCTCCTCGGTGCTACCCTGCGGCCCTCGGGCCGCGATCGGCGGCCAGCCGAAAGGAGGTCCGATGGACGGCCTGATGATGGACTACCCTCTCACCGTCGACCACCTGATCGAGCGAGCCGGTCGCCTGTTCCCCACCGTGCCGCTCGCGAGCCGCCTCCCCGACGGCTCGATCTCCCGGACCACCTACGGCGAGGTGCGGCGGCGCGCGCACCGGCTGGCCGGGGCGCTCCGGCGGCTCGGCATCGAGCGCGGCGACCGCGTGGCGACGCTGGCCTGGAACCACCACCGCCACCTCGAGGCGTACTTCGGTGTCCCGCTCGCCGGCGCGGTGTTCCACACACTGAATCCCCGGCTGCATCCCGACGACCTTGCCTACATCGCGACCCACGCCCGCGACCGCGTGCTGCTCGTCGACGACGTGCTGCTGCCGGCCCTCGAGCGGTTCCGCGATCGCGCGCCGTTCGAGCACGTCGTCGTCTGGTCGCATGGAGACGCGGCGCCCGAAGGGACGCTCGACTACGAGGAGCTGATCGCGCCGGAGGCCGACGAGATCGCGATCCCCCGGTTCGACGAGAACGAGGCCGTCGGCATGTGCTACACGTCGGGCACCACCGGCCGTCCCAAGGGGGTGCTCTACTCGCACCGCGCGATCGTCCTGCACTCGCTGATGTCCGCGACCAAGAGCGGCCTCGGGATCGGACAGGGCGACGTCCTCTGCCCGGTCGTGCCCATGTTCCACGTCAACGCGTGGGGACTGCCGTTCACCGGCACGCTCGTCGGCTGCACGCAGGTCTTCCCCGGGCCGCGGCTCGACGCCGAGAGCCTGCTCGGCCTCTACGAGCAGGAGGACGTCACGATCAGCGCCGGCGTGCCGACGATCTGGATGGGCATCCTCGAGGCCCTCGAGCGCGAGCCAGACCGCTGGAAGCTCGAGCCCATCAACATGATCGTCGGGGGGTCGGCCGCGCCCGAGTCGCTCATCCGCGCCTTCGACCGCCACGGCCTGAACCTGATCCACGCCTGGGGCATGACCGAGACGACCCCCCTCGGAACGGTGTCGTCGCTGAAACGGGCCCTCCTGGACCTCCCCGAGGACGAGCGCTACGCGATCCGGGCCAAGCAGGGACTCCCCTCGGCGTTCGTCGACGCCCGCGTGATGGGGCCAGCCGGCGAGGCGCCGTGGGACGGCGAGACGATGGGCGAGCTCGAGGTTCGCGGGCCCTGGGTCGCGGCGAGCTACTTCGAGACGCCCGACCTCGCCGACAAGTGGAGCCCGGACGGTTGGTTCCGCACCGGGGACGTCGCGACGATCGACGCCGACGGCTACGTGAAGATCACCGACCGGGTGAAGGACCTCATCAAGTCCGGCGGCGAGTGGATCAGCTCGGTGGACCTCGAGAACGCGCTGATGGGACACGCGGCCGTGCGCGAGGCGGCCGTGATCGCGGCCCGCGACCCGAAGTGGGACGAGCGCCCTCTCGCGATCGTCGTGCTGAAGGAGGGCGCGTCGGCGACGGCCGACGATCTGCGCGGCTACCTCGAGCCGAAGTTCGCGAAGTTCTGGATCCCCGACGCCTTCGTGTTCGTCGACGAGATCCCGAGGACCGCGGCCGGGAAGTTCCTGAAGTCCGCCCTGCGGGACCGGTTCGGTGACGAGCTTGCCAAGGGGTCGTAGGCTCGGGCCTCACTTCGTCGGCCCCAGCTGCCGATACCCCCCGCGACACCATGGCGCTCGACAGCCGGTTCGACCAGGTCCTCGCCGCGGCCCGCGACGGCGAGCAGTGGGCGGTGGCCGCCCTGTACCGGGACCTTCACCCGTCGGTCCTGCGATTCCTGCGCGCCCAGGAGCCGAACGACGCGGAGGACCTCGCGGCCGACGCGTGGCTCGACATGGCCGAGGGTCTTCACCGCTTCTCCGGCGGCGAGCAGGACTTCCGCCGGTGGGCGTTCACGATCGCGCGACGACGCCTGGTCGACGCGCGACGGCGGGCGGCCCGTCGGCGGACGGTGACCGCCCCGCACGAGGTCCTCGACGCGCACCTGCCGGCGGGCGACGTCGAGGCCGAGGCGATGGGGAACCTCGGTTCGGCCGAGGCGATGGCGCGCATCGCCGCGCTGCCCCCCGACCAGGCCGAGGTCGTCCTGCTGCGGGTCATCGGCGGATTCGGGGCAGCGGAGGCCGCGGCGATCGTCGGGAAGCGACCCGGGGCCGTGCGCGCCCTGTCGCACCGGGCGCTGCTGCGCCTTGCCCGTGAGCTCGACAGGGATTCGGGGGAGGCCGTAACGCGATGAGGGTCCCGCGCGATGTTGAGGGCGAGATGTTCCGCCCACGGATCGACGACCGCACGGCCGACGCGCTCCTGTCCGGGTCCCTGCACCCCGACGACGCCCCTCCGGGACTCGCCCGGGTGGCCGAGACGCTTCGGGCGGCGGCGACGGAGGACCGAGCCATGGCCGACGACCGCACCTTCGACCCGCGCGACGAGGACACGATCACCGCAATGACCTCCCGGATCCGCCGCCATGCAGCCGGCGACCCCGTCGCCGGAGCGGCGGGCGCCGCCGGCGGGCGCCACCGCGCGCCGCGCTTCCGCCTGCGGCTGGTGACGGCCGCCGTGACCGGCTTCCTCCTGGCGGGCACCGGCCTCGCGTTCGCCGGCGGGCTGCCGGGCGGCATGCAGAACGTGGCGGCCTCTCTGTTCTCGAACGTCGGGCTCCACCTTCCGAGCGGTGCCCTCGACACGTCACCCTCGCCGAGCATCTCGCCGAGCCCGAGCGTGTCGCCGAGCGTCTCGCCGTCACCGTCACCGAGCGTGTCGCCCTCGCCGAG
>JAJYHN010000046.1 GCA_021784765.1 Actinomycetes bacterium
TCTGGGGCGCCCAGGGCGAGGTGGACTCCTATGAGGCCGCCGACCGGCAGCGTCGCTACCGCGAACTGGCCCGCCAGGTCACCGAGATCGGGCTGATCTCCCCGGGCAGCGTCATCCGCCGCCACACCCGCTGCGCCAGGCCCTCCTGCCGCTGCCAGGCCGACCCCCCGCAGCCGCACGGCCCCCACTGGCACGCCTCCTGTCTCAAGACTCAGGGTTGCCCGGCCGCCTTGCGCGTGTCCTCGATTGCCCGCCGTCGCTTCTGTTCGCCTGCCGTGACGACGGCCGAACGTTCCTCGGCCCGCTCGACCACCTTCAGGTTGGCCTCGGTGTGCAGGATCGCGGCCTCGATCAGCAGATCCACGAGCGGGTCGGGGCCGGCCCTTGCGCGGAGCTCGGCCAGGGAAGCAAGCTCGCCGAGGTAGGCTCGGCGCTGCGTGCGCAACACCTCCTCCAGCCGGTCCCGCCCGAGCCTCGCGGCGGCAACGAGCTTCAGGAAGAAGTCGTCGCGGTAGCCGCCCTGGCGGATCGAGGGCTCGGCGAGCCAGCGGTCGAGCTCGTCCCGGCTCCCGGCGGTGAGGCGGTAGACGACCCGGTCGGGGCGGTCGTGCTGCGGGACCGTGCGCTTGGTGACCATGCCGTCTCGAACGAGGCGTTCGAGTACCTGGTAGAGGTGACCGATGTTGAGCTCGCCCCACTGTGGCCCGATCGCCTGCTCGAAGGTCGCCTTCAGCTCGTAGCCGTAGCTTTCGCCCTCGGCCAGCAGCCCGAGGACCGCGTGGTGGATCGGCATCGGGACTCCCTCCCGCTCGCTCGTCCTGCGCCAAGCATGGTATTACATTGTTGCAATGCAAGGACGCGACTGGCCCGCCCGGATCATGCTCGGGCCATCGTGGTGGCCCGCGCGGTCGGCCGTTCGGGTCCCGCCTCGCTCGTCCCGGCTCTGCATCGACGCACGAGCCCGCCCTCGGTGCGGGCAGAGGAGTAGCCATGGGATACGCGATCGAGCTGTCTGGGGTGACCAAGCGCTACGCGACCGGCGAGGGGCAGGTGACGGCCCTGGACGACCTGAGCCTTGCCGCCGAGGCCGGCGAGGTTCTGGCGGTCATGGGACCCTCGGGCTCTGGGAAGTCCACGCTCCTGCACCTGGTCGGGGCGATGGACCGGGCGGATGAGGGCACGATCCGAGTGGGCGAGACCGAGGTGAGCGCCCTCTCTTCCCGGGAGCTCCCAGCCTACCGGCAGCGAATCGGCTTCGTCTTCCAGCGCTTCCACCTGCTCCCTGCCCTCACGGTCGAGGACAACGTGGCCGCACCGGTTCTTCCCTACCGCACGGGCTACGACAAGCACGAACGGGCCCGCGAGCTGCTCGCCGCGGTCGGGCTCACGGGCAAGGAACGATCGCTCCCTTCGGGGATCTCCGGGGGCGAGCAGCAGCGGGTCGCGATCGCACGGGCCCTGATCGGGGCGCCGGGACTGCTCCTTGCCGACGAGCCGACCGGCAACCTCGACTCCGCCACCGGGGCGGGGATCGTCCAGCTCCTGCTCGAGCTCCGCGAGGCCCGAGGCATGACCGTGCTCGTCGCCACCCACGACCTGGTGGTCGCCTCCCGCTGCGATCGGATCGTGCGGCTTCGCGACGGGAGGGTGACCGACGACGCCCCGGTCCCGAAGGGACGGGCCCCCGAGCGGGTCCTGGAGGAGATCTCCCGGCTGCAGCCGGGGCCGTGACGGCAGGGAGGCGGACGCCCAGTTGGTGTTCCGCTCCGCCCCATTCTCGCGCGCCGGAACCTACTCTTCGGCCAGAAGCTGGGCGACGGGAAGGCGGTGCAGAGCCTGGGCGGGCAGCAGCGCGACAATCGCCGTGACGATCGTTCCCGTCGCGGCGGCGGCGGCGGCCACCCCCCACAGCGCTGCGGGCAGCGTGCCGGCGAATGTCGCGGATCCGGCCAGACCAAGCGCCGCTCCGGCGAGCGACCCGGCCAGACCGACGATGGCGCCTTCGGTCACGACGAGGCGGCGCAGCGTCCGGCCGCGCCAGCCGAGCGCGCACAGCGCTGCGAGCTCGCCGGCACGCTCGCGGATGTTGAGGAACACCACGTCGGCGACCGCCAGCACACCGAGGGCGACGGTCACGGCAACCGCGACGTAGTCCACGCCGCGAACCTGGACCGCCACCGCGTCGCCGAGCAGCGTGCCGACGACCACCCCGCGGAACGCGAACGTCAGCGCCGTCAGCACCGTCAGGGCGGCGATGCCGACGGCCAGTCCGATCGCCCCGGCCAGGGACCGGCCCGGAACGCGCACGACGTTGATCGTGGCGAGCTCGGTGATGCCCCCCGCCTGGCGCGCTCGTCGCACGGGCCGTACCGGGGGCTGGACCGAGGCCAGCGGCTGGGCGCGGGCGGCGAGCCAGGCCGGCAGCAGTCCAGCCAGGACCGCCACCGCGACGGCGACAGGCACCGCGAGGGCCGCCCGCGCCGCCGAGGCGTGCAGGCCGAGTGCCGCCGAGAGCGGCAGGGCCGCGACCGCCCCGAGCGCCCCGGCGGCGAGGCCGACCCCGACCAGCTCCCCGAGGACGGCGGCGAACAGCCTCGGCCGGGTCCAGCCCAGGCAGGCGAGCACCCCGAGCTCGCGGCGGCGGCCACGGACCGCCACCGCGGCGGAGTTGGCGACGAACAGCACGCAGACCACCAGGATGAGTGAGAACAGGACCAGGCTGCTCCTGTCGATCGCGGTCAGGATCGCGATCGCCACGCCCTTCCTCACCCAGCTCTGCGTCAGGGTCAGGGCCGGCCTGCCGAACTTCCCGACCGGAAGATCGATGGTGGTGAGCGCGGGGGAGGAGCCGGCCACGATGTCGACGTCGAGGTGCGTGCGCAGCTCGATCTGCTGTGCGACCTCGCGAATGCGCTCCAACGACAGGGGGTTCGGACCGGTTACGCCCGCGACCCGCACCCGGATGGTGCTGATCGGGTCGGCCGCCGGCAGGTTCGCGCCGTAGTAGCCGTTCTCCAGGGCCGGCAGCGCGGAGAGCGTGGTGATCAGGTCGACGGGCTGGCCGACGAAGCCGCCCAGGTTCTGGTTCGGCAGCAGGTCGCCCCCGTGCAGCGCCCGGCGGCCGGCAGCGGTGGCCGGCACCGTCGCGACCGGCTGGTAGATGCCGAGGGGCACCTGCGACAGCGGGTCGAACGTCGCCACCTTGCTCGGGTCGAAGACGCCGACCAGCCGGGGAATGGCCTCGTGCCATGATCCGGGAACCCCTGCATGCGGCTTGGTCAGGTCGATGCGGGGCGCATGCACCACGACCGCGCGGTACTGGTTGCCCTCGCTGTCCACGGGCGCGGACTCGATGCCTCCCGTGTACCAGGACGACGGGGGGTTGTGCACCGGCAGCGGGATGACCGCCCCTGCGGAGGTCCGTCGATAGCTCGTCGGGCCGACCGTCCAGTAGCCCCAGACCGCCCAGGCGGGAGTGAGGCCGCCGGAGCTGTTTCCCAGCTCGCCGAGCAGCTGCCGGTATGCCTGCCCGGCAGTGGTTCGGACCGTGACCAGGGTGCGGCCGGGTGCCGCGGCCTGTGCGGTCATCCACTTCACGTTCATCGCCGGCGGCGCAGAGGGCGGCGCGAGCAGCTCGAGCCGGCTCACGGCTTCCTCGCCCATGCCGCTGGTCGAGGCGGCCAGCACGGGGAAGGCGGCCAGGCCGCCGGAGGTATCCCGGGCACGCCCGTTCTCGGACAGGTAGCTGCCCGAGACCACGGCGCGGTTCAGCCCGTCCAGCTTTGCCTCGGCCACCGGGTCGATCGCCGCGATGAGGACGGGCACCTTCCAGGTCACGGAGAAGAACGCCCGGCCGCGATACGCCGGCCCGCTCCCCGCCGCTCCGGGCAGGCCGCTGCCCTGCCCGTCCAGCTTGGACCAGCAGGAGACGCTGGACTGCGCTTGGATGCCGAACGGATCGGCCTCGGGCGGCGCGCCGAGTGACGGGCACACCGCCGCGCTGCGGTGGCCGCGCAGGATCTCAACTCTGTTTCCCGCGGTCGAGAGGCGGAACCGGAGGGGATGGGGGGTGACGTACAGGTAGGAGGGCGGCTGGGTGACGCGAGACGTGGCACCGTCGCTTACCCAGGTGGTGTCGATCCGGTAGAGCTGGCGACCGGGCTTGGCGTAGTCGGCGGCGGGCACGGGGAAGCGCAGCGTTGCCTGGACCAGCGTGAAGCCGACCATCGCGATCGGCGCGGCCACCTGGACGCCGGGGATCCGCTCGATCCGGTGGTATTGGGCGATGGAGATGCCGCCGAAGATCCCTGAAAGGAAGCCCGGCTGCACGGTACCGGTTCGCGCCTCCAGCCTCGTCCGTGACCCCCTCGGCCGGACCAGGATCTCGTAAGCCGGCACGAAGTGCGCCGTCACCGTGCCCGTCGTGCGCAGCTGGGCGGTCCGCGAGGCGGCGGTCAGCACGGTGAACGCCGTCGTGGCCACGAGCATCCCGGCCAGCAGCGCGACCAGCCGGCCGGTCCGGAAGCGCAGCTGAGACCAGGCGAGCCTGCCCATGCGGGCTCCTATGCGAGGTTCCCGTTCGGGCCCGTCATCCCGCCGGGATGACGCCCGAAGGCGGGCGCCGTGCGGTTCGACGATGGAACCTGACGATCCGGCATGTGGCTCCTCCCCGCAGCGATCCCACCTCGAAGTGGGTCAAGTCTGCGTCTTACCTTGTGACAATGCAACCCCTGGGCCGAACAGCCTCAACCCGAGGCAGCGCTCTCGTAGAGGGTGGATCCGAAACCGGGGGCCGACCAGAGGCGCCCAGCTCGATCCGATGACCTTGACCACGCCTTGCACGAAGAAGGCCTCGGCGTGCCCGAACATGCAGGGCCTGGTTCCCGCCGGCCACACGACGGGTTCGCGTTGCCCGTTCGTCCCCCAACCACACACATCCGCCGTCGACATTCGCTGATCCCTCGACCGTGCCCCTGGCCATGGCCGTCTGGGCGATGGCCCCGGGCGTCCACGACGAGGTTGGGAGAGGTATTGCCCCGGAGGGTGAACCGCGCTGGCCCCCCGCATGCCCCGCGCAGCCAGCCAGCAACGTGGCCACCAAGAAGACCGGGCTGATCCACGCGGCCGACCGGGCCCGAGCCATGCTGAGAACGTATACACCGAGATCCCGATCGCCCCGGCCCTCCCGCGCCCCCACCCGCGCGATCGCCCGACCGCGGGTAGGCTCGAGGGGTGCGCGCGCGCTACTCGCGGTGGGACGGCACGCAGGATCCCCTCGGCTCCGACCTCTCGGCCGCGGAGCTGCTCGACGCGATGTCCGACGATCTGCTGGGCGGGGAGGGGGCCGAGCGCGCGCTCCGGCGGCTGCTGCGGCGCGGGATGCAGGGACGCCTGCCCGGCCTCGACGCGCTGGGCCGGCGCGTCCGGGAGGCCGCCCGGCGCGAGCGGTCGCGGTTGAACCTCGGGGGGCCGCTCGCCGAGGTTCGCGAGCGGCTCGAGGAGATCCTCGAGACCGAGCGCCGGACGCTCTCGTTTCGCGCCGAGGAGGGCGCCCGCCTCGCCGAGCAGTTCCTGGACTCGCTGCCTCCCGACCCGGCGGGGCAGATCGCCGAGCTCCGCAACTACCGGTTCGCCGACCCCGAGGCGCAGCGGAGGTTCGACGAACTGCTGGCGTGGCTCCGCGAGCAGGTGATGGGCTCGTACTTCCGGAACCTCTCGCAGGGGCTGCGGTCGATGACGGGGGAGAACCTCCAGCGCGCGAAGGACATGCTGGCCGAGCTGAACGACATGGTCGAGGCCCGCGAGCGAGGCGAGGAGATCGACTTCGAGGGGTTCATGCGCCGCTACGGGGACCTGTTCCCCGACGGCCCGCGCAGGCTGGACGAGCTCCTCGAGGGCATGGCCCGGCGCATGGCGGCGATGTCGCGGCTGCTCGGGTCGATGTCGCCGGAACAGCGTGCCGCGCTCGCCGCGCTCGCCGAGCAGGCGCTCGCCGACATGGACCTGCAGTTCCAGGTCGACCGGCTGTCGCGGTCGCTCGCGGGCATGTTCCCGGACCTCCCCTGGGACGAGCCGGCGCATGCCGGCGGGGAGGGCGAGGCCTCCATGCAGGCGACGGTCGACGCGCTGGAGCGGCTCTCCGACTACGAGGAGCTCGACCGCGCCATGGCCGCCGAGTACTCGGGCGCCTCGCTGGAGGACGTCGACGAGGAGCGCCTGCGCCGAGCGCTCGGGGAGGAGGCCGTCCACGACGTGCGCCGCCTGAGGGAGATCGAGCGGGCGCTCGAGCGGGCGGGCCTGGTGACCCGGGCCGGCGGCCGGCTGCAGGTGACGCCGCGGGGCGCCCGCAAGCTCGGGGAGCGCGCGCTCGTTCGCGTGTTCGAGCGCCTTCGCCGCGATCGGGAGGCGACCCACGAGGCCCGCGATCCCGGCGGGCAGGCCGAGCCGACCGGCCAGACGCGGCCGTGGCGGTTCGGGGACGCCGGCCAGATCGCCGTCCAGCGGACGGTGTTCAACGCGCTGCTGCGCGAGGGGGCCTCGTCGGCCCCGCGCCTGTCGCCAGACGACTTCGAGCTGGTCGAGGCCGAGACCCGCACCGAGGCGGCGACGGCGCTGCTGCTCGACCTCTCGTTCTCGATGCCGCTGCGGGGCCACTTCATGCCGGCGCGGCGGATGGCCCTCGCGCTGCAGGCGCTGATCGAGGGGCGCTACCCGCACGACGCCCTGTACCTGGTCGGGTTCAGCGACTACGCGCGGCGGATGCGGCCGGAGGACCTGACCTCGGCCGGGTGGGAGCGGACCTACGGGACCAACATGCAGCACGCGTTCCACCTGGCCGGCCGGCTGCTCGCGCAGCACCCGCGGGCGACGCGCCAGGTCATCATGGTGACCGACGGCGAGCCGACGGCGCACCTCGAGGGCGAGCAGGCCGTGTTCTCGTGGCCCCCGGCGCCCCGGACGACCGAGCTCACGCTTGCCGAGGCGATCCGCCTGTCCAGGGCCGGCGTCACCCTGAACGTGTTCATGCTCGAGGATTCCCCGGGCCTGGTCCGCTTCATGGAGCGGCTCGCCCGGGCGACGAACGGCCGGGTCTTCGTGGCCTCCGACGAGGACCTCGGGGAGTTCGTCGTCCGCGACTTCGTCCGCAACCACGCCGGGTAGCCCGCCCGCCGAACCCCGTCTACTCGGTGGTGACGGCTCGCAGGATGTCGACCCGCGCCGCGCGGCGCGCCGGCCAGACGGCCGCGACGATCCCGAGCGCCGCCGCGAGCACCACGTACAGCGCGAGCTGCCCGACGGGGATCGCGAGCTCGGTGAGCATCGCCCGGACCATGGCCCACCCGAAGAGGACCCCGACGGCCACCCCGAGCAGCGCCCCGAACACCGCGACGATGATCGACTCGGCGCGAACCATCCCCCGTACCTGGCGGCGGGTCATGCCGACGGCCCGAAGCAGCCCGATCTCGCGGGAGCGCTCGAGCACCGACAGGCCGAGCGTGTTCACGATGCCGAGGAAGGCGATCGCGACCGACAGCATGAGCAGCGCCGTGATGAGGGCGAGGAGCCGGTCGATCTGGGCCGCCTGCTGCCGCCGGTACGAGGCCTGATCGTTCACGGTGACGTTCGGGTAGGCGCGCGCGGCGCGCACGACGGCCGCGTGGGCCGCGGCGGGGGACACCCCGGGGCGGGCGTCGACCAGCACGGCGCTGTCCAGGGCGTCGGGGGCGTTCGCCGCGAAGGTCGAGAGCGAGACCGCGTACCGGCCGAGCAGGGCGTTCGGCCGGTAGATCCCGACGATCGGGAGCGACCGCGTCCCGGTCGCCCCGAAGCCGGTCGCGATCGTGGCGCCGACCTTCCAGCGGTGGCGGTCGGCCGTCGTCTGGTCGACCATGATCCCCCCGGCGGCGAGCGATCGCAGGGATCCGGCGGCGACGTCCACGGCCACGACCCGCTCGATGGTCGCCGGATCGATGCCGACGACCTGCACGGTGCCGCCGCCCACCCGCGCCTGGCCGAACCGGACCTCCGACACGACGCCCACCTGGGGGAGCCGGCGCAGGTCGGCGGCGAGCTGGGGGCTGAAGCCGGCGAACGACGACGAGGTGAGGATGAGGTCGGCGCGGAGCGTTCGCTCGAGCGTCGCGTTCACCGACGCCTTGACCGAGGCCGCCACGATGCTGACGAAGCTCACCAGGCCGAGCCCGATCATCAGCGCGGCTGCCGTGGCGGCCGTGCGGCGGGGGCTGCGCATGGCGTTGCCGCGCCCCAGGCGGCCGGTGACCCGCGTGATCCCGGCGAGCGGCGCCCCGATCCCGAGGGCGAGGGGGCGGGCGACCAGCGGGGAGAGCATCGCGACCGCCAGGAACACCAGCGCCGCCCCGGCGCCGACGATCGCGGCGGCGTTCGCCGGCCTTCCGAGCAGGCCGCCGAACAGCGCCGCCAGCCCGGAGGCGGCGAGCGC
>JAJYHN010000053.1 GCA_021784765.1 Actinomycetes bacterium
GCCCCCGCGACTCGAACGCGGATCTCCGGGACCAAAACCCGGCGTCGCTGCCGATTGGACCAGGGCCCAGACGCCGTCACCATAGCCTCGGCCGCCCGTCTGAGACAATCATCGGCGGCCGGGCCGAGGGGTCCCGGCGCCCGGAGCCGAACGGGGAGCGAGCGATGAGCCGTCGCCGTGCACCAGCCGCCCAACTCACCGCGACCACGCGGCCGCCGGCGCGGCGCGTGGTGGCCGTTGTGCTCGCAGCCGGGCAGGGCAAGCGGCTGCGGTCGGCACGGCCGAAGGTCATGCACGAGGTCTGTGGCCGCCCGTCGCTCTGGCACGTGCTGCGCGCGGCGCGCGGCGCGCGGCCGTCGCGGATCGTGATCGTCGTCCGGCAGGGGCGCGCGGAGATCGAGGAGGCCGTCCGCTCGTGGGGCCTCGCGCCGGAGGTCGTGTTCGTCGACCAGGGCGAGCCGCTCGGGACCGGCCACGCGGTGATGGCGGCCGAGCCCGCCACCGACGGGTTCGACGAGGTCGTGGTGCTGGCCGGCGCCGACCCGCTGGTGACGGCCGATCACGTTCGGCGCCTGGTGGGCGCGCACCGTCGCACGGACGCGGCGGCGACGCTCCTTGCGACCCACGTGCCGGATCCCAGGGGCTACGGCCGCGTCGTGCGCCGGGGGAGCGAGCTCGTCGAGATCGCCGAGGAGACCGACGCCTCGCCCGAGATCCGGGCCATCGACGAGGTGGCCGCCCTCGCCTACGCGTTCCGCCGGGCCGACCTCGTCGCCGCGCTGCCGGGCATCACGCGCGAGACGCGGCAGCGCGAGTACTACCTCCACCACGTGTTCCCGATCCTGCAGGCGCGCGGCGAACGCGTGTCCGTCGTCGAGGTCGACATGGGCGGCGCGCTCGGCTTCGACTCACGGGACGGCCTCGCGAACGTCGTCGGCATCATGCGTCGCCGGATCGTCGCCGAGCACATGGGGAACGGCGTGACGTTCGTCGACCCCACGACCGCCTACGTCGACGTCGACGTGCGCATCGGCGCCGACACCGTGGTGGAGCCCCTCACGTTCCTGCAGGGCGCGACGCGCGTCGGGGCCGCCTGCCGGATCGGGCCCTCGACCCGCCTCGTCGACACGGCGGTCGGCGACGGTGCGGAGGTGACCTTCGCCGTCGCGCGCGGCGCGCGCATCGGTGCCGAGGCCCGCGTCGGGCCCTTCGCCAGCCTCCGGCCGGGGACGGTCCTCGCGGCCGGGGCGAAGGCCGGCACGTTCGTCGAGCTGAAGAACGCCCGCGTGGGTCGGGGCAGCAAGGTCCCGCACCTCGCCTACGTGGGGGACGCGGAGATCGGCGAGCACGTGAACGTCGGCGCCGGCACGATCACGTGCAACTACAACGGGTACGAGAAGCACCGCACGGTGATCGGGGACGAGGCGTTCATCGGCTCGGATACCATGTTGGTGGCCCCCGTGCGCGTCGGAAAGCGTGCGTGGACGGGGGCGGGGTCGGCCATCGTGAACGACGTCCCCCCGGGGGCGCTCGCGGTGGAGCGATCGGAGCAGCGGCACGTCCGCGGGTACGACGAGCGGAAGCGGGCCGCGCACGGCGGCCGCCCGCCCGGCGGATCGCGGGCGGGGCAGTGAGCGGGACGGAGGACATCGTGGCCGGCGAGCGCAGCGAGCACGTGAGCGAGACGACCGGTGGGGTCGTCGGCGGCGGGCGGCCGATCACCCGGGAGACGCGGACCCGCAAGCGGATGATGGTGTTCGCCGGGACGACCCACCCCGCCCTGGCCGAGGAGATCGCGCAGCACCTCGGCATCAACCTGTCGGGCACGAAGATCTCGCGGTTCGCCTCCGGTGAGATCTACGTGCGCTCGATCGAGAGCGCGCGGGGCGCGGACGCGTTCGTGATCCAGACGCACGCCGACCCGATCAACGAGTCGATCATGGAGCAGCTGCTGATGATCGACGCGCTGAAGCGTGCCTCGGCCAAGCGCATCACGGCCGTGATCCCCTACTACGGGTACTCGCGCCAGGACCACAAGGCCCTCGCGCGCGAGCCGATCTCGGCCAAGCTCGTGGCCGACCTGCTCACGGTCGCCGGGGCCGACCGCGTGATCTCGGTCGATCTGCACTCCGGCCAGATCCAGGGATTCTTCGACTTCCCGGTCGACCACCTGACGGGGCTCCCGCTGCTCGCCGAGCACCTGTCCAAGCGGTTCCCGGACCCGAGCGACCTCGTCGTGGTCGCACCGGACGCCGGGCGCGTGAAGACCGCCGAGCGGCTCGGCAAGGAGCTGCGGGCCGACCTCGCGTTCATCTACAAGCGGCGCTCGAAGCACGAGGCGCACAAGATCGAGCAGGTGCTGGTGGTCGGCGAGGTGGACGGCCGGCGCTGCGTGCTGATCGACGACATGATCGACACGGGTGGCACGGTGGTCGAGGGCGCGAAGGCGCTCGCCGCCGCCGGCGCCTCGGAGATCTTCGCCGCCTGCACCCACCCGGTGCTGTCCGGCAAGGCCGTCCAGCGGATCGCGGAGTCGCCGATCCGTGAGCTGGTCGTGACCAACACCCTCCCGCTCCCGGGCGAGAAGCGCGCGGTCCTCGGCGACCGGTTGACCGTGCTGTCGATCGCCCCGATCGTCGCCTCGGCCCTCGATGCCGTGTTCCAGGACGAGTCCGTCTCGGAGATCTTCCACGGCGACAACCAGGCCTGAGGGACCTCTTCGGGGGGTTCGTCGCGCCGGCCGCGCGCGGCCCGGCCGGGACCGGGTCGCGTCTCGAAAGCGCCGGTAGAATTCAGTTCCTGCTTCCGGCGCGTCCCTCGGGCGCCCGCCGACCCCTGAATCCGGAGGAACCACCATGGAACTGAAGCTGAAGGCCGAGCGCCGCGAGGCGACCGGGACCGGCGCCGCCCACAAGGTCCGCGCGGCCGGCCGCGTCCCCGGCGTCCTGTACGGGCACGGCGACGACCCGGTCCACCTCTCGGTGGACGCGCGCGAGCTGACGCACCTGCTGCACACCGGCGCCGGCATGAACGTCCTCGTGACCCTCGCCGTCGGGAGCGAGAGGGTCCTCGCGATGCCGCGCGCCGTGCAGCGCGACTATCTGCACGGGCGCTACTTGCACGTGGACTTCCTGCGGGTGGCCCGCGACGAGAAGGTCACCGTCGAGGTGCCGGTGCACGTCGTCGGGGACTCTCGCGGCGTGCGCGAGGGGGGCGTCGTCGAGCACCACCTCTGGGCGCTGCAGGTCGAGTGCCTGCCGCGGGACGTGCCGGCCGCGATCGAGGCCGACATCGGCGAGGTGGGGCTCGGCGAGTCGCTGCGGGTCGCCGACCTCGCGCTGCCGGGGGGGCTGACGGTGCTCACCTCGACGGAGGAGGCCGTCGTGTCGGTCGTGCCGCCGCAGGCGATGCGGGTCGAGGCGGCCCCCGAGGAGGCGGTCGAGGGCGAGGCCGGCCCGGCCGCCGAGGGCGAGGCCGGCGAGGCCGCCGGCGATGGCCGGGAGTCCTAGGGTCCCGCCGACCCCTGCCGCCGGCCACCGTCCGCGGGCGGCTGGCGCGACCTGGCTGGTGTGCGGCCTCGGGAACCCCGGGGCGGAGTACGAGGCCACCCGGCACAGCGTCGGCCACATGGTCGTGGACGAGCTCGCGGCGCGCGCCGGCGAGCGCTTCCGCCGGGTGCGGTTCGTGCCCGCTTCGACGGCGGAGGTGCGCGAGGGCGCCGAGCGCCTCGTCCTCGCGAAGTCCGAGCGGTACATGAACGAGTCGGGTCCCTCGTTCGCGTCGCTCGCCCGGCGGCACGATGTGCCGCCCGAGCGGGTGATCGCCGTCCACGACGACCTCGACCTGGCGTTCGCGTCCCTGCGCGTGAAGCTCGGCGGCGGGGCGGCCGGGCACAACGGGCTGAGGTCCCTGCAATCGGCGCTCGGGACCCCGCAGTTCCTGCGGGTGCGGCTCGGGATCGGCCGTCCGCCGGGACGGCAGGATCCGGCCGACTTCGTGCTCGAGCCGTTCGCGCGGCGCGAGCGCGACGACGTCGAGGTGCTGGTGCGCGAGGCCGCCGACGCCGTGCTCTCGCTCGTCCGCGACGGGGTCGAGTCGACGCAGGGCCGGTTCAACCGGTGAGCGGCGGCGAGGCGAGCGCGATGCGGGGGGCCTCGACCGAGACGGCCGGCGCGAGCGCCGGAGCCATGTCCCTCGCCCGCCTCCTGGACGAGGCGGCCCAGGCGGCGCCCTTCGCGCGGGTGCTCGGCGCGCCGGGGCCGGTCCGGGTGGCGCACGCGCCGGCGTGCGGGCAGGCGTTCGCCGTCGCCGTGGTGGCCCGCGCGCTCGACGTGCCGGTGCTGGCCGTGGTCCCCGATGGCCGGTCGGCCGACGCGCTGGCCGCCGGGGCGGCCGCCTTCCTCGGGCCCGGCCGCGTCGAGCGCTTCCCCGCCTGGGAGTCGCTGCCCTACGAGGGGATCAGCCCCGGCCCGCTGGTCGCCGGGCAGCGGGCCCGAGCGGCCCACGCGCTGCGTCGCGCGCGGGGGGCGTTCGTCGTCGTCGCTCCCGCCGCGGCCGCGGTGCAGGGGCTGCATCCGGACCTCGGCGAGCACGAGCCGCTCTCGCTCGCGGCCGGTGCGGCGCTGGCGCCGACCGAGCTCGCCGAGCGGCTCGTCGCCCTCGGGTTCGCGCGGGCCGACGTCGCGATGCACCGCGGCGAGTTCGCGGTGCGCGGGGGGATCGTCGACCTGTTCCCGTCCTCGGCCCGCCGGCCGATCCGGGCCGAGTACCTCGGCGACGAGATCGAGTCGCTTCGCGAGTTCAACGCCTCGACCCAGCTCTCCACCGGCCCGGTCGCCGGCGTCGAGGTCCATGCGGCGAGCGAGCTGCCGATCGACGCGGACGTGCGCCGGCGCGCGGAGCGGGCGCTGGAGGATCCGCGGGTGCGCGGGCAGTATCGCTCGGCCCTGGAGCGGCTGGCCGAGGGCATGACCTTCGAGGGGATGGAGGCTGCCATCCCCTTCCTGTTCGACCGGCTGCCGCTGCTGGCCGACCTCCTGCCCGACGGCGGGTGGGTGGTGGTCGCCTCTGCGCGGCGGACGGCCGACCGTGCCCGGTCCGTGGCCGAGGAGGCCGACGCGCTCGCCGAGGCCTCCGGCTGGCCGATCGGCCCGGTCGTGCACGACCTGGGCTCGTCCGTCGGCGCCCGCCCGCGCCTGGAGCTCTCGGAGCTCGGGGAGGGGATCGACCTCGGGATTCGCTCGTGGGACGAGGTCGGGACGGATGGGGACCTGCCGGCCCGGCTCGCCGCGCTGCACGGCGGCGGGACGGCGCTGGTCCTCGCCGCCGAGGGCCGCGGCAGCCTCGACCGCGCGGCCGAGATCCTGGCCGCGCGGGGGGTGCCGGCGGGGACCGCGCTGGCGGTCGAGGCCGACCTGGCCGAGGGGTTCGCGTTCGGCGACCCCCTCTCCGACGAGCCGGGGGCGCCGATCCGTCCGGCGCTCGCCGTCGCGACGGAGGACGACCTGTTCGGCCGGCGCCGCCACACGCGCGAGGCGCCGCGCATCTCCCGGCGCCGCGCGGGCGCGGTCGCCGAGGACCTCGAGCCCGGGGACCTCTGCGTCCACGAGGTCCACGGCGTCGGTCGCTACCTCGGCATGGTGCGCCGCGCGCTGGCCGGCTCGGAGCGCGACTACCTGCTGCTGGAGTACGCGGCGGGCGACCGGCTCTACGTCCCCTCCGACCAGGTTGGGGTCGTCACGAAGTACGTCGGCGGCGAGGCCCCGCGCGTCCACCGCCTGGGGACGAACGACTGGACGAAGGCCAAGGCGAAGGTGCGAAGGGCCGTGCGGGACATGGCCGGCGAGCTCGTCCGCCTCTACTCGGTGCGGATGGCCGTGCCGGGGCACGCGTTCGGCCCCGACACCCCCTGGCAGCGCGAGCTGGAGGACGCGTTCCCGTACGACGAGACCCGCGACCAGCTGGCCGCCATCGACGAGGTCAAACGGGACATGGAGGGGGCTCGCCCGATGGACCGGCTCGTCTGCGGCGACGTCGGCTACGGCAAGACCGAGATCGCCGTTCGGGCGGCGTTCAAGGCGGTGCAGGACGGCAAGCAGGTCGCGGTGCTGGTCCCGACGACGCTGCTCGCCGAGCAGCACTACGTCACGTTCTCCGAGCGCTTCGCGCCGTTCCCGGCGAGGGTCGCGATGCTGTCGCGCTTCCGCTCGCCGGCCGAGCAGGCCGCCGTCTTGACCGAGCTCGCCGAGGGAAAGCTCGACGTCGTGGTCGGCACCCACCGCCTGCTGTCGAAGGACGTGAGGTTCCGCGACCTCGGGCTGCTGGTCGTCGACGAGGAGCAGCGGTTCGGGGTCGCCGCGAAGGAGCGCCTGAAGGCCCTTCGCGCGAGCGTCGACGTGCTCACGATGACGGCCACGCCGATCCCGCGCACGCTCGAGATGGCCATGGCGGGCATCCGCGAGATGAGCGCGATCGACACCCCGCCGGAGGACCGCCAGCCGGTGCTCACCTACGTCGGCCCCTTCGACGAGGACATGGCCCTGGCGGCCGTTCGTCGCGAGCTGCTCCGCGGCGGGCAGGTCTTCTGGGTCCACAACCGCGTCGAGACGATCGGGCGCGCCGCCGGCCGCCTGCAGGACAAGCTGCCGGAGGCGCGGATCGTCACCGCCCACGGGCAGATGGACGAGGAACGGCTGGAGAAGGTCATGCTGGCCTTCTGGGAGCGCAGCGCCGACGTGCTGGTCTCGACCACGATCATCGAGAGCGGGCTCGACGTGCCCTCGGCGAACACGCTCGTCGTCGAGCGCGCCGACCTGCTCGGCCTGGCGCAGCTCTACCAGCTGCGCGGTCGCGTCGGCCGCTCGGCCGAGCGCGCGTTCGCCTACTTCTTCTTCCCGCCGCAGTCGTCGCTCACCGACGAGGCGCACGCGCGGCTGGAGGCGATCGCGCGTCATACGGCGCTCGGGTCGGGGTTTCGCATCGCGATGAAGGACCTCGAGATCCGCGGCGCGGGGAACCTGCTCGGGGCCGAGCAGCACGGCCACATCGCCGTGGTCGGCTTCGACACCTACGTGAAGCTGCTCGGCGAGTCGGTCGCCGAGATGAAGGGCGAGCCGGTGCCGCTGGAGCGCGAGGTGCGCATCGACCTGCCGGTGCGCGCGTTCGTCCCGCCCGGCTGGCTCGAGCAGGAGTCGCTACGGCTCGAGCTGTACCGGCGGATCGCGACCGCGCGCGACGCGGACGAGCTCGCCGCCGTGCGGGCCGAGGCCGAGGACCGGTTCGGCGCGCTGCCCGACGAGGTCCGCACGCTGTTCGCGATCGCGCGCCTGAAGCTCGCCTGCCTCGGAGCGGGGGTCGACGAGGTGGCGACCGTGAGGCGGCAGGCGCGGGTCCGCCCGGTGGGCGAGGAGCGAGGGGCGGCCGTGGCCGCCGGGCGGGACGACGCCACGTACCATGCCGCGACCCGTACGCTGAACCTCGACCCGCCGCCGCAGTTCGGGGGCGAGATCCTGGTGGGGTACGTCGAGGATGCGGTGACGGCGGCGGCGCCGGAGGGCGCCGGCGGTGACCCGGAAAGGGAGGGGACGTGAGCGGTCGCGCGGAGGAACTCGAGGCGTTCGCCCGTGAGCACGGGCTCACCTACGCGCCGGACCTGCCGGAGGAGGAGCTCGATCCCGGCTTCTTCCTGTTCTCGCTGGACCAGGGGCAGGTGGTCGGGTCGGCCGAGCATTGCCTGGAGGGCATCTGGGAGAGCGTCCGCATGCGGGCGTTCGACTTCGATCTCGCGGAGGTCTCGGGGCTCCAGGCGCTCGGGGTCGCGGCGTTCTGGACCGATCACACGACGGCCACCGTGGCCGAGGTCGAGATCGATCCCGGCGTCGACCTCCCCTACGTCTACGTCGACCCCAAGGACCTGCTGACCCGGCTCGCCGACGACCTCGACCGCATCGACCGGCTGCACCACGATCGCCTGCAGGTGGAGTACGGCGTGCCGGAGTTCGATCACGTCTTCGAGGTTCGAAGCCCCGACCACGCGTTCGCCCTGGCCCTGTTCGACCGCGGGCTGATCGAGACGATGCTCGCGATCGGTCGGGGCTTCGTCTACGAGGTGCGGGGGTCGCGGTTCATCGTCCACGCGCCGCAGCTCGCCGTGGACGAGCTGCCGCGCCTGTTGACGGCGGCCTCGGCCTTTCGCCGCGCGATCCCCGCTCTGGCGCTCGAGGGGCGCGGGGCCGGGTGAGCGCGCGGCCGATCCCGGGGGTCCCCGAGGAGCCCGTGCCGGCCCGGGACGGCGGCGAGCGGTTCCTCGACCTGCTGC
>JAJYHN010000160.1 GCA_021784765.1 Actinomycetes bacterium
TTCGGCCCCGGCGTGCTCGGGCCGGTGCTGGTGGTCGTCCGGGACCCGGCCGGGCCGGAGGACCCGGCGCTGGCCGCGGGAACACGGGCGTTCGAGGCGCTCGTGCGCGACGACCCGCAGGTCCGCACCGTGACCGGGCCCGCGGTCGGGCGGGAGGGCGCAGGCGCCACCGCGGTGTTCACGGTGGTGCCGGCCTCGGCGCCCGACGCGGCCGCCTCGGGCGATCTCGTCGCCCGGATCCGCGACCGGATCGCGCCCCGCACGTTCGGCCGGCTGGAGGTCCACGTCGGTGGCCCGGCCGCCGAGAACCTCGACGCGAAGCGCGCGCTGATCGGCTCGATCCCGCGCGCGTATGGCTTCGTGATCGTCGTGACGTTCGTGCTGCTGCTGGTGGCCTTCGCCTCGGTGGCGATCCCGCTGAAGGCGATCCTGATGAACCTGCTGTCGGTGGGGGCGGCCTTCGGCGTGCTGGTCGCCGTCTTCCAGCGCGGCATGGGCGCGTCGTTCGTCGGGGTGAGCCCGCTGCCCTACCTGGACTTCATCACGCCGCTCATCGTGTTCACCGCCCTGTTCGGCCTCTCGATGGACTACGAGGTCTTCCTGCTCTCGCGGATGCGCGAGCACTACGCGGCGAGCGGCGACAACGAGGCCGCCGTCGCCGCCGGGCTGCAGTCGACGGCGCGGACGATCACGGCGGCCGCGGCGATCATGGTCGCCGTCTTCGCCGCGTTCGTGCCGACCCGGCTGCTCGCGATCAAGCAGATCGGCCTCGGCCTCGCCGTCGCGATCGCGCTCGACGCCACGGTGATCCGCCTGGTGGTGGTGCCGTCGATGATGCGGCTGCTGGGGCGGTGGAACTGGTGGCTGCCGGGGTGGGCGGCGCGGCGCCTGCCACGGCCGCCGTCGCCCGGCTGAGGCCGGCGGCCTCGGGCCGGCCCCGTGCCGCCGCTACGGCGAGGGGAGCCTGCGGTGGCGAAGCGCGGGGAGCCGCTCGCGCACTCGGGCGGTCGCCCCGAGGTCGAGGTCGGCGAACGTGACTCCTGTCCCGTCGGGGGCCTGGGCGAGGATCGTGCCCCAGGGGTCGGCGACCAGGCTCCGCCCGTAGCAGCGGCGGCCCTCCCCGGGCGGCCCCCACGGCCCCCACTGGGCGGGCGCGATCACGAAGGCCTGGTTCTCGATCGCGCGGGCCCGCAGCAGCGGCTCCCAGTGATCGCGTCCGGTCTCGAGCGTGAACGCGGCCGGCACGAACAGCAGGTCGGCCCCGCGCGCCGAGAGCGCCCGGTACAGCTCGGGGAAGCGCACGTCGTAGCAGATCGACAGGCCGGCGCGGCCGAACTCGGTGCCGGCGACGACGACCTCCTCGCCGGGCGAGAAGGTGGCCGACTCGCGGATCGGAGGCTGTCCCGGGAGGTCGACGTCGAACAGGTGGAGCTTGCGGTAGCGGGCGACGAGGATCCCGTCGCGGTCGAACAGCAGGCTCGTGTTGAACACCCGGCCGTCGGCGGCCTCGAGGACGCTCCCGCCGAGGATCCACATCCGGTGAGCGCGCGCCGTCTCGGCGAGCCACTCGGAGGTCGGGCCCGGGACGGGCTCGGCGAGCTCGCGGTGGCGGGCCGAGGACCCCAGGTAGCAGAAGAGCTCGGGGAGGCCGGCGAGGTCGGCCCCGCCACCGGCAGCGGCCGCCAGCAGTTCGCCGGCCGCCCGCTGGTTCTCCCCGGGGTCCGCCCCGGCGTTCATCTGGCAGAGCGCGATCCGCATGCGGCCTCCGGCGTCCGCTCGCTCGTCCCCGGAAGTCTACGCGCGGACGATACCGAGCCCGGCGGTCGCTCAGTCCGTGTGGGTGTCGACCGTGATGGTCCAGCCGGCCTGCTCGAGGGTGCGTCGCGCCTCCGTCAGCTCCTCGGACGGGATCGACCAGGCAAAGCTCTGGGCGGCCCGCCGGCCGTAGACCCGAACGTACGAGGGCCCCTCGGCGCGGGATCCGATCGCCTTCGGCGGGGAGGTTCGCTCTTGGTCTCGCGTCACGGCTGCGCCGCGCGAGGGCGCGGTCCTTCGCTCGCCAGTGTGCGCCCGCGGCGTCCGCGTGCCATCGGACGGGGGCCGCAAATAGCTAGTCGACCCTAGCTAGGTCGTTCGGACGTGCGGCCGACGACCGATGGCGGATCCCGATGTGCGGGTGGGCGGCGTCGCTAGACTCGGCGCCGTGCCCAGACCGGAGGCGCCACCACCTCGCTCGTTCGCGCGACGGCTCGCGCGGAGCCGCGGCTTCCGCCTGGGCCGGCCCCATGGGTTCGCCATTGCGCCGGACGGCTCGCGGGTCGTCTTCGTGCGCTCTCCGGCGGGCGACGACCCGGTGGCCTCGCTCTGGGTCCTCGATCTCCTGTCGGGAACCGAGCGTCTGGTCGCCGACGCGCGGGCGCTTGGAGGGGAGGCCGGACCGGTCCCGGCGGACGAGCGGGCCCGCCGCGATCGCGCGCGGGAGGTGTCGGCGGGGATCGTGGCCTTCGCCACCGACGCCGCCTGCCGCGTGGCGACGTTCAGCCTGGAGGGACGGCTGTTCGCGGCGGACCTCGTCGAGGGAGGCGCCCGCGAGGTGCCGACCGGCGGTGGGGAGGCGGCGGTCGACCCGCGGCCGGACCCGCAGGGGCGGAAGGTGGCCTACGTCACCGGCGGCGCGCTGCGCGTCGTCGACCTCGAGTCCGGCGAGGACCGGCTGCTGGCGGCGGACGACGATCCCGACGTGTCCTACGGGCTGGCGGAGTTCGTGGCCGCCGAGGAGATGGACCGGTTCCGGGGCTTCTGGTGGTCGCCCGGCGCGGAGGCGCTCCTCGCCGCCCGCGTCGACGAGCGGCCGGTTCTGCGCCGGTTCCTGCAGGACCCGAGCGCCCCCGAGGCGGAGCCGCGGGCGATCCGCTACCCGGCCGCCGGGACGGCGAACGCCGACGTGTCGCTCCTCGTACTGGACCTCGTCGGCGGACGCGTGGAGGTCGGGTGGGACCGCGCCGCGTTCCCGTACCTCGCCCGGGCGTCGTGGTCGACCGGGCACCCGCCGACGCTGCTGGTCCAGTCGCGCGATCAGCGCACGGTCCGGCTGCTGGCGGCGGACCCGGGGACGGGCGAGACGGCGGTGCTGCGCGAGGACCGCGACGAGGCCTGGGTGGAGCTGGTCCCGGGGTCGCCGGCCTGGCTCGACGACGGGCGCCCGGTGACGACCGTCGACGACGCGGACACGCGCCGGCTGGCGTTCGACGGCGTCCCCGTGACGCCTCCCGGGCTGCAGGTCCGGCGAATCGTGGCGGCGGGCCCCGACGCGGTGGTCGCAGCCTCGGAGGATCCACTGGAGGCCCACCTGTGGCGGGTCTCGCCCGGCGGCGGGATCATGCGCCTCACCGAGGGTCCCGGTGTCCACGACGGTGAGGCCGCCGGGGACGTCGTGGTCGTGGTCTCGGCCGTCGAGGGCGAGGACCACGTCCGGACCCGGGTGCTGGCCGGGGGGCGCGAGGTCGCCGAGATCCGGTCGAACGCCGAGCGGCCGGAGATCGTCGTGAACCGGACGCGCCTGCTCCTCGGGCGTCGCGAGCTGCGGGCGGCGCTGATGCTGCCGGCGGGGTTCGATCCCGGGTCGGGGGAACGGTTGCCGGTGCTCCTCGATCCCTACGGCGGACCCCACTTCCAGAAGGTGGTGCGGGGGCCGCTCGCGAACCTCGAGTCGCAGTGGTTCGCCGACCAGGGCTTCGCCGTGCTGGTCGCCGACGGGCGGGGGACGCCGGGACGCGGGACGGCCTTCGAGCGCGCGGTTCGGGGGGACCTCGCGACGCCGGTGCTCGAGGATCAGGTCGAGGCCCTGGAGGCGGCGGCCGGGCGCTTCCCCTTCCTCGACCGCTCGCGGGTGGCGATCCGCGGCTGGTCGTTCGGCGGCTTCCTCGCAGCGCTCGCCGTGCTGCGCCGCCCGGACGTGTTCCACGCGGCGATCGCCGGCGCCCCGGTCGTCGACCAGCGCCTGTACGACACCCACTACACCGAGCGGTACCTCGGCGATCCGAACGAGGATCCGCTCACCTACGAGCGGTCGTCGCTGCTCACCGACGCGCCCGGCCTGGCGCGGCCGCTGCTCCTGATCCACGGGCTGGTCGACGACAACGTGGTGCCGGCCCACTCGCTGCGGCTCTCGGCCGCGCTGCTCGCGGCCGGCCGGCCGCACGAGTTCCTCCCGCTGCCCGGCGCGACCCACTCCCCGTCGGACCCGGCCGTCGCCGAGGGGCTGCTGCTCGCCCAGCTGGACTTTCTCCGGCGGGCCCTGGGGCTGCCGCGACCCGCGCCCGGGGCCTGAACGGCGGCGCGCCGGGCCTAGCGCTCGGGCGAGCCGGGCGCGATCTCCAGCCGCCGGCCGAAGGCCCTGGCGAACCGCCCCCCCAGCGACTCGCGGCGCCAGGGATCGTGGATGGGGGCCGTCACCGTCACCCGCTTGCGCCGCGCCTCGGCGCGCACGGCGTCGATCGCGTCCCCCGGCGCCAGCCGCTCGATCTCGTCGGCCAGCGCGAGCAGCGTGCCGGCGCGGGCGAGGCGGGGCCCGTCCTCCGGCCCGAGCAGCGGCCGGAACTCCTGCCAGCGCGCGTCGGGGTCGCCGGCCCTGCGGATGGTCCCGGCGAGCAGCGCCAGCTCGCGGTGGGAGAGGCCGACGAGGTCGGACTGCACGACGATGTCAGCGGCGTGGTCGTGCCGCCGGTAGTGGTCGATGGCGGCGCCGACGTCGAGCAGCGTCGCCGCCAGCCGCGTGCGTTCGACCTCCCTGGGCCCGTCCTCGGGCTCGATCGCGCGGTGGAGCCGCTCGGCGAGCCCCGCCCGCCGCTCGGCACGCCCCGGGTCGAAGGTCGCGAAGCGTGCGGCGAGCGAGGCGACCGAGGCCTCCCGCACGGCCGCGACCGGCTGTGGCGCGCTGGGGACGGCGTCCAGCACGACGCCCTCCCGAAGCCCCTGCCCCGAGACGGTCAGCTCCGTGGCGCCGATGGTCTCCATCAGCGCGAGGGCCACCACGGCGCCCCCGACGACCGAGTCCGCGCGGTCCGGGTTCAGGCCGGGGATCGCGCGTCGTCGCGCCAGCGGCCGCGTCGTCAGGGCCTCCGCGACGGCCGCGGCTGCGGAGATCGAGAGCACGTACCCGTGCAGGCGGGGGATCGGGTAGCCCCGCGCCCGACGGTCGACCTTCGCGAGGTTCCGGATCGTTCCGCCCGTTCCGACCAGGCGCTCGCCCGCCCGCATGGGCAGGACCCCCGCCTCCGCGAACGTCCGCACCGCGTGCCAGCGGAGTCGTTCCGCGTCCTCGGCGCGCGGCGGGTCGGTCACCAGGAAGTGATCGCTCGTCCGCAGGGCCCCGAGGGGGAAGGTCCACGCCCGGATCGGCCGTCGGCCGGCGAAGCGGGTCACCTCCAGGCTTCCCCCGCCGATGTCGAGGACGACCCCCGACTCGACGTCGAGCCCGTGGACGGCGCCGAGGAACGACAGCCGGGCCTCCTCGGCGCCGTCGATGACGCGGATCCACAGGCCGGCCTCCCGGCGGGCGCGGCGGACGAGCTCGTCCCCGTTCGCCGCCTCGCGCACGGCCGCCGTCGCCACCGCGACGAGGCGTTCGGCGCCGAGCGTCTCGGCCACCGCCCGGAAGTCCCGCAGCGTCCCCACGGTGCGGCCGAGGGTCTCCTCGCCGATCCGGCCGCCCTCGGCGAGATCGCGCGCGAGGCGGAAGGGGGCGCGGCCGTCCGCCAGGATCTCGAGGTGGCCGGTCGGCGCGACCCGGACGACCACGACCCGGCCGGAGTTCGATCCCACGTCGATGACGGCCACCGTCGCGTCCACCGGGCTCCCTCGGTCCTGCCGCTCCGCGATCGGAGTATAGGGGGACCGCCGTCCCCTACAGTTGGGACGGCCGGAGCCGTGCGGCCGGGCCGGCCGGACGAGTGGAAGGAGCGCCATGACGGCCCTGCAGGGAACGCGAGTCCTCGACTTCTCGCGGGTGCTCGCCGGCCCGCTGTGCACCATGCTGCTCGGGGACCTCGGCGCCGAGGTCGTGAAGGTCGAGCAGCCGGGCGCCGGGGACGACACCCGGCACTGGGGACCCCCGTTCGTGGCCGGCGACGCCGCCTACTTCCTGTCGCTGAACCGGAACAAGCGCTCGGTCGCCCTGGACCTCGCCACGCTCGAGGGCAGGTCGGCGGCCCTCGCCCTGGCGCGCGAGGCCGACGTGGTCGTCGAGAACTTCCGGCCGGGGCTGATGCACGCGTTCGGCCTCGACCACGAGACCCTGGCCGCGACGAACCCCGGGCTCGTCTACTGCTCGATCACCTCCTTCGGCGACGACCCCGCGGGGACCCGGCCCGGCTACGACATCGTCGTGCAGGCGCTCTCCGGCCTGCTCAGCATCACCGGGCCGCGCGGCGGCGACCCGGCGAAGGTGGGGGTGGCGCTGCTCGACGTCGTGACCGGCCTGTACGCGACGATCGGCATCCAGGCGGCGCTCGGCGCCCGCGCCACCACCGGCCGCGGGCAGCAGGTGTCGGTCTCGCTGTTCGACGCGAGCGTGGCGGCCCTGGTGAACCAGGCGGCGAACTTCCTTCTGGGCGGCGTCGTCCCCGGGCCGATGGGCACCGAGCATCCGAACATCGTTCCCTACCAGGCGTTCCACGCGGCCGACCGGCCCTTCATCCTGGCGGCCGGCAACGATCGGTTCTTCATCCGGACCTGCGAGGTGCTGGGGCGCCCCGAGCTCGCGGCCGACCCGGACTTCGCGACGAACGCGGCCCGGGTCGAGCACCGCGGCGGGCTGATCCCCATCCTGGAGGAGGCCTTCCGGGCCCGCCCGGCGGCGGAGTGGCTGGCGGCACTCGACGCAGCGGCCGTGCCGTGCGCGCCGATCCGGACGATGGACGAGGTGTTCGCCTCGCCGGAGGGCCGGGCGACCGTGGAGGAGGTCGCCGACCCCCTCCGCGGGGTCCTGCGGCTGGTCGCGAACCCGCTCCGGATGTCGGCGACGCCGCCGGGGATCCGGCTGCCGCCGCCCCGGCTCGGCGAGCACACGGACGAGGTGCTCGGCCGGCTCGGCCCCGGGGAGGCGGGTTAGGGGGTGACCTCCCGCAGGGTCGGCCGGTCGCGGTCGAGGTTCCGCTTGAACTCCCCGGCGCGCCGGATCGTGTCGCAGATCTCCGGCCACGGGTCGCCCTTGTTCAGGTAGGCGAACACGCCGGCCTCGAGCAGGGTCCGGCGGACCTGGTCCTCGGGGTGCGAGGTGAGCACCACGATCTGGGTTCGCGGGCAGAGCTCGAGGATCGCTGCGCTGGCGGCGACGCCGTCGACCCGGGGCATGTGCAGGTCCATCAGCACGACGTCGGGCTCCAGGGCGCAGGCGCGCTCGATCGCCTCCGCACCGTCGCCGGCGTGCCCGACGACGCGGAGGTTCTCGAAGGCGAACAGGTCGGTGAGCAGCGCCCGGGTGGTCTCGGCGTCGTCGGCGATCAGCACGCGGGTCGCGGGGTCGCCCTCGGTCGCGTCCGGGGCCGACACCCCGGGATGGAAGGGAAGCTCCATGCACCGAGCTTCGGCGGGATCGCGCCGGCGCGGGATGGCCCGAACGGGTCAATTTTCGGTCAAGCGGGGCTAGTCCCTCCGGGTGCCGAGGGCGGCCGATGGGGGACGAGAGCCGTCAGTCCACCTCCGCCCTGGCTCGCTCGATGGCCTCGGCGAACTCGGCCGCCTGGGGGGGCGGCAGCGGTCCGAAGGGCTGGGTCCCGAGCGCTCCCTCGCGGGTGGCGACGAACACGTACGCGGCCGGCCAGGACCGGCGCACGTCGACGCGCTCGACCCGCCACAGCGGGATCACCTGGCGTTCCAGCGAGACGATCCCCCGGGTGGTGATCACGCGCCGCGAGGTGACGACGAAGTGGGTGCGGCGCCGCCACAGCTCGGACAGCCCGAGGGTCAGCACGAGGCGGAGCGGCCGGGCGCCGATCCCGGGGAGCTGGTGGTAGCGAACGCGCTCGCCCTCGGCGAGCGCGTTCGCGATGCGGTCGGGCAGGGGGGGTGCGGTCAGCGGGGGCTCCTTGGATGCGTCCTGTCCGTCACCGGGGGAAGGGTG
>JAJYHN010000183.1 GCA_021784765.1 Actinomycetes bacterium
CGTGGAGGTATCCCGCGATCTGCAGCCGCTCGTCCTGCCGCTCCTCGGCCATGCGGTTGGAGAGCGCCCGCATGACCCGCTCGCGATCCTTCAACTCCTTGGACGCCTCCTCCAGCGCCATCGACCGGAAGAACATCTGCCGCGCAAACACCAGCGGTGCCAGGAACAGCACCACCGACCACTCACCAACCTGCACGGAGAACAGCGCGATCCCGAGTCCGATCACGCTGAGGCCGAGGTAGTTGACCAGGAACTGTGGGAGGGCGCCGACACGAAGCTGGGTCAACACGGCCCGGACCGAAATCCTCTGTCCGAGGCTCACGAACACGGCGACGAGAACGGTGTTGACTGTATAGATGACCGCCGTCGCGGCCACGCTGGCCGCGAGGAGCTTGTACCAGGGGGACGCCATCAGGGTGGGAACCGCCCGGGCGACCGCGTGAAAGACTGAACCAGCAGCCAGAACCGAGAACGCGAACTGCGCACGGTTGAAAAGGGCGCTGGTCAAAGACACTTCGCGCCGGACCTCTCGAAGATCCGTTGATCCGAGGAGCGCGACCGTCGCAGCCACCCCAGGCGAGTACAGGATGGCCACTGCTAGCAGGATGGGGGAGCTGACGCTGAGTTCCGTTCCGCGCCAAGTTGGCACGGCGAGGGCGGCGACCACAGCCAGCACAACGGTCCAGTACAAGACGTCCCACCGAACCAGTTGTTCCGGTCGCGTCACCGCCGTGAAGACCACCAACGCGAGAGACGCGGCGACCACGATGGCGCCGTACATCGCCAGAGCCAACTTCTTGGGCCCGCGTCGGATCATTTCCTTCCCTTCGGCTGGGACTCCTGCCCGCTTGATGGTCCCACGGGACCGGACAGTCGAGAAGTAGCCCACGTAGCTGAACTGCCTGTAGTCCATTTGACGTAACCCGTACGGGCCCTTGGTAGGGGGTTCGGCCGATAGGACACTCAACCTACAGACCTAGGCCGCACGATGGGAGCGAGAAGGAGGGCGGATGCAGGTCATCAGGCGGGTAGGCGTGTCCCTCAGGTCGCTCATGACCATGGCCCTTGCGGGAGGCGTTATGTGGCGCGTCCCGTAGGCGACTGGCCGGCGAGTCGGCCCAAGAGTTTACGCAGCGTGTGACCATCCCTCGGGGTGGTCATACCTGCTTTTTCGGTTCCCATCATGGACTGACGTCCCCAACAGGAATTCGGGCAGCCACTATCGTGCCCTTGGGTGTGCTCCCCACGTGCAGCAGGCCGCCGGCTGTCTGCGCCCGCTCGCGCATGATCACGACTCCGAAGTGTCCTTCCGCTTCCACGGCAGGATCGAATCCCTGGCCGTCGTCCTCCACGCTGAGGCGGAGATGTTCCTCGTCACGGCGAATGCGGAGTGTGATAGTACGTGCTTCGGCGTGCCGCACAGCGTTCGTCAGAGCTTCGCGGCATATCTGGTAGGCGGTCAGCTGGACTCCTTGCGGGAGCTCGCCCAGTTCGTCGATCTCGGTCGCGATCCGGGCTTCAGCGATCAACTGGAGGTCTCCGACGAGCGCTCGTATAGCGACAATCAGGCCATTCGGACCGACGGCAGAGTCGAGAAGACCGCGAACGACTTCACGGAGTGCCTCACCGGCTGTGTTGCCCGCTGCCACGAGCATTGGAACGTCGTCGTCCAAGTCGAGAAGTCGTCCACTCGCGAGATCTTGACGGATCACTTGGGTGAGGACGGTCATGCGGTGCACTGCCTGCTGCAAGTCGTCGTGAATCTTGAAGGCAATCAGGCGACGCTCGTCCCTGCGCTCTTCCGAGATTGAGGCCTCCAGCTTCTGCAGGGCGAGTGCCTTGGATCTTGCGTCTTCAGCACTGACGAGGCCGGACTCGCTTCTCTGAAGCAGAGCCCTGCCGACGATCGCTAGGAGCGAGAGTGTCCCAAGCGCCCATAGCCGCAATTCGTCGTATCCGACGGCAAGCAGGAGCCCCAGCAGTCCCCACCCCAGCCAGGTGGCGACGAAGTCGGGTGTCGTCCCGATGCGAAGACCGCGAAGCACCGAGGCCAAACGGGCCCTCGTCGATGCCGAGTAGGCGGCACTCGCGAGCAAGTAGTTGCTGAGGGTCACGACTGCGAGGGAAACGAGTGCGGCGATCGCCGTCGTGGTAACCGTTCGAGGCAGTACGGTCCCGGCAGCGGTGGCGGCCAGCATGCTGCTCAGCGACACCTGGCTGCGGTTGAAGAGCGCAGTGGCGGGACTCACCGCGCCACGCAGCTCACGAGGGTCGAGTCCGCCGATGAAGGTCACGATCCCTGACACCCCGGCGGGGAACACGACCGCTGTGGCGACGATGATGGGGAGCGCGGGCGCTACGCGGAAGCCGCTTTCGGTGGCGACGTCCAGGAGGTTCAGGATGGCGAGGGCGGCGGTCCAGGCGAGGAGCTCGGGCCAGGAGGCGCGGATCGTCGGCCAGTCGTGGACGGCGCTCCAGGTGAGGAGGGCGATGGTCACCAGGCTGATGCCGAGCGCGAACCCTTCGCCGAGGCGGGCGGGATGATCCTCTCTCACGAGGGGCGTGCGCGGCTGTTCGATGGGCACGCCTGCCAACTCGCCGATGGCCGGCACCATGGCTTCCCCCTTCCCTCACCGGTCGGCGGCGAAATCGTTCCTGGCCGTTGGGATGGCGGTCAACGCCCGGAGGTCCCGCCCTGCGGGTGACCCCGGGCCCTACCCGCCTCCCCGGAGGCTTCTGGCAAGATCGCCAAGAACCGCCCCCTGCCCCCGCAAAAGGTCTGGACTTTTCCCGCGGCCGGGCGTACCCTCCGCCGCAATCGAACGTGGGCGGGTGAGAACGGGCCAGGGCGGCGAGGAGCCGGCGCGATCCCGCCCACCGGCTCGCGCCGCCGACGGAGGGGGGTCCCGATGGCATCGCACGATCCGAGCCTCGACCGCGACGCGGCCGATCTCGCGAAGTTCGGGTACAAGCAGGAGCTGAAGCGATCGCTCGGCCTGTTCAGCTCGTTCGCGGTGGCGTTCAGCTACATCTCGCCCTCGACGGGCATCTTCACGCTGTTCTTCCTGGGCATGCTCGCGCTCGGCGGCGTGCTGTTCTGGACCTGGCCGATCGTCGCGCTCGGCCAGTTCATCGTCGCCCTGAACTTCGCCGAGCTGTCGAGCCACTACCCGGTCGCGGGCTCGGTGTTCACCTGGACGAAGTACCTGTCCGGCCGAACCTACTCGTGGTTCAGCGGATGGATCTACCTGTTCGCGGGCATCCTCACGGTCAGCGCGGTCGTCGCGACGCTCCCGCTCGCGCTCGTCCCCGCGCTGCAGGGCCTCGGCTGGCACGGCCTGTCCGGCAGCGTCAACTCGATGCGGATCATCGCGCTCATCACGCTCGTCGTGATCACCGTGCTGAACATCTACGGGGTGAAGCTCGTCGCCATCATCAACAACACCGGCGTGCTGTTCGAGATCCTCGGCATGGTGGTGTTCGCGGCGGTCCTGATGATCGCTCACAACCACCAGGGCGCCGGGGTCGTGACACACGCGACGTCGGCTGGCGTCTCGCCGAGCCTGTTCCTCGTCGGGATGGGCATGAGCCTGTTCGTGATCTACGGGTTCGACACCGCCTCGACGCTCGCCGAGGAGACGCGGAACCCGCGGCGCGAGGCGCCGCGCGCCGTCCTGATGTCGGTCGGCGGCGCATTCGTCATCGGCGCGATCTTCCTGCTGGGCGTGCTGATGGCGATCCCCGACTTCGGCGCGGCCGTGAAGGGCGGATTCGGGCCGGCCGCGATCATCGACAGCGTCGCGCACGGCTGGTTCTCGGACGTCTACCTGCTGATCGTGTCGGCCGCCATCTTCGTCTGCTGCCTGTCGATCATGACCTCGACGGTGCGGCTGGCGTTCGGGATGGCGCGCGACAACCAGCTGCCGCTGTCTCGGACCCTCTCGCGGGTCAGCCCGACCCTGCACACCCCGATCTGGGCGTGCGTCGCGGTCGCCGTGGTGGCGGCCATCCCGTTCCTGCAGTTCGCCGGCGCCAGCACGATCGCGATCGCCGCGACCGGCATGATCTACCTCAGCTACTTCCTGGGGAACACCGCGTCCCTGCGCGCGCGCCTGCGCGGCTGGCCGAAGGTGACGGCGCCCTTCAAGCTCGGCGCCTGGGGCAAGCCCGTGAACGCCCTGGCGCTGCTGTACGGCGGCGCGATGTTCCTGAACCTGTTCTGGCCGGCCGGGTCCAGCTCGAGCCTGCGGATCTTCACCAACCCGACGGCGAAGCAGACGAACTACGGCACCGGGCAGCTGGTGAACTTCCACGTCGGGTTCCTGAACAGCATCCCGCTGCTGTGGCTGGTGCTCGGCGCGGTGCTGGTCGTCGGGGCGATCTACTACTACGCGGTCCAGGCGAAGAAGCCGTGGTCGCCGGTGATCCCTCCGGAGGAGGAGGTCCACGCGGCCGCGGTCTGAGCGGGCGCGACGGGGCGGTCGTCGGTCCTTGGTCCTTGGTGGAGGTCCGGTGCGCCGATGCCAATGAGCACGGGAATCCGGCGGGTGGTCCGGAGGAGGCTCGATCCCTCCGGACCACCCGCGTACGCGCAGATCGAGGGGCGGCTGGCGCAGGCCATCTCGGCCGGGGACCTCGCGGCCGGCGAGCGGCTGCCGCCCGAGCGGGAGCTCGCCCGTCGCCTCGGGGTGAGCCGGATGACCCTGCGGCAGGCGCTGGACGATCTGGAGCGGCGCGGGCTGCTGACCCGGGTCGTCGGGCGCCACGGCGGCACGTTCGTCGCCGAGCCGAAGGTCGAGCGCGACCTCACGGTCCTGGCCGGGCTCTCGCGCCAGCTCCAGGGGCAGGGACGGCTGGCCGGCGCGCGGCTCGTGCGGGCGGAGCCCGGGCCGGCCTCGCCGCGCGAGGCCGGCGCCCTCGGCCTGCCAGAGGGCGATCCCGTCTTCGAGATCGTCCGCGTCCGCCTCTCCGACGGCCGGCCGCTCGCCCTCGAGCGTTCGGTGCTGCCCGCCGGGCCGTTCCCCGGACTGCTGGAGCTGCCGCTCGACGGGTCGCTGTACGACCTGATGGAGGGGAAGTACGGTCGGAGGCCGGCGCGCGCGCTCGAGCGGCTCGAGCCGGTGGCGGCCGGGCCGGAGGAGGCCGAGCTGCTGGAGGTGAAGCCGGGCGCGCCGATGATGCTCGTCGAGCGGACGGCGTTCGATGACGGCGGGGCGCCGGTCGAGTGGGCGCTCGACGTGTTCCGCGGCGACCGCACGCGCGTGGTCGTCGAGACGCGGTTCGAGGAGCAGGCGGACCGGCGCCCCCTGCCGCCGGCTCGCGGCGGCGGGCAGGGCCGGCCGCCGCCGACTTGAGAAATGGCGCGATGAAGGATATGGTCTAGGCCAATGAGGAACCGGGCGCGCGCGGTCGTGATCGGCGGTGGGGTGGGGGGCTGCTCCATCCTGTACTGGCTGACGAAGCTCGGCTGGGACGATGTCGTGCTGGTGGATCGCTCGGAGCTCACGAGCGGCTCGACCTTTCACTCGGCCGGGCTGGTCGGCCAGCTTCGCGGCTCGCTGTCGCTCACCCGGATGATGATGCGCTCGGTCGACCTGTACCGCTCGCTCGAGGCCGAGGTCGGCATGCCAACGGGCTGGCGGGAGGTCGGGTCGCTGCGCCTCGCGTCCTCGCCGGAGCGCATGGAGGAGCTGCAGCGCCAGGCCGGCTGGGCCAAGACCTTCGGCCTGCCGCTCGAGCTGATCTCGCCCGCGGAGGCGGGGGAGCTCTTCCCCCCGATGTCGCTGGACGGCGTGCTGGGGGCCGCGTACCTGCCGACCGACGGGTTCATCGACCCGAGCCAGCTCACCTACGCCCTGGCCGAGGCCGCCAAGCGCCGCGGCGCTGAGATTGCCACGAACACGCGGGTCACCGGCATCCGCGTCGAGCGCGGCCGGGCGACCGGGGTGCAGACCGATCGGGGCTTCATCGAGACCGAGGTCGTCGTCGACGCGGGCGGCATGTTCGCCGGCGAGATCGCCCGCATGGCGGGGGTCAACGTGCCGATCGTCCCGATGGCGCACGAGTACCTGATCACCCACGCGATGGGGCTGCCGCACGACCTGCCGACGATGCGGGACCCCTCGCTGCTCGTCTACTACCGCCCCGAGGTCGGCGGGCTGATCGCGGGCGGCTACGAGCGCGACCCGGCGCCGTGGGGCCTCGACGGCATCCCCGCGGACTTCAACGGGAAGCTGCTGGCCGAGGACTGGGAGCGGTTCGAGCCGCTGCTCGCGAACGCGATCGTGCGCGTGCCGGACCTCGAGCAGGCCGAGGTCGTGAAGCTCGTGAACGGGCCGGAGGCGTTCACGCCCGACGGCGAGTTCATCCTGGGCGAGTCGGAGGTCCGGGGGTTCTGGGTGGCGGCCGGGTTCTGCGCCCACGGGCTCGCGGGGGCGGGCGGCATGGGCCAGCTCATGGCCGAGTGGATCGTCGAGGGCCAGCCGGCGTTCGACGTCTGGGAGATGGACGTGCGGCGGTTCGGGCAGCAGTACCGGAGCCGCGAGTACGCGCTCGCCCGGACCACCGAGGTCTACTCCACCTACTACGACGTGCGCTACCCGGGGCACGAGCGGCAGGCCGGGCGGCCGCTGCGCCTGTCACCGACCGCGGCGCGGCTCGCGGAGCTCGGGGCCGCCTTCGGCGAGAAGTCCGGCTGGGAGCGCGCGAACTGGTTCGAGTCGAACGCCGCCGCCGGAGATCCGGCGCTCCGGCCGCGGGGCTGGGCCGGGCGGATCTGGTCGCCGGCAATCGGCGCGGAGCACCGCGCCTGCCGCGAGTCGGCGGCGCTGTTCGACGAGACGAGCTTCGGCAAGATAGAGGTCTCGGGACCCGGGGCCGAGGCGTTCCTGCAGCGGGTCTTCGCGGGCGACCTCGGGCGCGCGCCGGGGACGGTCACCTACGCACAGGCGCTGAACGCGCGCGGGGGCATCGAGAGCGACGTGACCGTGACGCGCCTCGCCGAGGACCGCTACCTGATCGTGACGGGGACGGCGTTCGCGCGCCACGACCTCTTCTGGCTGCGCTCGCACGCGCCGGAGGACGGGTCGGTGCGCGTGGAGGACGTGACCTCGGCGTGGGCGTGCCTCGCGCTGTGGGGGCCGCGGGCGCGCGAGATCCTGCAGCCGCTCACCACGGCGGACCTGTCGAACGAGGCGTTCCCGTACCTTCGCGCGCGCGAGCTGGCGGTCGGGCCGGTGCCGGCGTGGGCGCTGCGCGTCACCTACGTCGGCGAGCTCGGATGGGAGCTGTACTGCCCGAGCGAGTACGGGCTGCGACTGTGGGACACCGTTTTCCAGGCGGGCCGGCCGCTCGGGCTCGTGCCCGGCGGGTACCGGGCCATCGACTCCATGCGCCTCGAGAAGGGCTACCGGGCGTGGGGCGCCGAGGTCACCCCCGACACCACGCCCTACCAGGCAGGGGTCGGGTTCGCCGTCCGGCCGGACAAGGGGGTCGACTTCATCGGCCGCGAGGCGCTGCTGCGCGCGCGCGACGCCGAGCCGGAGTCGGTGCTCGCCTGCCTGATGCTGGATGATCCGCGGTCGGTCGCCCTGGGGGAGGAGCCGGTGCGGGTGGACGGCCGGCTCGTGGGGCGGGTCACGAGCGGCGGGTTCGGATACAGCGTCGGGAGCTCGATCGCCTACGCGTACCTGCCGCCGGCCGGTGCGGTGCCCGGGACGCGCGTGGAGGTCGAGATCTTCGGGACGTGGGTCGGGGGCTCGGTCCAGGTCGAGCCGCTGTTCGACCCGAAGGGCGAGCGGATCCGCGCCTGAGCACCATGCCCGTCCGGGCGCGGGTTCGTCCTCGGCCCCTCCGTTCCCGCTCGGGGGGAGATCGGTGATCGGCGTGCGCCGACGATCTGTCCGGCCGTCGCTCGCTGCTCCACCTACGGCCAGAGCCGCTCGGCGCGGTCGGCCGCCTCGGTCTCGTCACCGTCGCCCCCTCGCAGGCTCATGAGGAGGCCGTCGTCCCGCGGCCGCACGGGCAACGGCTCGCGGTTGGAGATCTCTCGCCCGTCGGCGAACCGGACGCCGAACTCGAGCAGGTTTGCGCCGTACGAGGGAGGGCGAACGTCGAGGTCGAGCTGATCCGAGAGACTCCGCGGCGCGCGCGGGGCGACGACGTGGTGGGGCTGAGGCTCAGTCCGGCCGGGAACGCCCGGAACGTGTCGAGCCAGATCGCCACGGCGTCCGTTCTCACCAGGACCAGGCGCGTCGCGAGGCTGACGGGGCGAACGTCGCCTGGGGCGCACTCCCACGGCCGCGTGGCGGCACGCGGGCGACGGGTGTCCTCGGTCACGCCGGCACCCGTCGCCTCGCCACGTCAGCGTCCATCACTCGGCCTCAGGCCACAGGACATCGGCCGTTGCCGCAGCGTCGAGGAGGATCCCGCCGTCGATCTCGACGGATGTGCGGGGGATCTCGGCGGCTCGCCACTCGCAGGAGACCTGGACCGGCCCCCGCGGCGGGAGGGGCCACGCCCACCACCGGACTTGCCACCCGGGGGCACCGCCTTCGAACCTGGGGCCGCCGAGCACGAGGCCGTTCCGCTGGGCCTGGACGATCTCCGGGATCAGAGGCGAGGTCTCGCGCCCGTCCGGATACCTGAGTCGGAGCTCCAGCACGTTTCGCCCATCGCCTCGCGGGAGGCTGTCGAACTCGAGTCCGTCGGTCAGCTCACCGACCGCGGGATTCACTCGCAGGGCGAGCGTGAACTGGAACCCCGACGGGAACACGCGAAACGCGTCGACCCAGATCCCGACCTTCGCCGTACTGACAAGGGTCGATGAGATATCTGGCGTGGCCGGGATCACGTTCCGGGGGGGCGACCCCCACGGCCTCGAGGCGGACGGGTCCGGCTCAGACGTCAACGGATCGCCCCTAGGGATCGGACGGAGCGCGCCCAGGCCCGCCGGACGGCCTGGCGGACGAGCGTGCGGACGAGCAAGGCCTCAGGGCGATGGCAGGGGTACAGCAGACCATGTCCTTCCACCGTCGATCGTGCGGAACACCTCCGACCAGGTCGAGCAGCCGGCCTTGTTCCCCGTGCACCCGTGCCCCGCAACCAGAGCCCACCCGACGGTGGGCGAACCAAATGAGGCCTCCACCACGCCGTGGAGATCCGGGACCGTGGCAACCGTCGTCCACGAGAGACCACCATCGATCGTCTCGTGCACGCCCCCAGCAGGGGAGACGACGAACCAGGTCCGGGCGTCGACGACGGCCACCGCGACGTCGCCCGAGTCCTGCCCGAAGGTCGGGTCGCTGAGGGTGCCGGCCAACTGCCACGTGACTCCGAGATCGGTGGCGGTGTAGAAGGCCAGCGTCGAGGAGACGAAGCCCTGGTCCGTCTCCCCGCCCACGATCGCCGGGAGCACGAGGTCCCCGCCGGCGACCGCAACGGGCAGGGCATCGTCGTACACCGCACCGGTCTCGCCCGGCGGCAAGGCGAGCTCGACGGGAGTCCAAGACTCGCCGGCGTCGTGCGTGACCTCGAGCCCGCCCGGCTGGGGACCGGTGAGCGCGAATCCATCGCCGTCTGTGACGAACGAGACCGGCCCGCTGAAGGACCCGGAGCCAAGCCGTCCCCACGTTCGGCCTGCGTCGGAGGTGGAATAGAGATAGCCCCATGTCGTCGCGCTGCTGCTTGGGCCCTCCACGACGACCCATCCGTGGGCGGCGTCCGGGAACTACAACCCAAAGGATCCGTGTCCCTCGGAGAAGACTGTCGGCAGGGCAGCGCTGGACCAGGTCGCCCCGCCGTCGCCCGTCGAGGCCACGTCCACGGATCCGTCCGCCTGTTCCAACCCCACGGCGAGCGCTGAGACGGACGCCGGAGATCCCGCGGTGGCGCTGCCCGTGGGCCACAACACGCCCGCGTTCGCGGGCAACGCCAACGGTGTCCATGCGGTCCCGCCATCCGTGGTTCGCAGGACGCCGGTCGGGCTGATGACCCATGCCACATTCGGGCCTGCTGCCTCGACGAATGCCGGAGCGCTCGCCCCAGCCAGTCTCGTCCGACTCGCGACAGAAGGCGGCGACGTCGCTCCTCCCGCGGACTGCCCCGGACCGATCCGTGCACACGAAGCAGCAAGGATGACGAGAACGGCGATGGATCCAAGGCGATGGCGCTTCCCGAATGAACGAATGACCCGCCTCATGCTCGCCTCCAAGACTTGGCATTGGGATTGGGGAGTCCACCAGGGGCACGTGGCGTCCTCAGTCACACCGCCGCTAGGTCGCTGTGGCCCGCAGCCACCCCTCGAACCGGGGGTCGGCGGCCGCCGAGCGCAGGCGCTCGAAGTGCTCGGCGGCGTACGCGACGAAGTCGAAGTCGAGCTGGGAGATGCCCTGCTGCACGACGCCCCACATCGCCTCGCGGAAGTCCGACATGAACCGCATGAGCCGCAGCGACGCCAGGTCGCGGGCCCGCACCTCCCCGAAGGTCGCGGCGAGCAGTGCCTCGTCGTGCTCGATCCCGAACCCGTGGTTGACGGAGAGGTTCGCGAGGTCGAAGAAGCGGTCGCCCATGCCCGCGTACTCCCAGTCGACGATGCGAACCGCGTGGCCGTCGTCGAGGAAGTTCGCGTTCAGCAGGTCGTTGTGGCAGAAGGCCTCCGGCTGCGGGCCGCGAGCCGCCCGGATGCGCTCGGCGACCTCCATCGCCAGGTCGGCGCCGTCCGGGATCGGCACGCCGCGGGCCGCAGCGGTCGCGCGGTAGTCGCGCACGATGCGGTGGGCGTCGAAACGGCCGGGGACGGGGGGCGCCGCGTGGATGGCGCCGAGCGCGGCGGCCACGCGGGCGATCGTCGCGGGCTCGCGCATCGTCTCGGGCGGGATCGGCACGCCCTGGATGAAGCGGGTGACGAGCGACCCGTCGACGAAGGCGACCACCTCCGGGCCGACGCCGACCGAGGCCGCCATGCGGGTCGCGGCCGCCTCGGCCTCGCGGTCGACCCCGAGGAGCTCGGTATCGCGCCCGCCGATCCGAACGACGACGGGGATCGGCTCGCCCTGGACGGCGACCTTGAAGTTGTGGTTGGTGATGCCTCCGCCCAGGGGCTCGATCGATGTGGGGCGGTCGGGCCAGAGGGCGGTGGCGATGGCGCCGGCGGTGGCGAGTGGGTCGGCCGGTGCCGGCGGTGCGGAGGGCGCGGGCGGCGTGGACATGCGACGCATCGTACCCGCATGGGGCGGTCGTGGAGGGGCCTCCCCGAACGAGGGCCTACGATTGGGTGGCCATGTCGGTTCCGGAAGAGGTAGCGGTCGCGGATCTCGTGATCCGCCGGCTTCTCGAGGACGACGCGCCGGCCCTGCAGGCTGCGGTCCTCGAGAGCCTCGAGCATCTGCGGCCCTGGATGCCGTGGGTGGCGTTCGAGCCCCTGTCGATCGACGAGCGGCGGGAGCTCCTCGCCCGCTGGGGCCGGGAGTGGCAGGAGGGAACGCAGTACGGCTTCGGCGTGTTCCTGGGGGAGCAGCTGGCCGGCGTGTTCGGCCTCCACCGTAGGATCGGGCCTGGCGGCCTGGAGCTCGGTTACTGGATCCATCGGCGCCACACCGGTCGCGGCTACGCGACCCAGGCGGCGGCGGCTCTGACGTCGGTCGCGTTCGGCCTTCCCGACACCACGCATGTCGAGATCCACCACGACAAGGCCAACCTCGCCAGCGGGCGAATCCCCGAGAAGCTCGGGTTCCGACTCGTGCGGGAGGAGTCCGACGGGATCGAGGCGCCGGGCGAGACGGGCGTGAGCTGCATCTGGCGAGTGGAGCGCGACGCGTGGCGCCCGGACGCGGAGGCCCGGACCCTCACGCCACGCTGAACGAGCGCCCGGGCGTGTCGGCGCCGGACGGTACGATCGCAGCAGTGGAATCCTCCCCCCTGGCTCGGTTCTCCGAGGTCGCCCGTGGTTGGTTCGAGGGAGCGTTCGCCGGTCCGACGCCGGCGCAGGGCGAGGCGTGGGGCGCGATCGCCTCCGGCGAGGACGTCCTGGTCGTCGCGCCGACCGGATCCGGCAAGACCCTGGCGGCGTTCCTCTGGGCGCTGGATCGCCTCTCGGCCGAGGGACGGGCCGAGGACCCGATGCGGCGGCTCCGGGTCCTGTACGTCTCGCCCCTGAAGGCGCTCGCCGTCGACGTCGAGCGGAACCTGCGGGTGCCGCTCGCCGGGATGCGGGCCGTGGCCGGGCGGCTCGGAGTCGCTGCGCCGGAGGTCGAGGTCTCCATCCGCACGGGGGACACGCCGGGGGAGGAACGGAGACGGTTCGCGCGACGGCCGCCCGACATCCTCATCACGACGCCCGAGTCGCTGTTCCTGCTGCTGACCTCGCAGGCGCGGGAGGCGCTGGCCGGCCTCCGGACGGTGATCGTCGACGAGGTCCACGCGGTCGCGGGGACCAAGCGGGGGGCGCACCTCGCGCTCAGCCTGGAGCGGCTCGACGCGCTGCTGGGGTCGCGGGCCCAGCGCATCGGGCTCTCGGCGACGGTGCGGCCTCCCGAGGAGGTCGCCCGATTCCTGGGGGGCGCCGGACGGCGGGTGACGGTGGTGGCGCCCCCGTCGCCCAAGCGCCTGGACCTGTCGGTGGTCGTGCCGGTCGATGACATGGCGGCCCTGGGCGAACCCGCCGACGAGATCGCCGGGGGGCCGGCGGTCGTGCCCGAGCCCCGGGCGAGCATCTGGCCGCACGTCGAGGAGCGGCTGGTCGAGCTCGTGCGCGCCCACCGCGCGACCCTGGTGTTCGCGAACTCGCGGCGCCTCGCCGAGCGCCTGTGCTCCCGCATCAACGAGCTTGCCGGCGAGGAGATCGCGCGGGCCCACCACGGCTCGGTCAGCCGTGAGCAGCGGGCGCTGATCGAGGAGGACCTCAAGGCCGGGCGGCTCCCGTGCGTGGTCGCGACCAGCTCGTTGGAGCTCGGAATCGACATGGGCGCGATCGACCTGGTGATCCAGGTGGAGTCCCCGCCGTCGGTGGCGAGCGGCCTGCAGCGGATCGGCCGGGCCGGCCACGAGGTCGGCGCGGTCAGCCGGGGGATCGTCTTCCCGAAGTTCCGCGGCGACCTCGTCGAGTCGGCGGTGGTCGTCGAGCGGATGCGCGCCGGGCTGATCGAGGAGGTCCGCGTCCCGCGCAACCCGCTCGACGTGCTCGCCCAGCACGTCGTGTCGATGGCCGCCATGGACGAGTGGACGCTCGACCGGCTCGAGGAGGTCGTGCGCCGGGCGGCGCCGTTCGCCGACCTCCCGCGCGGCGCCCTCGAGGGTGTGCTCGACATGCTGGCGGGCCGCTATCCCTCCGACGAGTTCGCCGAGCTCCGCCCGCGCATCGTCTGGGACCGGGTCGAGGGGACGATCCGCGGCCGTCCCGGCGCCCAGCGGCTGGCCGTCACCTCCGGGGGCACGATCCCCGATCGGGGGCTGTTCGGCGTGTACCTCGCCGGGGATCGGCCGACCCGGGTCGGCGAGCTGGACGAGGAGATGGTCTACGAATCGCGGGTCGGGGACGTCTTCGTGCTCGGCGCCTCGAGCTGGCGGATCGAGGACATCACCCACGATCGGGTCCTGGTGACCCCGGCGCCCGGCCAGCCGGGCGTGATGCCCTTCTGGCACGGGGACGCGCCGGGGCGCCCGGCCGAGCTCGGCCGGGCCGTCGGGGCGTTCGTCCGTGAGGTCTCGCGCCTGGACGAGGAGCGGCGGCGCGGGCGGCTGGCGGCAGCCGGACTCGACGAGCTGGCCGCGACGAACCTCTCCGCCTACCTCGACGAGCAGCGCGAGGCGACCGGCGTGCTGCCCGACGACCGCACGATCGTGCTCGAGCGCTTCCGCGACGACCTCGGGGACTGGCGCGTCTGCATCCACTCCCCGTTCGGCGCGCCGGTGCACGCGCCCTGGGCGCAGGCGATCGAGGCGCGGGTGCGGGAGCGACTCGGCCTGGAGGCCCAGACGATGTACTCCGACGACGGCATCGTCGTGCGGCTGCCGGAGGCCGACGAGGCGCCGCCCTCGGACTCGATCCTGTTCGGGCCCGAGGAGATCGAGGACCTTGTGGTCGCCCACCTCGGCAGCTCCGCCCTGTTCGCCAGCCGCTTTCGCGAGAGCGCGGCCCGCGCGCTGCTGCTGCCGCGGCGGCGGCCGGGGCAGCGGACGCCCCTCTGGCAGCAGCGCCAGCGGAGCGCCACGCTGCTGCAGGTCGCATCGAAGTACGGCTCGTTCCCGATCGTGCTGGAGACCTACCGGGAATGCCTGCAGGACGTGTTCGACCTTCCGGCCCTGCGGGAGCTGATGGCCGGGGTCCAGCGGCGGGAGGTGCGGGTGGTCGAGGTCGACACGACCTCGCCGTCCCCGTTCGCCCGCTCGCTGCTGTTCGGCTACATCGCGATCTTCATGTACGAGGGCGACGCGCCGCTCGCCGAGCGGCGGGCGCAGGCGCTGTCGCTCGACCGAGCCGTCCTGGCCGAGCTGCTCGGGCGCGAGGAGCTGCGCGAGCTGATCGACCCGGCGGCGCTGGCCGACCTGGAGCTCGAGCTGCAGCTGCTGGCCGAGGGTCGCCGGGCCCGGGGGCCCGACGAGCTGCACGACGCCCTGCGGCGGCTGGGGGACCTCGCGACCGCCGAGGCGCTGGCGCGCTCGGCCGACGCCGCCGGGACGCCCGGCTGGCTTGCCGAGCTCGAAGCCGGGCGCCGGGCGATCCGCGTCCGCGTCGCCGGTCAGGAGCGTTGGGCCGCGATCGAGGACGCCGGGAGGCTGCGGGACGCCCTCGGGACGGCGCCGCCCCCCGGCGTGCCGGCGGCATTCCTGGAGGCGGTCGCCGACCCGCTGGGGGACCTGATCGGACGCTACGCGAGGACGCATGGGCCGTTCGTGGCCGCGGACGCCGCGGCGCGCCTCGGCCTCGGCGTCGCGGTGGTCGAGCAGACGCTCCGGCGGCTCGAGCGGGAGGGGCGGGCCGTCGAGGGCGAGTTCCGCCCGGGCGGGGAGGGCCGCGAGTGGGTCGACGTCGAGGTGCTCCGCGCCCTGCGGCGGCGCTCGCTGGCCGCCTACCGCCGCGAGGTCGAGCCGGTGCCCCAGCGGGCGCTCGGCCGGTTCCTCCCCGCGTGGCACGGGCTCGGGCCGCACGCGCCCTCGCGGTTCGACCTCGACGCGCTCTACCGCGCGATCGAGCAGCTGCAGGGGGTGCCGCTGCCGGCCTCGGCGCTGGAGCGCCAGATCCTGGCCCCGCGCCTGCCCGGGTACGCGCCGGCCGCGCTCGACGAGCTCTGCACGTCCGGCGAGGTCGTGTGGGCCGGGTCCGGCGCCCTCGGCAGCGACGACGGCTGGGTCGTGCTGGCCCTGGCCGACCGGGCGCCGCTGCTGCTGCCCGAGCCGGCGCCGGTCGAGCTGTCGCCCGCGGGCGAGGCCGTCATGGCGGTCCTGGCCGAGCGCGGGGCGCTGTTCTTCCGGCAGGTCGTCGACGCGGTCCGCGGCGAGCGCGACGCCGAGGTGCTGCTCGCCCTCTGGGAGCTCGTCTGGGCCGGACACGCGACGAACGACACCCTCGCGCCGCTGCGGGCGCTGGTGTCGGGGGCGGGGCGGCGCCGTCCCGGCCGCGCTGCGGCCGCGCGGCGGCCCGGCGCCCGCCCGAGGTTCCCGACGCGCTCCGGTCCGCCCTCGGCGGCCGGACGGTGGAGCCTGCTGCCGGCCCGGGAGCCGGAGCCGACCCGGCGCCTGCACGCGGTCGCGGAGCAGCTGCTTGCCCGCCACGGCGTCCTGACGCGCGGCGCCGTCGCGGCCGAGCGCGTGGCGGGCGGGTTCGCGGCGCTCTATCCGGTGCTGCGGGCGTTCGAGGAGTCGGCCCGCTGCCGTCGCGGGTACTTCGTGGAAGGGCTCGGCGGCGCGCAGTTCGCGCAGGCCGGCGCCGTCGATCGTCTGCGGGCGATGGGGGAGCCGGCCGCGCCGCCGGCGACGCTGGTCCTGGCGGCCGCCGACCCGGCCAACCCGTACGGCGCGGCCCTCCCGTGGCCGGACCGCGACGCGGAGCGCCCGGGCCACCGCCCGGGGAGGAAGGCCGGGGCGCTCGTGGCGCTGGTGGACGGCGAGCTCGCGCTGTACGTCGAGCGGGGCGGGCGGACGCTGCTCACCTACGCCGACGACCTCGAGACGCTGCAGCCGGCGGCCGACGCGCTGGCGCTCGCCGCGAGGGACGGCGCGCTCGGGACGCTCACGGTCGAACGCGCCGACGGGGTGGAGGTGTTCGACACGCCCCTCGCGCGGGCCCTCGCCGAGGCCGGGTTCCGTCCCACCGCGCGCGGGCTGCGGCTGCGCGGGTAGGCCCGGCCCCCCGTCGCCCGGTCCGGCTCGCCCGGGTAGGATTCGGCCGTCCCATCGCCCGCAGTTCGTCAGGAGGGCAGCGTGAGTGCCGAACAGCCGACCGTCGTCTTCTTCCCCGAGGGGGCCTTCGGCCCGACCAACAACTGCATCGGCATCGGCGAGGTCCTGCGCGAGCGAGGCGCCCGGGTGGTGTTCGTGATCGAGGAGTCCTTCGCCGGGAACCTCGAGGCTCGAGGCTTCGAGGAGCGGCTGATGCGGCTGACGCCGCCGCCGGAGGTCGAGGAGGAGCCGGGACAGTACTGGAAGGACTTCGTCCGCGACACGGCACCGCAGCTCCGCAGGTCGACGATCGAGCAGCTCGAGGGATTCATCAGGCCCGTGTGGCAGGGGCTCGTCGACGGCGCCCGGCACGTGGAGCCGCGCCTGCGCGAGATCTTCGACGAGGTGCGCCCCGACGTGATCGTCGAGGACAACGTCGTGGCCTTCCCCGCCGTCCTCACCGCGGGGGCGCCGTGGGTGCGGATCGTGTCGTGCAACCCGCTGGAGCTGAAGGACCCGGGGCTGCCGCCGCCGTTCTCCGGCCACCCGGCGGTGGATCCGTCCGGATGGGGAGAGTTCCGCCGCCGCTACGCCGAACTGCACGAGGACCTGCACGGCGAGTTCAGCGACTTCTGCATGGACCAGGGGGCGCCGCGCCTGCCGGAGGGCGAGTTCATGCTGGAGTCGCCCTGGCTGAACCTGTCGCTGTACCCGGAGGCGGCCGACTACGCGCGGACGGTGCCGGTCGCCCCCACCTGGCGCCGGCTGGGCTCGTGCGTGCGGACCTCCGACGAGCCCTACGAGGTCCCGGGGGAGCTGCGGGAGGGGGACGGGAGGCTCGTCTACCTGTCGCTCGGCTCGCTGGGCTCGGCCGACGTCGAGCTGATGCAGCGGCTGATCGACGTGCTCGCCCCCACGCCCCACCGCTACATCGTGAGCGCGGGGCCGCAGCACCAGATGGTCCGGCTCGCCGACAACATGGCCGGGGCGGAGTTCCTGCCGCAGCCCTCGATCCTGCCGCAGGTCGACCTCGTGATCACCCACGGGGGCAACAACACCGTCACCGAGTGCTTCCACTTCGGCAAGCCGATGGTCGTGCTGCCGCTGTTCTGGGACCAGCACGACAATGCCCAGCGCGTCGACGAGCTGGGGTTTGGAACGCGCCTCTCCACCTACGGGTTCGAGGACGGGGAGCTCACGTCGGCCGTCGATCGACTGCTCGCCGACGAGGCGCTGCACGCGCGGCTCGCCGAGGTCTCCCGGACGCTGCAGGCGGACTCCGGGCGCGTCCGGGCGGCCGGCCTGATCGAGCGGGTGGCGCGGACGGGGGAGCCGGTCGCTCGCTGAGCGGTGGGTACGCGGCCGGCACCGGCGAATCGTGGGGCCTTCACCGAGGCGGACGGAGGCGTGCCCGAGGGCGACACGATCCACCCCGCTAGAGACGGCGGAACGAACGGAGGGGTTGGCGGGGGCCGAACTTCGGCGCGCGGGCGCCGGCCAGCGCCAGCAGGCGCAGCACCCGGCCCCGGTGCCCTGCGTAGGGGCGCAGCAGCTCGAGCATGCGGGCGTCGTCGGCACGTGGCTCGCCGGCGAAGACCCAGGCGACGGTGTTCGGCAGGTGGTAGTCGCCGACCGGCACCGCGTCCGGGTCCCCGAACGCGGTGCCGGCGACCGCCGCGGCCGTCCACGCACCGACTCCCGGGATCGAGCGGAGCCGTCGCTGCCCCTCCTCGGATGAGCCCTCGAGCAGGCCCTCGAGCGCCGCGGCACGCGCGGCGGCGGCACGCACGGCGTTGGCGCGGCGCATCTCTATGCCGAACGCGTGGTAGGCGAAGTACGGCTCGCCGGCCAGTCGCTCCGGCCGGGGCGGCAGCAGCAGGCCGCCCTGGCCGCCCCCGATCCATCCCGCGGGCCCGGGCGCGGGCTCGCCCCAGGCGCGGACGAGGTCACGGTAGGAACGGATCGCCTCGATCGAGGTGACCTTCTGGGCGAGGATCGTCGGCAGCAGCGCCTCGAACACGGCGTTCGATCGCGTCACGCGAAGCCCCGGGAATCGACGATGGGCTTCGCGGACCGGCGACCCCCGCGGCGGGTCGAAGCCGTCGAGGGTATCGAGCCCGCCGAGCGCCTCGTGGGCGACCTCGAGGACCCACGCGGCGCCCGGCCCCCAGGCCTCGACGCGGATCCCTGCCTCGCGCGGCCGTGGCGCGTAGCGGACGGTTGCCGGCCCGAGGGGCGTCCTGGTCGCGCGCCACCATGCCCCGTCGGGCGCGACCGCGACGCACGGGTCCGATCGACCGACGCGCAGTGGCCCGAGGGTTGCCGGCAGGTCGACCGGCAGCCGGACGCGGACCAGTCTGCCGTGTGGGCCCGACCCGCTCGTTCGATATTCGGTTGTCGCGGGCGCGGTGGATCCCCGCATCCCGAGCATCGTATCCGGGGGGTGTGACACGGGCCTGCGGTAGGCTCATTGGTCGACCCCGGCCCGGGCCCCGGGGCGCCCTGCCGGGGCGACGAACGGATCAGGGACGAGGAGGGATCGCGTGCGGGTGGCATTTCAGGGCGAGCCGGGGGCCTTCTCCGAGGAGGCCGTCCTGCGGCTGTTCCCCGACGCCGAGCCCGTGGCCCGGCGAAGCTTCCGCGCGGTCTTCGAGGCCGTGACCGAGCGCGCGGTCGAGCGCGGCCTCGTGCCCCTGGAGAACTCGACCGTCGGGTCGATCAACGAGACCTACGACCTGCTCGCCGCCGGGGAGACGCACATCGTCGGCGAGGTCATCGTGCGCGTGGACCACGCGCTGCTGGCGCTGCCCGGGACGGGGCTCGAGGAGGTCCGGCTGGTCCGCTCGCACCCCCAGGCGCTGGCGCAGTGCCAGGAGTTCCTGGCCGAGCTCGGCGTCGAGGCCGTGCCGGTCTACGACACGGCCGGCGCCGCGAAGCAGATCGCCGAGGAGCGCCGCGCGGGCGAGGCCGCCGTCGCGGCCGCCCGGGCGGCCGGGGTCTACGGCCTCGCGGTGCTGGCCGAGGCGATCCAGGACGATCGCCTGAACCAGACCCGGTTCGCGGCGATCGCCCTCGACCCGACGCCGATCGGCCCGCCCGACAAGACCTCGCTGGTGTTTCGCGCCCACGACATCCCGGGCGCCCTGTACCACTGCCTCGAACCGTTCGCCCGGCTGGGCCTGAACCTCTCCAAGCTCGAGTCGCGCCCGAGCGGGGACGTCCCCTGGCAGTACCGCTCCTACCTGGACGTCGAGGCGGGCGATGGCGACCCCCGGCTCGCGGAGGCGCTGGACGTCCTGAAGGAGTTCACCGCCGAGATCCACGTGCTCGGCAGCTACCCGCGCTGGATGGAGTAGATCCTCGCCTACGACGTGGGGCGCGACGAGGTCGGCGCCACGAGGAACGTCCAGACGTCCCAGGCGGCGTGGCTCACCACGAGCGTTCCCATCGGGGCCCCGAGCGCGTCCATCGCCACCCAGAAGGCGCCGGCGACGCTCGCCGCGCCGACCAGCGTGAGGTTACCGGTCACCGCGTGGGCCCCGCCGTAGGCGGCCGCGGCGGCCGCGGCGCCGCGCCAGGTCCCGTACCGCTGCCGCAGGCGCTTGCCGACCAACCCGCGCCAGAACAGCTCCTCGGCGGGGCCGATGATCAGGGCGAGCCGCGCGGCGAGCTCGGCGTCGGGCCGCAGGCCGCGCAGTGCGTACATCGCCTGGATCTCATCGTCCCCCTTCGGCATGGCGCGCCGGGCGAGGCGGTCCCCGACCTGGAAGACCCCGTGCAGGGCCGCGGCCGAGGCCAGCCCGGCCGCGACGTCGCGAGGGCGGATCCTCGTCCGCCGGAGCTCTGGCTCGGCGGCGAGCGCGAGCGATCCGAGCGCCAGGCCGGTCCGCGTCATCCGCTGCCAGAAGCGGTCCTTCGGGCCGCGGAACACGAGGGCGAAGGCGGCGTACGCGGCGCCCAGCCCGGCGGCCAGCACCCTCTCGTCGCCGGGCGCGCTCTCGTCCGCAGGCCTGGACGGGCCACCCGGTGCGGTGCCGTCCCCCATCAGCGCACGACCGCGGCCAGCACGAGCCCGGCCACCAGCAGGTATCCGAACGCGGCGTGCAGCTCCGCGGTCTGCAGGTCGATCATCGCGATCGCGCGCTGCTGCCCGGTCGAGCCGAGCTCGGCCGAGCGGATCAGTCGAACCAGCAGCGGCAGGGAGAGGATCGCGAGCAGGCTCTCCGACGGCAGGGCGCCGGCCACCACGGACAGCCCGAGCGCGATGTAGGCGCCGACCACCAGCGACACGTAGAGCCAGTGCGCCACCCGCTTCCCCGCCCTGATCGAGAGCGTCGAGCTGCCCATGCGGGCGTCGTCCCCGACGTCCCGCCACTCGTTCCCGTGCAGGATCGCCGCCACCAGCAGCCCGACCGGGATCGACAGCACGAGGGCGCGCCAGGTGAAGCTCCCGGCGACCACGTAGTAGCCGCCGACCACCATCAGCGGACCCATCAAGAGGAAAACGAGCGGGAGGCCGAGCGCCCGGAACTTGTACTGCAGCGGCGGCGCCGTGTAGCCCCAGCCACCGACGAGCCCGAGGATGCCCAGCGCCACGACGGGCCAGCCACGCGCGAGCGTCATCGCCACGCCGAGCGCGGCCGCGACCCCGAACGCGGTCACCGCCGCCGCGAACGCCTCGCGTTCGGTGAGCCGGCCCTTCAGCAGCGCGTGGCTTGCGCGCGGCGAGGTGATGGTGTCGACGCCCTTGCGGACGTCGTAGATCTCGTTCAGGACGTTGGTCCCGATGTGCAGCAGCACCGAGGCGACGATCGCCATCAGGAACAGCGGCCACGAGAAGCGGCGGTCGATCGCGGCGAGCGCGCCGGCGGCGGCGACCGGCACCGACGAGGCCGTGAAGCTGAAGGGTCGCGCGATCTCGTACCAGGCGGCGGCACGGCGCCGGACCCGCTCGAAGGGGGACAGGCGCTGCGCGTCGAGTGCGGCGCGCGTGGCCTCCACGCCGACCCCGGCCTGGGTCGGCGAGACCAGCACGGGCGCGCCGGCCGTCCCGGTCCCGTACGCGACGGCCGCCTCGATCGTCTCGCGGACGTGGTCCTCCTGCTGCAGCACCGGCTGCAGCACCGGCCGGTCCATGCCGGCCTGGCGGAAGGCGTCGGCCCGCGCGGCCACCTCGTCGCGCGTGCCGCAGAGCATGAACGCGTCGAGCAGCTCGTCGGGGATGATCTGAGCGGCGCTGTGGTAGTCCTCGGCGCGCCAGGCAACGGCGATGCGGTCGCGGAGCTCCGGCTCCAGGCCGGCGCGGCGCATCGCGACGTCGGACTGCACGCCCATCATGTAGATCACGAACGGCTCGCGCTTCGCGCGGTTCAGCGCCTCGCGCCGCGTCCGGTCGACGAGCGTGAGCAGGTAGCCCGACACGCCGATGTCGCGCGGATCGCGGCCGGCGTCCCGCGCGGCATCGTGGATCACCCGGAGCATCGTGACCAGCGAGGGGATCGACTCGGCCGGCCGGGCCATGTACCCGTCGGCCGTCTCGCCGCAGATCCGCAGCATCGGGCTCCGCCAGCCCGCGATGTAGATCGGCACGCGGTGGACCGGCGGGAACATCGGCTCCACCGGCGGCACGCCCTCGAACGGGGAGGGCACGCGCTCGCCGGCCCAGAGCTTGCGGCAGACCTCGATGCACGCGCGGACGCCATCGGCGCCCGTGTCGGGGGAGTAGGGGATGCCCATCTGCGCCAGGCGGAACGGCAATCCGGTCCCGAGGCCCAGGATGACCCGCTCGGGAGCCATCTCGTCGAGCGCGCTGATCGTCATGGCCACCACCACGGGATGGCGGGTGTTCGGGTTCAGCGCCGCCAGCGCGACCCTGATGTCGGGGACCTGCGAGGCGATCGCCGACGCGTAGGTGACGGCGTCGCGCTCGAAGTACGAGTCGTGGATCCACACCGAGTCGATGCCGGCGCGCCGGGCGCGATCCGACCACGCGACGACGTCGGCCACGTTGCCCCGCGCGGCGAGTCCGAACCCGACCGGCCTCGAGAGCTCCGTCACGTCGCCTCCTTCCGACGACCCGGGGGCCGCGCGCTCACGAAGGCTCGCGAGCCGCGACGAACAGCGTAACCATCCCGCCGGTGAGCGACCGAGCGGTGGCCGTGCGGAACCCGGCCCGCCGCAGCATCGTGCATACCTGCATGGGCGGTGGGAGCTGCCCGAGCGACCCGACCAGGTACCGGTAGGCGTCGCGCTTCCCGAACAGGCCCCCGAGCGCCGGCGCCACCGTCCCGAAGTACGCGTCGAACGCCCGGCGCACGAGCGCCTGCGGCGGCTCGGTGATGTCGACGAGCGCGGCGCGGGCCCCGGGTCGCAGCACCCGCGCGAGCTCCCCGAAGGCCGCCGGCAGGTCGTCGAGGTTGCGAAGGACGAACCCGCTGACGGCGCCGTCGAAGGCATCATCGCGAAACGGCAGGCGAAAGGCGCTCCCCTGCACGAGGCACACCCGTCCGTCCAGGCGGCCCCGAGCGACAGCGAGCATCCGCGGGCTGACGTCGACCCCGGTCACCCGGGCCCGGTCGGCGACCGTCTCGCCCATCTCGCCGGTGCCGCAGCCGAGGTCCAGGACCCGCGCCCCCGCCGCGACGCCCGCCGCGCGCGCGGCCGCCCGCCGCCACACGCGGTCGAGCCCCAGCGAGAGCAGGCCGTTCAGCAGGTCGTAGCGTTCGACGATGTCGTCGAACATCGCGCGCACGCGCGCCTCGGGAGGCGCGCTGCGGCGGGGCCGGGGGTGGCTCGCTTCGCTCACGGTCGCCTACCATCATCCGAGAATCGAGGGCGGGTGACGAGCGGGGGCGTGGCCGTCGCGGCCCCGCGGCGAGGAGGCCGGGTGCAGATCGCGAACGAGTTCCGGGTCGAGGCGCCGATCGAGCGCGTGTGGGCCCACCTGCTCGACGTCGAGCGCGTGGCGCCCTGTATGCCCGGCGCCCAGCTCACCGAGGTCGTCGACGACCGGACGTGGAAGGGCAGGGCGAACGTGAAGCTCGGGCCGGTGAGCCTGTCGTTCGCCGGCACCCTCGTGATGGCGGAACGCGACGAGTCGGTCCACCGCGTCGTGCTGAAGGCAGAGGGGCGCGAGCAGCGGGGGAAGGGGGCGGCCTCGGCGACGATCACCTCGGTGATGCAGCAGGACGGGGACGGCACCCGGGTCGCCATCGACACCGACCTCACGATCACGGGCGCGGTCGCGCAGTACGGCCGCGGCATGATCCAGGACATCTCCGCGCGGCTCACCCAGCAGTTCGCCGAGTGCCTGCGGGCGACGATCGCCGCCGAGGAGGCGGCGCCCGTGCCCGTCGAGGCCGTTCCACCGGGCGGCGAGGCTGCGCCCGCCGTCCCGCTCGCCCCCGCTCCGCCCCAGCCGGTGGCCGCCCCGGCCGCCGTGGGTGGCGTCCGCCTCGGCCTGTGGGCGCTCTGGCGCGCGCTCGTCCGCCTTCTGCGGCGGCTGTTCGGCGGCGGGCGAGGCTGAGATGACCGGCCAGAGGGACCGCGCGCCCGACGACGAGGAGCTGCTTCGCCGCGCCGAGCGCGCGCTCACCGAGATCAAGGTGGCGGAGGGCCTCTCGGACGAGCACGCCTCGGTGCTCGCCGCGCTCCGGCTGCGCCTCACGGGGCAGGTGGGGAAGTCGCTCGAGGACATGCTGGCGGCGGCCGGCGACCTCGGTGAGGGGAAGAAGCTGGAGCAGCTGCTCGCCGAGCAGCCGCCGAAGGTGGCGGCGTCCCTCGACGAGGTGCTCGCCCGCGAGCCGAAGAGGAAGCGCACCCTGGACGACCTGCTCGGCGAGGACTGACTCGGGACTCCGGTCGTCGCGGCGTCGGCCGGAGACGCCGGCCCGAGCGCCTCCTCCGCGCCGGTCGCGCCCCCGTTCCGAACCTTCCCCGCGACCTACCCCGCGCTGATGGCCTCGGCGAGCTCCTCCAGGCTCTCGAGGTTGTGACCGGGCAGGAACACGTCGACGTGGGGGAGCGCGGCCGCCATGCCCCGGGCGAGCGGCTCGTAGCGGGGACTGCCCTTCAGCGGGTTCACCCAGATCAGGCGGTGGGTCAGGCGCTGCAGCCGCGCCGTCTGGCGCGCCAGCAGGTCGGGGTCGCCCCAGTCCAGCCCGTCCGAGCAGACGACGACGACCGACCCGCGCAGGGCCGCCCGCGGGGCCCACTCGTCCAGCAGCGCCTTCAGCGACTCGCCGATCCGCGTGCCGCCCTCCCAGTCGTTGACGGCGTCGCCGACCGCGGCGAGCGCCGCGTCGGGGTCGCGCGTGCGCAGTGCGCGCGTGATGCGCGTGAGCCGAGTGCCGAAGCAGAACACCTCGACCTTGCGCCCGGCCCAGGCCGCGGCGTGGGCGAACTCGACGAGCGGGCGGGCGTAGGGCGCCATCGAGCCCGAGACGTCGAGGATCAGCACCAGCGGGCGCGGCCGAACGCGCCGGTCGCGCCATGCCCGCCGGAACGGCTCGCCCTGGGTTCGGAGCGACCTTCGCAGCGTGGCCCGGAAGTCGAACCGCGTCCCGTACGGCGAGGGTCGGGTCCGACGGGACGAGCGGAAGGGGGTCAGCAGCGCCAGTCGCCTGACCAGGGCGTAGACCGCGTGCCGCTCCTCCTCGGTGAGATCGGCGAAGTCGCGCCGGCGCAGCCGCTCGGTGCCGCTCGCGATCATGCGGACGGCGGCCCTCTCCTCGCCGGGCTCTCCCTCGCCCTCCTCGGGCGACCACTGAGCGGACGGGGGCGCCTCCTCCTCGGGCGGGACCTCGGGCTGCTCCCCCTCGTCCTCGCCGGGCTCACCCTCGCCCTCCTCGCGGGCGAGCTCCCCCCCGGGCGCCTCCTCGGCTGGGGGCGGGGAAATGAGGCCCTCGCGGAAGTACCGGTCGAACAGCCCGTCGAGCAACGGCAGGTCCTCGGGCCGGGAGATCAGCGTGGCCCGGGCCGCCATCCGCAGGTCGACGGCGTCGAACGGGTCCAGCGCGGTGGCCGCCCGGCAGAACGACAGCACCCGGCCGGTCCCGACGTCCAGCCCGCGCGCGCGGAGCAGCCGGCCAAAGCCGACAAGGCGATGGAGGATCTCGGCCTCGGCGGCCGGCTGGGGGACGGGCGTCACGGTGGCCGACACGGCCCGGACCGGGCTACTCGGCGGCGCCGACGACGCGGGCGATCTCGGCCCGCACCATCTCGAGGTCGTCGTGGTCCTTCAGCACGGTCCCGAGCGTGGCCGACGCGGCCCCATCGTCGAGGAACGAGACGCCGAGGAACGCGAGTGCGTGCGCCCAGTCGATGGCCTCCGCGACGCCCGGTCGCTTGGCCACGTCCATGGTTCGCAGGTGCTGGACGGCCTGGGCCACCTGTCGCGCGAGCGCAGCCGGTACCTCGGGCGCCCGCACGCCGATGATCTCCAGCTCGCGCTCGAGGGTCGGGTGGTCGATCCAGTGGTACAGGCAGCGGCGCTTCAGCGCGTCGTGCAGCTCGCGGGTCCGGTTCGAGGTGATGATCACCGCCGGCGGCCGCTCGGCGGCGATCCGGCCCACCTCGGGCACCGTCACGGCGAACTCCGACAGCACCTCGAGCAGGAACGCCTCGAACTCGTCGTCGGCGCGGTCGAGCTCGTCGACCAGCAGGACCGCGCCCGCCCCGGCGCGTAGCGCCGCGAGCAGCGGGCGCTCGACCAGGAACTCCTCCCCGAACAGGTCGCCGACGGATGCGGCCGGCGTTCCGGCCTCGCCGACCTGCAGGGTCCGGACGGCGATCAGCTGGCGCGAGTAGTCCCACTCGTACAGGGCTTGGCTGGCGTCGATGCCCTCGTAGCACTGCAGGCGGATCAGGCGCCGGCCGAGGGTCTTCGCCAGGGCCTTGGCCACCTCGGTCTTGCCGACCCCGGCCTCGCCCTCCAGCAGGAGCGGCTTGTCCAGCGAGATCGCCAGGTAGATGGCCGTGGCCAGGGCGCGGTCGGCCAGGTAGGCCTCTCCCCGAAGGGCCCGGGTGAGCTCCTCGACCGATGCGAACGGAAGGTCCTCGCGCGTCACGCAGACATGGTACGGGAGCGCGGCGGTAGGCTGCGGGTGTGGGCTCCCGGAGGCGGTTCGAGATGCTGGCCGCGCAGGCGCTCGACGGGCTGCCCGCCTGGGTCAAGGAGCGGCTCGAGAACGTCGAGGTGCTGGTCGAGGACGACCCGCCACGGGACGAGCCCGATCTCCTCGGCTTGTACGAGGGGGTGCCGCTCACCGAGCGAGCCGACTACTACGGCGTGCTGCCCGACCGCATCACGCTGTTCCGCCGCCCCATCGAGGCCGAGGCGGGTGGCGACGAGCGCCGGCTGCGCGAGGTGGTGCGCGACACCGTGATCCACGAGCTCGGGCACTTCTTCGGCATCTCCGACGAGCGGCTCCGCGAGCTCGGCCGGGACTGAACGGGAGGGGTCCCGCGCCGGCCCCGGCGGTCGGCTACGGGACGTCGTCCGGACGGCCACCGGCCGCCGGGGGGTGGGCCGCGCCGTGGCCATTCGACGAGAGCGCGAGCGCGCCGCGAAGGGCCAGGGCGGCGTCCTCCGGCGCGACGGTGTTGATCATCATGCCGCTGCCGAGCTCGAACCCGGCGGGGGTGGTGAGCTTCGGCAGCAGCCGGACGTGCCAGCGAAACAGCCGGCGGTTCACGTCCTCGGCCGGTCCAGAGTGCACCACCAGGTTGAAGTCCGGGTCGTCGACGGCAATGCGCAGGGCGTGCAACACGTCCCGCAGAAGCGCGGCGAGGTCCCCGGCATCCTCGTCGGGCAGCTGCCCGAACGAGGCCTGGTGGAAGGTCGGCACGATCCACGTCTCGAACGGCGTTCCCCCGGCGAACGGTGCGAACGCGGTGAAGCGCCCCCGCTCGGCGATCATCCGCTCGCCGGCATCCCGCTCGGCCCGCACCAGGTCGTCGTAGAGCCCGCGTCCCTGGTCGTCGAAATACCGGACGGCGGTGTCGAAGGCGCGGAGCCAGGCCGGCGGATAGACGGGGACGGCGACGATCTGCGAGTGAGCGTGGGTGAGCGAGGTGCCGGCCATCGGCCCGAAGTTCTTGAACACGACGATCGCGCGCGCCCACGGGCGGCGCCGCAGGTCGCGGTAGCGGTCGCGCCAGGTGAGCAGCACCTCCACGGTGTCGCGCTCCGCCATCTCGTCGAAGCGGGCGTCGTGGCGCTGGGACTCGATCACGACCTCGTGCGCCCCGCGGCCGCCCATCTCGCGGAGCATCGTGCGCCCGTTCCGGTGGTTGTGCCCGTTCGCCCCGACGGCCTCGTAGCGGTTAGGGACCACCCGGACGCGCCAGCGGCCGTCGGGGCCGGATACCCTGGCAAGCTCGGGCGGGGTCATCGACTCGTTGCCGGGGCAGAACGGGCATGCGGGGTCGTGCGCCGGCAGCTGCGGCCGGGCCGGCCGCTCGGGAAGCTGTGGCCGGGCGGCCCGCCTGGGGGCGAGGATCACCCACTCGTTGGTGGTCGGGTCTTGCCGGAGGGTGGACATCGACGCGATCGCTTCGCCGTCACGGACGGGCCTCTCCCCCTCAACTTCGGGCCGGCTGCCCGCGGGATTGAGGAATCCGGCCCGAATCCCGGCCCGAAGGCGGACCGGACCCCGGAGGCCGCCGTGCGGGATCGGCCCCCGGGGTCCCCCGGCCCGGCCTACCTGGCGAGCGCCTCCTCGAGAGCTCGGCGGACCAGCACCTTCGACAGCTCCCGGCGGTACTCGGCGCTGCCGTTGGTGTCGCTCGGGGGGCTCGTTCCCTCCGGGGCGTGGCCGGCGGCGGCGGCAAGGGCGCCCGGCTCGGCGGCGGCGCCCGCCAGGGCGGCCTCGACGCCCTCCGCACGCATCGGCATGAGCCCCATGTTCGTCAGGCCGATCGCCGCCCGGGCCACGCTGCCGTTGCTGCGCTCCACCACGGCCGCGACGCCCACGATCGCCCAGTCGATCGCCCGCCGGTGGAACTTCTGGTAGGACCAGCCCGTGCCGGTCGAGAGCTTCGGAACGCGGACGGCCGTCAGCACGTCCTGCGGTCCGAGGTCGGTTTCGAACAGGCCCTTGAAGAAGTCCCGCGCCGCGACCGTCCGCTCGCCGGCCGGCCCGCGGACGACCATCTGGGCGTCGAGGGCGAGGAGCACCGTGGGCGGGTCCGAGGCCGGGTCGCCGTGGGCGACCGAGCCGCCGAACGTGCCGCGGTGGCGCACCTGCGGGTCGCCGACGTGGCCGGCCGCGTGTGCGACCAGCGGGTTGTGCGTCGCGAGGACCTCGCTCGCGGCAACCTCGGCCATCCGGGTCGTCGCACCGATCTCGATCTGATCGCCGGCCTCGCGGACGTAGGCGAGGTCGTCGAGGCGGTCGACGTCGACCAGCACCGACGGGCGGGCCAGGCGCAGGCGCATCAGCGGCAGCAGCGAGTGGCCGCCGGCCACGAGCTTGGCGTCCTCGCCGTGCTCGCCGAGCAGCGCGACCGCGTGGTCGACGGATTCGGCGCGCACGTACTCGAACGGGGCCGGGATCATGCGGCACCTCCCTTGGCCTGCTGGATGGCTCTCCACACGCGCTCGGGGGTCGCCGGCCGCGCCATCTCGGTGACCCCGAGGTGGGAGAGCGCGTCGACCACCGCGTTGATGACCGCCGGCGGCGAGGCGATCGTGCCGGTCTCGCCGACGCCCTTCACGCCGAGCTCGTTCGTCGTCGACGGCGTGACGGTCTTGTCGATCCGGATCGAGGGCACGTCGGAGGCGGCCGGCACCTCGTAGTTGGTGAGCGAGCTCGTGAGCAGGTCGCCGTTCTCGTCGTAGACGGCCTCCTCGAAGAGCGCCTCGGCGATCCCCTGGATCACGCCGCCGGCGACCTGGCCGTCGACGATCTGCGGGTTGATGATCGTGCCGACGTCGTCGACGGCCGCATAGCGCAGCACGTCGACCTGGCCGGTCTCGGTGTCGACCTCGACCGCGCAGATGTGGGCCCCGTAGGGATAGACGAAGTTCTCGGGGTCGTAGACGGCGCTCGCGTCGAGCTCCGGCTCCACGCCCTCGGGCAGGTTGTGCGCCGTCCAGGCCGAGAAGGCGACCTCGGGGATCGTCCTCGCCCGGTCCGGGGCCCCCTTCACCGAGAACCTGCCCCGCACGTACTCGAGGTCGTCCTCGGACACCTCGAGCTCGTGGGCCGCGATCTTTCGCGCCTTCTCGACGATCCGGTCGGCCGCTCGGTGCACCGCGACGCCGCCCACCGAGAGGCTCCGGCTGCCGTAGGTGTCCATGCCGAGCGGCGCGAGCGCCGTGTCGCCGTGCACGACCTCGATGTCGTCCACCGGGATGCCGAGGTCGTCGGACAGGATCTGGGAGAACGTCGTCGCGTGGCCCTGCCCGTGCGGGGACACGCCGACGAACGCCGTCACCTTGCCGGTCGGCAGCACGCGGATCCGCGCGGCGTCCCATCCGCCGGCCGCGTACTTCAGGCTCCCGAGAACGCGGGACGGCGCCAGGCCGCACATCTCGATGTAGGTCGAGAACCCGATGCCGATCTGCTTCGCGTCGCCGCGCTCGCGGCGGGCCCGCTGCTCGGCCCGCAGCTCCTCGTAGCCGACGAGCTCGAGGGCCTTGTCGAGCGTCCCGTTGTAGTGGCCCGAGTCGACGGTGAGCCCGCCGGGAGACGGGATCGGGCCGTCGGACTCGGGGAGGAAGTTCATCCGGCGGATCTCGACCGGGTCCCTGCCCACCCGCCGCGCGAGCGCGTCGATCGCCCGCTCGATCGCGTAGGTCGCCTCGGGACGGCCGGCGCCCCGGTAGGCGTCGGTCGGCGTGGTGTTCGTGAACACCCCCGTGCACTCGAAGTGATACGCCTCGCCGCCGTAGGGACCGCAGAACAGGAACGCGCCGAGCAGGGGCACGCCCGGCCCCACCAGCAGCAGGTAGGCGCCCATGTTCGCAATCAGCCTGGTGCGGTACCCGCGGATCCTGCCATCCTCGTCGGCCGCGAGCTCGATCTCCTGGATCTGGTCGCGGGCGTGGTGGGTCGTGAGGACGTCGCTCGACCGGTCACCGGTCCACTTGACCGGGCGGCCGGTCCGCCTGGCGAGCACCAGCGCCAGCGACTCCTCGGGGGAGACGCGGATCTTCGAGCCGAAGCCCCCGCCGACGTTCGGCGCCCGGACCCGCAGCTTGGACTCCGGGATGCCGAGCACGAACGCGGCCAGGACGACCCGCACGATGTGGGGGATCTGGGTCGAGGTCGTGAGCGTGTACTCGCCCATCGCCGGCGCGTACTCGGCGAGGAGGGCCCGAGGCTCCATCGCGGCGGGGATCTGCCGCTGGACCACGTACCGCTCCTTCACCACGACCGGCGCCGTGGCGAACACCGCGTCGACGTCGCCGTTGGTGAGCGTCCACGTGTACGAGGCGTTCGTGCCGAGGTCCGCGTGGACGAGGTCGGCCCCGTCCTTCAGCGCTTCCTCCATGTCCAGGACCACCGGCAGCGGGTCGTACTCGGCGACGACGGCCTCAGCGCCGTCCTCCGCGGCCGCCCGGGATTCGGCGAGCACGACGGCCACGCCCTCGCCCTGGAACCGGACCTCGTCGGTCGCGAGCGGGTACATCGGGGGGTTCTTCAGATCGTCGGTGACCGGCCAGGCGGTGGGAAGGGGACCGGCCCACTCGCCCGCGAGGTCCCGGCCGCCGAACGCCGCCACGACGCCCGGGACCTGCAGCGCCGGTGAGACGTCGACGCTCGTGATCCTCGCGTGCGCGAAGGGGCTGAGGACAAGCTTCATCCACAGCATGCCGGGGGCGGCGAGGTCGTCGGAGTACCGCGCCTGCCCCGTGATGAGCTCCGGGTCCTCCTTGCGGCGGACCTCGGTGCCGACGACGCGCTCTGCGGTCTGCGCCATGCCCGCCTCCTCTCAGGCCGAGGCCGGCGCGCCGTGCATCTCCTGCGATGCGGCGACGACGGCCTTCACGATGTTCTGGTAGCCGGTGCAGCGGCAGAGGTTGCCCTCGAGGCCGATCCGCACCTCCTCCTCGGCGAGCGGGTGTCCGGCCTCGCGGATCAGGCTGTCGGAGGCCATGATCATGCCCGGCGTGCAGTAGCCGCACTGCAGGCCGTGGTGCTCGTGGAACGCCCGCTGCAGCGGGTGCAGCTCGCCGTCCGAGGCCATGCCCTCGATGGTGGTGACCTCGCGGCCGTCGGCCTGGGCGGCGAGCATCGTGCAGGACTTCACCGACTGCCCGTCCACGTGCACGGTGCAGGCGCCGCACGTGGAGGTGTCGCAGCCGACGTTGGTGCCGGTGAGCCCGAGCGTCTCGCGCAGGAAGTAGACGAGCAGCGTCCTCGGCTCGACGTCGGCCTCGCGACGGGTCCCGTTGACCGTGACGGACACGTGCACGGACGTCCCCCCTTTCCGTTTCCGTCGGAGCGGAATCTGGCAGGGCCGAAGTGTATGCCGAGCGGGGGAGTTGTGGGAAGCGAGCGGGAGCTCAGCTGACGCTCGGGCTGAGCGGGACCAGGGCGGGGGCGGGGCTTGGGGGTTGGACGTTCCACTGAAGGACGGTCGGGCGGCAGCCGGTGAGCCGGGGCAGGTCGGCGGTGGAGAAGACGCTGACGAGGTCGATGTTTCCGCCGGGGAAGGTCTCGGTGACGACGGTGTCCCCGGCGATGTAGACGTGGTTGGCGATGCTGACCGCGACGCCCGTGCGGATGTCGGCGAGCACCCCGGAGCCCGGGCCGCCGTTCTGGTACCAGCCGGCGAACCCGTTGTCGGACAGGTACGGCCAGTCCTCGAGGTAGGTGTTGGTCGCCTGCAAGAGGGCTCCTGGCCTTGTCGCCGCCTGCGCCTCGATCGTCTGGAAGTCCTCGGTGTTCCAGAGCGTCCCCGCGGGGGTCACCGAGAGCACCCGGGGGTTCTCGACCTGCCCGAGCCCCGCGGGTAGCGGCACCCGCTGCAGCGTGTGCAGGTCGAGGGCGACCAGGGAGTAGCCCTGGGGGGACTGCCAGTCCCCCGAGGGGTTGTCGACGAGAAGGAGCCGGCCGTCCGCGATCTCGGGAAAGGCGATGTCTCGCCAGGGCACCAGCCGGTTCACCCGGGTGCGCACGTCCACCACGTGCACCTCGAGGCTCCGGTCGGGCCGGGACTGCGTCCAGGCCACGTAGCCGTCCCCCGCGGAGGGCGTGATCGCCATCAGCTCCTGGGCGATCCCGGGGTTCGCCCGGCCGATCACCCAGGACCGCCGGGTGCGCAGGTTCACCTCGACCATCCACCACCTGGTGGGGAAGTCCCCGCCGAAGACGCCGACCCGGAAGATCACGTAGCCGTCGGTCTCGGCCACCTCCTGGACGAACGTGCCGTCGTTCCGGTGGCGGTAGGAGTACAGCGGTACGATGCGGTCGGATCCCGGCCGAAGAAGTCCGAGCCCGTGCCCGTTCGCAGACATGGTGGTGACGAGCATCATGCCGTCGGGAAGGATCCCGTTGAACCCTCCCTCCGCTTGCCCGCCGGAGGTCCCGGCAGGCCAGTGCACCCGGGTGCGGACGAGCAGGGCGCGCAGCGACGCGGGGACCCGCCGCAGCATGCAGAAGCCCTCAAGCGTTACGCCAGGCACTCGCGACGGCGAGGGGGCCGGGGTGGGCGAGCGCGAGGGGACAGGGTGGGCGGCATGGGTCGCCGAGACGCACCCGCTGGCGAGCACCAGCACGCTCGCTAGAGCTGGAGAGAGCCACCTTCGCCAGGCCCGAAGCGTGGCGGAGGCGCCCGCCCGGCCACCTCCGCCGCTCGTCACTTTCCGCACCGTGTCCCTCTGACTTCTAGCCTAGCCGCAATACCGTTTACTTAGGTTCTTGGGGGATCGGGTGGACCTGTTCCTCCGCCTCGACCTCGAGCAGGTCGATCCCGTTGGAGGTGGACGAGCAGTTGTCGGGCCCGGACCGGGCGGGGCTCAGTGAGGGCTCGCTCCAGCACCGCCCACGCCGCCGGTCGGCTCGCCCCGTCGGTGGCGCTCACGGCTCGGTGACCTCGGCGGAGTGAACCCGCACGGCCTCGGCGGGGGTTCGGGTCGGCTGGGGCCAGGTTCGGTGCTCGGATCGCTTCACCCCGAAGTTCGACATCTTGCGCCTGACCACGTGGGGGTTGGTCCGCCGCCGGCGGGGCGGGAGCACCTCGTGAAGGATCTCCTCGCGGGCCTTCTCATGGGCGGCGACGAGGACATCAGGGGGAAAAGCCCGGGTGGCTGGCCGTGGTGCGCCGCGCCACCCGGAGGCTGCGGGTGAAGCTCAGCCGGTCCGGGTCGGTGTCGGCATCCAATGCCACGGCGTGCATCAGCCAGCGGATGGCGTAGTGCACGCACAGGTAGCCGAAGAGTTCCTGGCGGACCCCGTCGGGGCCCTTGGACCGCAGCACCAGCCGGGGGCCGCGCTGGTGGGTCTTCAGCTCGTCGAGCATGGTCTCGAACTCCCAGCGCTCGGCGTAGCGGGCGGCGAGCTCGGCGGCGGGCGCGGCGGCGGGGTCCAAGATCGTGGTGAGCAGCCGGTAGCGCGTTTCCCCTGGTCGGCCCGGGTCCTCCAGGTGGTATTCGATCACCCGCACCGGGACGGCGTCGCCCTGGCGGGTGGAGCCCGAGGTCCCATGCAGCCTCGACAGGAAGGAGCCGTCCTCCAGGCGTTCCTCGACGGGGAGCTTGTGGTTGGACCTCGTCCGCCACAACAGCTCGGCTCCGGTGGCACGGGCCTCCTGCCACAGGGCGAAGCTGTAGAAGCCCCGGTCGGCCAGGCACAGGGTCCCCGGACCCAGGGAGCCGACCACCCTCGCGGCCAGGCGCTGCTCGGCCGTGCGGCACGGCCCCACCGCGACCTCGACCAGGGCGTGGGTGCCGCACTCGGCCACCCCGACCAGGCGCACCTGAGGGAAGGCTCCCTGCCCCGAGCCCCGTCCCGAGCCGGGCCGGCCGAACGCTCGGTCGTTGGCCGGGGTGTCGGCGACGTCCACGCAGGTCCCGTCGATGCTCATGAGCCGCCAGCCCCGGTACCACGCTCCCTTGGTGGCCGGGGTCGCCAGCGGGTGAGCCACCGCGTCGAACAGGGCCTCCACGGGCTCGGGGCCGAGGCGAGCCCGGGCCTTGAACAGCGCGGCCTTGGTGGGCACGTTCCAGGCTCGGGCCCATCCCGAGGTCCACGACAGCCCCTCGACCAGGTTGCGCATGACCTCTTCGTAGGAGGCCTGGGAGAACAACGCCAGGGCCAGCACGTAGTACACGACCACCCGCGCGGGCAACAGGCGACGACGGATCTCGGTGCGGCCCGCCTCGGCCACCACCCGATCCACCAACTCGGGTGGGAACACCCGGCTCAGCACGCCGATCGAGATGTGGTCCGACAGCCGCTGGTCGGTCTCCGGCTTCACCCATCCCGCACGAGGCACGCTGCGCAGAATAACATGCC
>JAJYHN010000083.1:0-5102 GCA_021784765.1 Actinomycetes bacterium
CGTGAAGGCATGCAGCGCGCGAGATCCCCTCAGGGACAAGGGAAGTCAACCACTCGCGGGCGGACCTTGACCCACAACGGTGCGGAAAACGGGCCTAGCCGCGACCCGAGCCGGGCCCGACGGCGCCGGCGATCCGCCACACCGCGATCGCCCCGACCACCCCGGCGGCCGCCGCCACCCCGAGCCCGGCGAGCCAGGCCGACGTGCCCGGCAGGGCCAGCGCGAAGAACGCGGCGAACGGCGGCACCAGCAGGGCGACCGCGTAGGCCGCGGCCATCCCGGCGACCAGCAGCCACCGCAGCCGGTCCATCGGGCGGGCGATCGCCACCAGCACCCCGAGGCCGAGCAGGCAGAGCGCCAGCGTGGCGGTCGTCCGTGCCTCGGGCGTCGGTACGCCGAAGCTCGACCTCGCCACCGCGTAGGCGGCGAGCGTTCCGGCCGCCGTCGCCACACCGGCGGGGGCCGCGAAGCGCAGGACCCGGGGCACGAAGCCGGGACGGGTCCGGGGCGCACGCAGCGAGAGCGCCAGGAAGAACGACGGGATGCCGATGGTGAGGCTCCCGATCAGGGTGAGGTGACGCGGCAAGAACGGGAACGCAATCCCGGCGACCGCGACCGCCAGGGCGAGCAGCATCGCGTAGACGGTCTTCGTCACGAACAGGTTCGCGGTGCGCTCGATGTTCGACAGGACGCGCCGCCCCTCGGCCACCACCGCCGGCAGCGACGCGAACCGCCCGTCGAGGAGCACGAGCCGCGCCGCGGCCCGGGTGGCCGGGCTGCCGGATCCCATCGCGATGCCGAGATCGGCCTCGCGCAGGGCCAGGACGTCGTTCACCCCGTCCCCGGTCATCGCCACCGTGTGTCCGCCCGCGCGGAGCGCCTCGACCATCGCGAGCTTCTGCCGCGGGGTCACCCGCCCGAACAGCGAGCGCTCGGCCAGCATCCGCGCCAGGGCCGCCGGATCCTCCGGAAGGCTCCGCGCGTCGACCGGCCCGGCCGGGTCCCGCAGGCCGGCCTCCGCCGCGACGGCGGCGACGGCCTCGGGATGGTCGCCGGAGATCACCTTCACCGTGACGCCCTGCTCGGCGAAGTACTCGAGCGTGCGGGGCGCGTCCTCGCGTACCCGGTCGCGAAGCACCACCAGCGCCGCCGGCTCGAGCCGCGAGGGCAGCCGCTCGCCGTCGAGCCCGGCGGGGGCCCTCGCCAGCAGCAGCACGCGCCGGCCGGTGGAGGCGAGCGCCGCCACCCGCGCCCTCGTCGGCGCGCCGGCGGCATCATCGCCCGCGGTCGGCTGCAGCACGTCGGGGGCACCGAGCACCCAGGCGCCGAGCCCCTCGAAGGCCGCCGCGCTCCACTTGCGCGCCGACGAGAAGGGGACGACGACCTCCGGCGCCGGGGCGGTCTGCCCCGGGGGCAGGGCGGTCGCCACGGCCCGCATGGTCGCGTTCGGCGACGGGTCGGCCGCGACGAGCGCGCGGAGCCCCTCGGCCGCGGCCGCGCCGTCCCCCGCCTCCCCGACCGGCTCCACCCCATCGAGCTCGAGGCGCCCCTCGGTCAGGGTCCCGGTCTTGTCGATGCAGAGCACGTCGACTCGGGCGAGCCCCTCCACCGCCGGCAGCTCCCGCACCAGGACCGACCGTCGCCCCAGGCGGACCACCCCCACGGCGAACGCGATGCTCGTCAAGAGCACCAGTCCCTCCGGGACCATCGCGACCGTCCCGGCGACGGCGCCCCGCAGGGCCTCCGCCGGGCTGCCGACCGATCGGAGCTGCGTCGCGAACAGCAGCGTCCCCGTCGGCACGATCGCCCACGCGACCCACACGATGATCCGGTTCACCCCGTCGCGCAGCTCGGAGCGCACCAGCCCGAAGCGGCGCGCCTGCACCGTCACGCGACGCGCATAGGCGTCGGCGCCGACACGGGTCGCGCGCATGCGGCCGGCCCCGGCGGCGACGAAGCTGCCCGAGAGCACCTCGTCGCCGACGTCCTTCTCGACGGGATCCGACTCGCCCGAGAGCAGCGACTCGTCGAGCTCGAGGCCGACGCCCGCCAGCACCATCCCGTCGACGGGGACCTGGTCGCCGGGTCGCAGCTCCAGGACGTCGTCCAGCACGATCCCGCGCACGTCGATCTCCCGGGCGACGCCGGAGCGGACCACGCGGGCCCGGGGCTCGGTCAGCACCGCGAGGCGGTCGAGGGTCCGCTTGGCGCGCAGCTCCTGCACGATGCCGACGAGCGCGTTCGCGACGAGCACCCCGCCGAACAGCGCGTCCTGGATCGGGCCGACGACCAGGATCACCGCGAGCAGGGCGCCGAGGAGCCCGTTGAACGGCGTGAGCACGTTCGCCGCGACGATCTGGATCACCGTCCGGCTGACCCGCTCCGGAACGGAGTTCGCCAGGCCTCCCGCGACGCGCTCGCGGACGGCCTGCTCGTCCAGTCCCTCGGCCGGGGGCGCCGTGACCACGCCCCAAGCATCGCCCATCCGGCTTCCGGCCGCTCGACCGGCTCGTCGGCGCCCGGCGGCACGCCCCCGAGGTCGGGGGCCGTTCGGCCCGCCGCCGGTCCACGGCGCCCGGCTAGCGTGGTCCTTGGGACCGACTCGTCCGGAGGTGCGGCCATGACGAGCGCTGTCGCGGGCCCGGCCATCCTCGCCCGCGGCCTCACGAAGATGTACGGACGGCACCGAGGGGTGCTCGACCTCGACCTCGAGGTGCGCCCCGGCGAGGTGTTCGGCTACCTCGGGCCGAACGGCTCCGGCAAGACGACGACGATCCGACTGCTGCTCGGTTTGCTCCGGCCCACGCGGGGCGACGCCCGCGTGTTCGACCTCGACCCCTGGACCCGCGGCGTCGAGGTCCATCGCAGGGTCGGCTACCTGCCCGGCGAGCTCGCGCTCTACGAGCAGCTCACCGCCGAGGAGCTTTTCGCCCACTTCGGCCACCTCCGCGGGCGGATCGACTGGCCGTTCGTGCGACGCCTGACCGAGCGGCTCGACCTCGACCCGGCCCGCCACATCCGGCAGCTGTCGCGGGGCAACAAGCAGAAGGTCGGGGTCGTCCAGGCCTTCCTGCACCGCCCCGACCTGCTGGTGCTGGACGAGCCGACCACGGGCCTCGACCCGCTCGTGCAGGAGGAGTTCCAGCGAATCATCCGCGAGGAGGCGGCCGAGGGCCGCACGGTGTTCCTCTCCTCGCACGTCCTGCACGAGGTCGAGCACCTGGCCGACCGGGTCGGGATCATCCGCGAGGGCCGGCTCGTCGTCGTCGAGGAGATCGGGGCGCTGAAGGCGAAGGCCCTGCACGAGCTCGAGCTGCACTTCGGGGGCCCGGTACCGGCGGCGGCCTTCGCGGCGCTGCCCGGCGTGTCCGACGTGGCGGTCGCGGACTCGACGCTGCGCTGCACGGTGACCGGCTCGATCGACGCGCTGGTCAAGGCGGCATCCCGGTTCGAGGTCGTGAGGCTCACGAGCCACGAGGCCGACCTCGAGGACATCTTCCTCGCCTACTACGGACGGGACGAGGCCGAGGGGGGCGGGCGCAGTGCGGGCTAGCGTGCTCCGGGGGGCCGCTGCGCGGCGGACCCCGATGCTGCGCTCGGTCGCGGCGAAGACGCTGCGCGACCAGGGCCGGGCCCTGTTCTTCTGGGCCGTCGGGATCGGGAGCCTCGCCATCCTGTACCCGGCGCTCTGGCCGAGCTTCGGCCGCAACTCCACCTACTCGAAGATCTTCGAGCAGTTCCCCGAGACCTACAGGACGATCATCACCGCCGGCCTGGGAGGAGATCTCGGCACCGCGACCGGCTACCTGAACACCGAGCTGTACTCGTTCCTCGCCCCCCTGCTGCTCCTCATCTATGCGGTCACCGCGGGGGCGAACGGGATCGCCGGAGAGGAGGAGCGCGGGACCCTCGACCTGCTGCTGGCAAACCCCGTGGCCCGGTCCCGGGTCGTCCTCGAGAAGGCCCTCGCGATGGCGCTCGGCACCGCGATCATCGGCCTCGCGCTCTGGCTGGTGCTGTGGGTGGGCGTTCGCGCGTGGAACATGGACGTCGGGACCGGCAACCTGGCGGCGGCGACGGTCGCCGCCGTGGTCCTCGGGGTCGCGTTCGGTTCGCTCTCCCTGGCCCTCGGGGCCTGGACCGGGCGCCGCGGCGTCGCGCTCGGCGTGACCCTCGCCGTGGCCGTCCTCGCCTACTTCGTGAACGCGCTGGCCCCTGTGGCCAAGGTCCTGATGCCCTACCGGCCCTTCTCGCCCTTCCGCTACTACAGCGGCCACGACCCCCTGCGGAACGGGCTGCACGCCGGCGACATGGGCGTGCTCTTGGGGCTCGCCGTCGTCTTCCTGATCCTCGGCGTGCTGGCGTTCCGGCGACGCGACCTCGCCGCCTGACGGGGCCGCCCGGGATCCGTCAGCGCTCGCCGACCTCCACCCGCCGCTTCAGCCCCCCGAGCGCCGCGTCGATGATCGTCCGCTCGGCCCGGCGCCGGAGGAACCCGGGCAGGGCGATCGCTGGCTCCATCGCCAGGCGGTAGGTGACGTCGGTGCCGCCGTCGGCCGGGGCGAGGACGTACTCCCCGTGCACGCCGCGGACGGCCCCGGAGGCAGCGACCGTCGTCCACGACATGCCGGCGGCGCGAGCCGCGTAGCGGTAGCGGAGCGTGTAGCGTGCCTCGATGGGCGGGGTCACCACGTGGAACGCCGCCTCGGCCGGACGGCCGCGCGCGTCGCGGACCAGCACCTCCGCCGAGCGGATCCCCCTCGCCCACTCGGGGTAGGCGCCGACGTCGGCGAGCACCGCCATCACGGCGGCCGGCGCCGCCTCGACGTGGATCCGACCCTCGGTCCGTTCGGTCACCGACCGTCCCCGTCGGCCCGCGGGCCCCGGCGACCCCCACCGAACGAGCGGTCCAGCGTGCCCATGCGCCGCCGCATGAACAGCCACGCCAGGGCGAAGAGCGCGACCCCGAGCAGCACCGCCCATGGGGGACGGCCCGGGGCCGAGGTGATCGTGAACGTGGCAGAGGCCGGGGCGAGCCCGGCGGGCGGGACCGCCGTCACGACCACCCGGTGGCTCCCTGCCGGCAGGGCGAGGAGAGATCG
>JAJYHN010000083.1:5112-8002 GCA_021784765.1 Actinomycetes bacterium
CACGACCACTCGGTGGGTCCCCGCCGGCAGGGCGCGGAGGGTGACGGTGGTTCGACCCCCGGCCGCGACCGAGAACGTCGCGCCCCCCGACCCCGGCGAGGCCGGGTTCCCGTTCGCGTCGGCAGGGGTCCCGTCGACGGCCACCGTGAACCGGACCGGCCCGCCGGCCGCGGCGGGGGCACCGACGACCAGGTCCACCGTCGGGCCGGCCAGCCGCGCACCGTCGGCCGGCTGCACGATCGCAAGCGCCAGGGGGGCGGCCGCCGCGGCGGGCCGGGCCGCGACGAGGACCCCGGTCGCGACGGTGGCGAGCACGAGGGCCCGGGCTGCGATCGTCCTCACGATGGGTCCCGAACGGCTCCCGGGACGGCCGCTCCGGATGGCGGCGTCGCCGCTCGAGCGCCGACGAGCCGTCCCACCCGGATCCTCAGCCGGCCATGGTGAGCCCGCCGGACACCGACAGCACCTGGCCGGTGACGAATGCGGCGCTCGGCGACGCGAAGAACGCGACGGCCTCGGCGACGTCCTCCGGCAGGGCCAGGCGGCGAAAGGGGGTCGCGCGGACGATGGCGTCCATGATCCGCTCGCCGGCTTCCGTCCCGCGCAGCTCCTCGAGCAGCGGGGTGTCGGTCGGCCCGGGGGCGACGCAGTTGACGGCGATCCGGTGCCGGGCCATCTCCCTCGCGATCGCCTTGGTGAACGCGATGACCCCGCCCTTGGTCGCCGAGTAGACGGCCTCGCCGCTCGAGCCGACCCGTCCCGCGTCCGAGGCCACGTTCACCACGCGGCCCTCGCCCCGCTCCACCATGTGCGGCAGCACGACGTGGCTGCAGTTCACCGGCCCCAGCAGGTTCACCGCGATCAGCCGATCCCACAGCGACGGCGAGTTGTCGAGGAACGGCTCGAGGCGGTCCCACCCGGCGTTGTTCACCAGGACGTCGATGCGGCCCCACCGGTCGAGCACATCGGCGACCCCGCGGCGCACGCTGCCGTAGTCCGCGACGTCGACCTGATGCCACGAGGCCGCCGGGAGCGCCTCCGCCGCCGCCTCGGACCGCTCCGGGTCGACGTCGAAGATCGCGATGCCGATCCCGTCGGCGGCGAGCCTCCGCCCGATCGCGACGCCGATCCCGCCGGCGCCGCCGGTCACGATCGCCAGCCGCTGCCCGTCCACGCTCACATCCTAGCCACCGGGAGGGCCCGGCGAAAGCCGCTCGCTGCCGTCCCGGCGCCCGGCCGCCTCGGCCAGCACCCGGACGAGCCGCGCGGCCTGCCGGTCCCAGGTGTAATCGGCCTCCACCCGGGCCCGCCCCGCCCCGCCCATCCGGGCGGCCGCCCCGGGATCCGAGAGCAGCCGCGCGAGGGCCAGGGCCACCGCCTTCGGCTCGCGCCCCTCGACCAGGAGGCCGGTGCCCTCGTCCTCGATCGCCTCCCCCGCCCCGCCGGACCGCCCGGCCACCACCGGTTTCGCGGCCGCTGCCGCCTCGAGGTAGACGATGCCGAACCCCTCAACCTCCAGCCCGCCCCAGCGCGACCGGCAGGGCATCGCGAAGACATCGCAGGCTCCGTACAGGCCGGGGAGCTCCTCGTCGGAAGGTGCCCCGGCGAATGCGACCGAGCTCGGCGGTGCCTCCTCGGCCAGCCGGAGCAGCCGCGGGCGGTCGGGCCCGTCGCCCGCGACCACGAGCACCGCCTCCGGAACCAGCCGGCAGAGGTCCTTCATCGCGCGGATCAGCACGTCCTGCCCCTTCCGCGGCACCAGCCGCGACACGCAGAGGACCATCGGACGGCCTCCCAGACCGAGGCGCGCGCGCGCCGCGACGGCGGCCGCGGGCGAGGGGGCGAACCGGCGCTCGTCGACCGCGGGCCAGAGCAGCGAGAACGCCGCCCCCGGCGGGATCGACGGGGCGAGGGCCCGCGCCGTGTACCGCGAGATCGCCGTCACCGCCGCGGCGCCGCCCAGCCCACGCCGGAACGCCGCGCCGAGGGCCGGCGACCGGGCGATCCAGACCTCGGCTCCGTGCGTCAGCACGACCGACGGGATCCCGTGCGCGGCGAGCCCGGGGGCGAGCAGCGGCAGTGGGAACCCGTGGCCGAACAGCACGACCTCGGCCCCGTGCTCGGCGGCCAGGTCGCGAACCCGGCGGGCGAGGGCCCCGTCCGGCCACAGGAAGGTCGACGGGTGACGCTCGACGGGGAACGCAAGCCCGGCGTCGTGTGCGCGGGCGCCCGCCCACGTGGGGGCGAGCACCGCCACCCGCTCGGAGGGCAGCCGGGCGACCAGGTTCGCCACGTACTGCTGGACGCCGCCGAAGCGGGGCGGGAAGTCGTTGGTCACCACCAGGACGCGCGGCGCTTCGGCCGCCGCCAGGGGCTCGGGGATGCCGGGTTCGGGCACGCCGGTATCCTCGCAGGCGATGCACGCTGCCGAAAGGCCCACCGGCCCCCCGGCCGGACGCTACGCGATCCTCCGCGGCTGGCGCGCGCTCGCCGTGGAGGGCCCAGAGGCCCGCGACTGGCTGGAGGGCCTGCTCTCGGTCGAGGTGGCCGGGCTCGGCACCGGCGAGGCCCGCCGGGCGCTGCTGCTCACCCGCACCGGACGGGTCCGGGCCGAGGTCGCAGTCGCCTGTCGCGGCCCCGAGGCGTTCCTGCTGCTGCAGCACCCCGCCCAGCCGGCGTTCATCGGCGACCTGCTCGCTCCCTACGTCCTCTCCTCGAAGGTGGCGCTCGCCGACCGCTCGACCGAGGTCGCGGTCGTCGCCCTCCCCGACGCGGGCCCCGGCTCGGGCCCGCTCGACGGCGCGGCGCCCTCGGCGCCCTCGTGCCTCGGCGACGGCGCCGACCTGCTCGTCCCGGCCGGCCGGCTCGGGCAGACGGTGGCCGCGCTCGA
>JAJYHN010000048.1 GCA_021784765.1 Actinomycetes bacterium
CACGGGAGCGCCCCCGGGCGCGCCCCGAGGTGAGCTCGCTCTCGACGACCTCGTGGCGGGTCACGTACGCCGACGCCGCGGCCTGGATGGTGGCCGCCGCCGGCAGCGCCAGGAAGGCCCACAGCACCCCTCCGAGGCTCGCGCCCGTGATGGCCGCGGCGAACGCGACGGCCGGGTGCAGCTCCATCGTCCGCTTGCTGAGCCGTGGCGACAGCACGTAGTTCTCGAGCTGCTGGTAGACGATGAAGTACGCGAGCAGCCCGACGGTCACCCCGATGGGCCGGCTGACCAGCGAGACGAACAGCGGGATCGCGGCCGCGACGTAGGTGCCGACCATCGGGATGAACTCGGAGATCACGCCCTGGAACACCGCGAGCGGAAGGGCGAAGGGCACCCGCAGCAGCTCGAGCGCGGCGAAGGTGAGGCCGCCGTTGATCACCGCGAGCAGCAGCCGGGAGTAGAAGTACCCCCCGGTCTTCTGGATCGCGATCTCCCAGGTCCGCAGCACCTCGCGCTGGTGTGCCGGCGTCAGCAGCGACAGCAGGCCCCGGCGCACCTTCGGCCCCTCGGCCACCAGGTAGAACGTGAACAGCCCGACGGTGAACAGCTGGAAGATGCCCCCGAGGACGGCCGCCCCGAACCCGAGCAGGTTCCCGGCCACATCGGCCGCGAAGGTCGCCAGCGAGGACTTCGCCGCCTGCAGCTCGTGGGCGATGCGCGCCGTCGAGACGGTGATCCCGCAGCAGCGGTGCAGCCCCGACGCGGCCCGCGTGAGCCAGTCCGGGGCGGCCACGACGATCGACTGCACCTGGCTGACGATCACGGGCACCATGAGCGCGACCAGCCCGAGCCCGACCAGCACCGTCGCCGCCAGCACCGCCCCGGTGGCGAGCCCCCGGCGCCATCCACGCGCCGCCAGCCAGTCCGCGGCCGGCTCGAACGCGAACGACAGGAACAGCGAGAGCGCCAGCATGCGGAGCAGCCCGGTCAGCCGGCCGAGCAGGTGCCAGCCGAGGAGCGCGAGGAACGCGGTGAGGACGACCAGCAGGAGCAGGCGCGGGACCCACGCGGGCATGCGCTCCCTCGCCGGCACCTCCCCCCGCTCCCCTGCCTCGCGCACGGACCCCCCTTCCGCGCGATTGTCCCCCAGACGGAGGGGCATGGCTATCATGGTGGCATGGGTGGGACGACGGCGGCCCCCGTGGCCGTGAGCGCGCGCGCGGCGGCCAAGGCCACGGCGCTCTCGCGTCGCGAGGGCTACGACGCGGCGATCCTCCGGCTGCGGGTGACGGCCGGCGGATGCTCCGGCTTCTCGTACAAGCTCTCGTTCGAGCGCGAGGCGGCGCCCGACGACCACGTGGTCGAGGCCCACGGCCTCACGGTCCTGGTCGACCCGGCGAGCGAGCCGATCGTCCGCGGCGCCACCATCGACTTCGTCGACGCGATGCTCGGCGGGGGCTTCAAGGTCCACAACCCGCAGGCCATGCACGAGTGCGCCTGCGGCGACTCGTTCTCGCTCTGACGGCGGGCGCCCTCGGCTCCTAGTCGCCGACCGCGGCCACGCCCCCGAGCCCCTTGGTCTCCAGCAGCCGCAGCTCGGCGTCGGCCCAGGGCGAGCGAACACCGGTGGCGAGCAGCAGGGAGGTCCACAGCCGCTCCGGGAGCTCCCGCTCGGGCAGGGACGCCCACGGGAACCCCGAGCCGTCGGCCGCCATCACGTCGGCGCGCACGGTGGCCGGGGTCTCCTCGCCGGCGGCGAGCGCCGCGAACATCGTGTGCTCATCCGCGTAGGCCGGCAGCCACCTCCAGAAGCGGGGCGGCGCGGCGACCAGCACGGCCGCCTGCTCCGCGCCCTCCCGGGCGCGCGCGAGCCCCATCCGCGCGATGTCGGCCAGCACCCGCTGCGCGAACCCCGCATGGTCCTCCCCGCGCGGGTGCCAGGCGACCTCCAGCGCGAGCTGCGGCGTGCGCGTCCGCCCGGCGACGACGACGTCGACCGGCCCCGACGGCGCCCCCTGCCGGGCGAGCGGCACGTCGACCGCCACGAACTCGAGGCGCCCGAACTGCAGCGCCCGCCGCAGCGATGCCTTCAGATCCGACTCGAAGACGAGCTTCGCCGACGGCGCGCCGCGGGAGGAGAGCCCGAGCTCGTTCACCAGCGACTGGATCTCGCCGGCGGCCGCGAGGACGGCCGCCTGAAGGGACTCAGGCTCGAGCATCGGCGGCGGGCGAGGTCGGCACGGCCGGAGCCTAGCACCTGACGCCCGGCCCGACCCTATACTCCCGCAATGCCCCCGGCGGACAAGGCCCAGTGGCGCGACCTCTATCGCGAGGTGCTCGCGACCGGGCTGTGCACCGGCTGCTCCGCCTGCGTGGTCGTCTGCCCCTTCCATGTGCTCGGCTACGAGGGGCACAGACCCGTCCACCTGCATCCCGGCCCGGCCGACGCGTGCGCGCATGGGGACCAGGGCTGCGACATCTGCACCCGGGCCTGTCCACGGTTCCGCGACTGGGAGGACGAGATCGACCTGCTGCTCCACGGGCGGCGCCGGCGGCCGGACGAGGCCGCCGGGATCCTGCGGGACGTGGTGCTCGCCCGGGCGACCGACCCGCGCGCGCTGGCCCGCGGGCAGGACGGCGGCGTCGTCTCGGCCCTGCTCCTCTGGGGGCTCGAGACCGGCCGGATCGACGGCGCCGTCACCTCCAGGGCGTCGAAGGAGCGCCCGTTCGACGCCCTGCCGACCGTGGTCACGGACGCCGAGGGCGTGCTGGCGGCGGCCGGCTCCCGGTACACGTACCCTGCGAATCCCCTGGCGCTGACCGAGGCGGCCGAGCGGGGACTCTCGCGCCTGGCGCTGGTGGGGATGGGGTGCCAGGCGAGCGTGCCCGGCGTGACCGGGACGCGGCGCGTGAACAAGTGGGGCCGCCGAATCGCCTGGACCCTGGGGCTGCTCTGCTCGAAGACCTTCACCTACGAGGGGCTGATGGAGGAGAAGCTCCGGGACGGGCTGGGGATCGACCTCGCGGACATCGCGCGGATCGACGTCAAGGGCAGGATCGTCGTCTCCACCCGCGACGGGACCGACCACGAGGTCTCGCTGAAGGAGGCGCGGCAGTGGACGCGCCCGGGATGCCTGCACTGCCCCGACTTCACCGCCGAGCACGCCGACCTCTCCTTCGGCGGACTCGGGCAGCGCGGCTGGACGCTCACGCTCGTCCGCACCGAGCGGGGCCGCGAGATCTGGGAGGCGGCCGTCGCGGACGGGGTGGTCGAGTGGCGGCCGGGGGACGAGGATCCCGGCGCGCTGGCCCTGATGGGGCGGCTCGCGGACGAGTCCCGCCGGCGCTGGCCGATGGCCGAGCTTCCGGAGGGACGGCGGAGGCCGGGCGCCGCTACTCGGCGGCCTGGAACCCTGTGACCACCGGATGGTCCTTGTCGGTGGCACCGACCTGGGCGGCACCACCGGGAGAGCCCCACCCCGTGATCGCGTCCCCGAAGAACTCCGCGTTGACCGCGATGTACTGCTTCCACTCGGCCGGCGTGTCGTCCTCGTAGAAGATCGCCGAGACGGGGCAGACGGGCTCGCAGGCCCCGCAGTCCACGCACTCGTCGGGCTGGATGTACAGCATCCGCGCGCCCTCGTAGATGCAGTCCACCGGGCACTCGTCCACGCAGGCCCGGTCCTTCACGTCGATGCAGGGCTCCGCGATGATGTACGTCACCGAGTTTCCCTCCTTTGTACGGTGCTAACCGTGCAAATCCTAGTCCGGCGCGCACGGCATCGCAACCGTCCGGAGGGCCCTCCGGCGGCGGGCCCTTCGCCCCTCAGGCAACCGGTGCCGTCTTCAGCCACTCCACGACGTCCCGGGCGCACTCCCGGCCCATCGCCATCCCGGCCACGACCGTGGAGGGTCCCCGTACGGCGTCGCCGATCGCCCAGACCCGGGGGCGCGAGGTCCGGCCGGTCCGCGGGTCGGCCTGCAGCGCCCCCCGCGGCCCGACGGCGACGCCGGTCCTGGAGGCGGTCTCGGCCTCGACCCGGTAGCCCATGGCCTGCACCACGGCCCTCGCCGCCAGTCGCAGCGGCCGGTCCGCCTGAACCCTCGGCCGGGGATTGCGGTGCAGGCGCGAGGGCTCGCGCCACTCGACCGGCGCCACGTCCACGCCGACCACGTCGTCGGCGTTCGAGGTGAGCCCCTGCACGCTCACCTGGTAGACGAACTCGACCCCCTCCTCCAGCGCCAGCCGCTTGTCCTCCGGCGCCGACGGGACCCGCCGCTCGGGCAGGAAGTCGATGCACGTCACCTCGCGCACCCCAAGCCGCAGCGCCGTCCGGGCGACGTCGATGCCGGTGTTCCCGGCCCCGACGACCACCATCGGCGAGCGCGCCTCCGGCGGGGTGGGCGCCCGCCCGTCCAGGTAGGCCTTGGCGGCCGTCAGGAACTCCGTGGCGGTCGTCACCCCGCCGAGCGAGGCGGCCTCGGGGACCGGCAGCCGGTTCGACTCCCCCGCGCCGAACGCGAGGACCACGGCGTCGGCGCCGCCCGCGAGCAGGTCCTCGACGGTGAAGTCACGGCCGAGCCTGCGGCCGGGGTGGAGCTCGACGTCCATGTCGCGCAGGTAGGCGAGCTCGTCCTCGACGACCTCCGGCGGCAGCGAGAACGAGGGGATGCCCCACGCGAGGATCCCACCCGCCGCACCGGCCTCGTCGTGGATCTCGACCCGGTGGCCGGCGCGCGCCAGCCACCCGGCGGCGGCCAGCCCTGCCGGGCCGGCGCCGACGACCGCGACCCTCCTGCGGGCGCCGAACCCGGCGACCCGTGGCCGGGCTTCGTGCTCCCGCTCCCAGTCGCCGAGGTAGCGCTCGAGGAACCCGATCGCCACCGCCTCCTCGCCCCGCTGGTTCAGGATGCAGGCCCCCTCGCACTGGGCGGCCTGGTTGCACACGCGCCCGCAGACCGAGGGGAACTCGCTCGTCCGACGGATCGTCTCGAGCCCGCCCTCCATGTCGCCGGCGCGCATGGCGCGGATGAACCCCGGGATGTCGTTCCTCGCCGGGCAGCCCTCCACGCAGGTCGGGCGCGGACAGTCCAGGCACCGGCTCGCCGCGGCCAGCATCTGCTCGTGGGTCAGCCCCCGGCGGACCTCCTGCGCGCCGCCGAGCCGCTCGGCGAGGGGCACCAGGACCTCGGCCGGGCGCGGCTCGGTGACCAGTGGGCCGGTGACATGGATGGCGTCATACGGGCAGGTGTTCTCGCAGGACCGGCAGCCGACGCACGCGTCGCTGACGGCCGTGATCACCACGCGCTCGGGGTCCAGGGCGAGGACCGTCTTCGGACAGGCGCGGGCGCACTCCTCGCACCCGACGCAGCGCTCGGTGTTGACGTGGACCTGCGGCCGCTTCGTCGCGGCGTCGAGGATCGTGATGGCCATCGCTCCGCCTCCCCTACTCCGCGGCCTTCATCAGCACGTACCACCAGACCTGCATGCCGGCGACGGCGAGCACCGACAGGGCGATCAGCGCGCCCTGGACACGCCGCGCGGCCGCCGTCAGGCCCGCGTATTCGGCCGTGTGCTGCCGGATCCTCCAGGCCGCGTACAGCGAGCCGGCGAGGCCGAGCAGGACCACGACGATCTGGGCGATGACCGTGCCGTTCTGGCTCATCAGGGCGTCGTTCGCCACCTTCAGGTGCGCGGTGCCGAACAGGTTCCACCCGAGGCCCAGGGGATCGGACACGACCGCGACCAGCCGCAGCACGTGGTCGAAGAACTTCGGGAGTTGGCGGGCCAGGTAGTCCATGCCGAACACCGGGATCAGGATGTAGGCCCAGTCCACGAAGAGCCGCCGCCAGCCCATCCGCCCGCCGGTCGAGAGCCGGCTCCCGGCCGCCGTCGCCCGGCCGAGGCCGTACAGCACCGGCAGCGGGATCAGGCAGAAGAACAGGTACAGGATCGGGTTCGGGTAGTGAGGCCAGCCGATCAGGCTGTTCACCCTCGCCTCGAGGTTCCCGTACCAGGTCATGGCGTTCAGCTGCTGGAACCACACCAGGCCGGCCAGCAGGGCGATCCCGACCGCGACGTCCATGCGCCGCTTGACGTTCGAGTACAGGCTCGTCAGCGGCGGCTGCACGAACAGGCCGATGTTGTCCTTGGAACAGTTCTTGTAGCACTCGGAGCACAGGCCGCAGAAGGCGTTCGCGCTCTGCTGGCCCGGGTACTCGTACCAGGGGCATCCGTACCCGCGCTCGCTGCCCCGCATGCACTCCTTGGTCTCGCAGGTGAGGCAGACGTTCCGGTCCTTCGCGCGGAAGCCGGCCACCGCGCCCATCTGGCCGACGGTGCCGATCAGGCCGGACAGGGGGCAGAGGTAGCGGCAGAAGACCCGCCGCTCGAACACCAGGAACGTCGTGCCCGAGAACACCAGGATGAAGGCGACCAGCAGCGCCGTGTCCAGCGGGGCGCCGGGTCCGGCGACGTTGAAGTACTCCTCGACGAAGGTCATGAGGAGGAAGATGCCGACCGCCGGCAGGAGCCCGTACTTCGCGAGGCGCTCCGGGTACTTCAGGCCGAGCCCGACGCTCCCGTCCTTCCGCTTGAACAGCGACTTGCGCTGCAGCCACTCCCCGGCGCCGCCGAACGGGCACATCGCGCACCAGCCGCGGCCGACCCCGACCATCAGCACGAACACGATGCAGAACCACAGGTACCAGGTGATGGCCGTCGCGATGTTGGCGGGGGCGATCTGCCGCCCGACCACGCCGGCGACGATCACCAGCCAGAAGATCGCCTGGTTCGGCAGGACGAGCATGAACTGGAACCAGCGCTTCCGCAGCAGCGTGCGCAGGAGCCGGAACCGCGTGAGGTCGTACCGCAGCCCAACGGGGGGCGGAGCGACGTTGATCTGGCGGGCGGGACGGGTGGTCTCCCGCACCGGTTCGAGCGTCGGTACGCTCATCGGTCGGCCGCCGGTCGTGGCCCCGAGGGGCTCGCCGGCCGCGCCCTCACCTCCTCCGTTGGGTCAGGTAGCTGCCCTTCAACTGAATGGGCCGAAGGTAGAGCGTGCCCCGACGGACGGATAGGGACCTCAGACCACCCTCTGAGGGGCTCAAGGACCCAGGTCCTCTAGGGCCGAATGGGCCACCCCGAGACCTCGACTTTGGTACAGGGCACGGCGCGCGATGGCAGGCCGAACGGACCCGCGCGCGTCTACTCGCCGGGAAGGCCGGCCCGCCCCTGATCGGCCGCGAGCCCGTGGCGGTGCGCGTAGGCCACCACCTGCGCCCGGTTCTGCAGGTGGAGCTTGTTCAGGATGTTCGTCATGTGGAACTTGACGGTCGTCTCCGAGATCGCGAGCTCCGCCGCCACGTCCCGGTTCGTCCGCCCCTCCGCCACCAGGCGGAGGATCTCCTCCTCGCGCGGCGTCAGCTCGGCCGGGCCGGACGGTCGCTCGCGCTCGGTGGCGAGGTGGCGAACGATCCGCAGGGCCAGGCCCCTCGACAGGGGCGCCTCGCCCCGATCGACGGCCTCCAGCAGCTCGAAGAACTCCGGGGCGGAGGTGCTCTTCAGCAGGTACCCGTGCGCCCCGCTGCGGATCGCCTCGAACAGGTCCTCCTCGGCCTCCGAGACCGTGAGGATCACCACCTTCACCTCCGGCATGTCCGCCTTGATCAGCCGGGTCGCCTCCAGACCCCCAGACCCCGGCATCCCAAGGTCCATCAACACGACGTCCGGCCGCAGGCGGCGGGCCAGCTCCAGCGCCTCCACGCCGTCGGACGCCTGCCCGGCGACCTCGACCCCCCGGGACTCCAGCAGGCTCACCAGCCCCTCACGGAACAGCGGGTGATCGTCGACCAGCAGCAC
>JAJYHN010000088.1 GCA_021784765.1 Actinomycetes bacterium
GCTCGATCGCCTGGCCGGCCCGGCGATGACGCTGGTGGTCTGCGGGGTCGCCACCGACGCGTGCGTGCTGGCGACCGTGCTCGGCGCGCTCGACGTGGGGATGCACGTGCGCGTCGTCGAGGACGCCTGCCGCGGGGTGAACGACGAGATGCACCGGGCGGCCATCGCCGTCATGGCGAACTTCCCGCCGCAGGTCCTCGTGACCTCCGTCGAGGAGGAGCTGCGCGCGGCCGCCGCGCGCGGGTGAGCCGGCCGTGGGAGACGAGGCCGCCCGGCCCCTCGGATGGGGAACCTGGGACGCGCGCTTCCCCGGCTGCGCCGTGCACCTTCCGAGCGGGCTCGCAGTGCGCGTCGCGGCGTTCGGCGCCCGCGAGGGCCGGGCGACCGACTTCCCGTACGAGCCGGCGACGGCCCGGCTCGGCCCGCATGCGCCAGGTGGGACCTTCGCCGAGGCGACGCTCGACGGCGCCGGCGGACGGATCCGGGTCCGGTTCGCCGCAGCCGGCCGGACCGTCGACCCCTCGCACGGGCTCGACGGCGAGGTGGAGGTGCTCGCGACCTCGGAGTGGGGGCTCCGGTACTGGGTGCTGCTCGCGGTCGGCTTCCCCGAGGAGCTCGGGCCGGGCGGGGCCGCGCGGCTCGACGTCCCTGCCGGCGAGGCGCGATACGTGGACTCGCCGCTCGCCGTCCTCGCCTGGGACGAAGGCCAGGCCGCCTTCGCGACCTGGCCCCGCCCGGTCGGCGCGCACCTGTACGACGACCCCGCGGAGCCGCTCCGCGAGATGGAGCGGCACGGCTACTACCACCGGCCGCCGGCCCGTCCGGTGGGGCGATGGGCCGTCTTCCGCTTCACGGCCGTCACGCCTCGGATCGGGTTCGCCGTGCGCACGCTCCCGTCCGGGCGTGGGACCGGGGGCGCGGGGGTGCGGACCGCCGCCGGGGAGGCCGGCGCCCGGCTCGCCGCCCGTGCCGCCGAGGTCCCCCCGATCCCACCCCCGGTCCCCGGGTGGCGGGCGGCCGCGATCCGCGACGTCCTCGGGTGGAACACGGTGTGGGACCCGGTCAATCACCGCCCCTACACGCCGGCCACCCGCGGATGGGTGGCGCAGAAGTTCGGTGGGTGGTTCGTGTGGCAGGTGGACGCGTTCTTCCACACGATGCTCGCCGCCCGTGCCGGCGACGGGATGGCGGCGAGGGCGAACCTCGACGCGGCGCTCGCGTGCCGGACCAGCCATGGCAACCTCGCCGGCCTTCGCGCCGGCACCACCGACTGGGTCGACCGGGCCCACCCGCCGATCGGGGCCCTCGCCTCGTGGACGCTCTACCGGGCGAGCGGCGACCCGGCCGTCCTGGAGCGAGCGTTCCCCCCTCTCGCCGCTGCCTTCGACTGGTGGTTCCGCGCCCGGGACGGCAACGGCGACGGGCTGCTCGAGTACGGCTCGTCCCCCGTCGGGGACGGGCACTTCGTGCACACGAAGCTCGCCGCGATGGACGAGTCCTCGAACGACAACTCCCCGGTCCACGACGAGGCGACGTTCGACGAGCGCACGCACACCCTGGACAGCGAGGACGTCGGGCTGAACAGCCTGCTGGTCGTCGAGGGAGAGCTGCTCGCGCGGATCGCCGCGGAGCTCGGGCGCACGGACGAGTCGGCGGCGCTGGCGGCCCGGGCGCGTGCCCTCCGCCGGCTGGTCCGCGAGCGGCTCTGGGATCCGCGGCGGCGCGCGTTCGCCAACCGCCTGTGGAGCGGGCGGTTCGTCCGGAGCCTCGCGCCGACCTCGTTCTACCCGCTGCTCGCCGGCGTCGCGACGCCCGAGCAGGCAGCGGCCATGGCCCGCCTGCTGCGCGATCCCCGGGGCTTCGGTGGGGACCACCCGGTGGCCGGGACCCCGCACGACGACCCGGCCGCGCTCGACAACGTCTACTGGCGGGGCCGGGTCTGGCCCCCGTTCAACCTCCTCACCTACCTCGGGCTCCGGCGGGCCGGGCTCGACGAGGACGCGACCTGGCTCGCGCGGCGCGGCGCCGCGATGTTCGCCCGGGCATGGGAGGGACGCCGGAGCTACGAGAACTTCAACCAGCGGACCGGGGAGGGCGGAGACTCGCCGGACAGCGACCCGTTCTACACGTGGGGCGCGCTGCTGCCGCTGATTGCCGAGATGGACCTCGTCGACCTCGACCCGTGGGACGGGCTCGTGTTCGGCCGCCCGGGAGACGACGCCGACGCGGCCGAGGTGGCCTCCCCGGAGGGGCGGTGGCGCTGCGAGGTCGACGGCTCCGGCACCCGCCTCTTCGTGGATGGCAGGCCGGCGCTGACCAGCACCCTGCGGGGTCGCTTCCGGAACCTGCGGTGGACCCCCGGGGGAGGGATCGGCGTGATCGCGCCCGCCGCCCCGCAGGGCGGCGAGGTGACCGTCGAGACGGCCGGGGGGCGCCGGACGGCCGGGGGGCGCCGGACGGCCGCGGTGCCGCCCTCCCCCGGGCCACAGCCACTGCGCCTGGCACCCTAGCCCGGCGGCTACCCGAGCCCGGCGAGCGCCTCGACCTCGGCCCGCTCCGGAAGGGCGCCCCGCGCGCCGAGCCCGCGGGTCGCGAGGGCCCCCGCCGCGGCCGCGAGGATCGCGGCCTCCTCGAGGCTCCGCCCACCGGCGAGCGCCCACGCGAGCGCGCCGTTGAACGCGTCGCCGGCCCCGGTCGTGTCGACCGGCTCCACGGGGAACGCAGGGATCGGCAGGATCGCCTCCCCGCGGAGATGGAGCTCGGCGCCTCGGGCGCCCCGGGTCACCAGCACGGCCCCCGCGCCGGCGGCGAGCAGCGTCTCGACGCCGCCGAGGGCGGCCGCCTCCCCCTCGTTCGGCGTCAGGACGTCGCAGGCCGCGAGGACCTCCGCGGGCAGGCGCCGGGCCGGAGCCGGGTTCAGGACGAAGCCGAGCCCGCGGGCGCGGGCACCGCGCGCGGCGGCGACGATCGCGCCGTCGCCGACCTCCAGGCTCGCGAGCACCACCGGACCGACCCCACCGCCGCGACCTGCCGGCGATACGACCGTCCTTCCGGCCGGCGCCAGGACGGCCACCTCCAGGGCACGCTCGACGAGCTCCGCGCCCACCTGCGCGTTCGCGCCGGGAGCCACCGCGATCTGGTTCTCGCCCCGCTCGTCGACGACGATCAGCGCGACCCCGGTCGCCGCCCGGGACAGCCCCACGCACGACACGTCGACCCCGCGCGCGACGAGATCCGCCAGGGCCTCCCGCCCGAACTCGTCGTCGCCCACGGCCGCGGCCAGGACCGTGCGCGCCCCGAGCCGGGCGGCTGCGGCCGCCTGGTTCGCGCCCTTGCCCCCCTGCGCGCGGGCGAAGCGACCCCCCGTGACGGTCTCGCCGGGCCGCGGCAGCGCGGGGGCCCGGATCACGAGGTCGGTGTTGACCGACCCCACGACGATCACGACCGGCTGCGGCAACGGGTCCACGTGCGTCAGCTTGCCACGCCCGGACGGGCGGCGACGGACACGGGGCGCCGTCCCGCGCCGGCGGGAGGGCTCAGTCCGGGGCCTTCCGCGACAGGAGGGGCCCGCGGATCTCGGCCTCCCGCCCGCCGGCGGGAACCTGCGGGGCGGCCACCGGCCCGTAGCGCTCCCAGACCTCGGCCGGCGGCAGGGGCCGGTCGAACAGGAAGCCCTGGCCGACCCGGCACCCGTTCGCCAGCAGGAACTCGCGCTGCGCGGGCGTCTCGATGCCCTCGGCGATCACGTCGACTCCGAGGGCGGACGCCAGCCGGATGATCGCCTGGACCATGCCGGCCGCGCTCTGCGCTGCCGGAGCGTCGCGCACGAAGTAGCGGTCGACCTTCAGCACGTCGATCGGCATGTGGTTCACACGACGAAGCGACGAGTACCCGACGCCGAAGTCGTCGATGGCGAGCCGGATGCCCTCGTCGTGGAGACGCCCCAGGATCCGCAGCGCCTCGTCGGCGTCCATCATCACGCTCGACTCCGTGACCTCGGCCGTGAGCGAGGTCGGCGGGACCCCCGCCTCGTGCAGCCGGCGGATGATCCGCTCGGCGACGTCGTGGGCACGGAGCTGGCGCGGGGACAGGTTGAACGAGATGTCCACGGGGAACCCCGCGTCGCGCCACTCCCGGGACTGCCGGGCGAGCTCCTCGAGGACCCAGTCGCCGATGGCGTCGACGAGCCCCATCTCCTCGGCGAGCGGGATGAAGCCGCCCGGCTGCACCAACCCTCCGCGTGGCTCCCGCCAGCGCACCAGCGCCTCCATCCCGACCAGCGCGCCGCCCCGCAGGTCGAGGATCGGCTGGTAGTGGAGCACCCACTCCTTGCGGTCGACGGCCTTGCGGAGCCGCGTCTCGAACGAGAGGTCCCGCAGCAGATCGACCCCCTCCGGGCCGTCCAGCGCGTGGCCGCTCCCCCGCTTGCTCTCGTACATGGCCGAGTCGGCCTGGCGCAGCAGGGCGGCCGCGTCGCGCGCGTCGCCCGGGAACAGGCTGACCCCAACGCTCGCCGCCACGAAGAACTCGCTCCCGCGGACGGTGAACGGGGTGGCGAGCCCCTGCTTGATCCGCGCCACCACCGCGACGGCGATGTCCGAGGCCGAGGGCGAGATCGGCGAGCCCTCACCCGGAAGGTCGGTGAGCAGCACGAGGAACTCGTCACCCCCCTGACGGGCCAGCAGGTCGCTGTCGCGGAGCGACACGTGCAGCCGGCGCGCGACGTGCCGCAGGAGGTCGTCGCCCGCGTGGTGGCCGAGGCTGTCGTTCACCAGCTTGAAGTTGTCGAGGTCGAGGTAGACGACGGCGACCGAGGTGTCGGTCCGGCGAGCTCGGGCGATCGCCATCTCGAGGTGCTCCTCGAACATCGCACGGTTCGGCAGCCCGGTGAGCTTGTCATGGTAGGCGAGGAACGCGACCTGCTGCTCGGCGAGCTTCCGGTCGGTGATGTCGACCATCATCCCCCGGAGCTGCGCGGGCCGGTCCCCGTCCGGCGGCACCAGGCGAACCACGTCCCGGAACCATCGCGCCGGCCCCGCGGCCGACAGCGTCCGGTACTCGAGGCCATGGTCCGTGTCGCGTTCCGAGACGGCCCGGCAGGCCGTCAGGGCCTCCGCGCGGTCCAGGGGATCGATGTGCTCGCCCCAGAACCGGGGCTCGACGGCCCAGCCGACGAGCTCGGAGCCGAGCAGCTCCGCGGCGCGGGAGGAGAGGAACGTGAACTGCAGGGTGGCGGGGTCCGCCTCCCAGAACACGGCGTTCAACCCCTCCACCAGGTTGTGGAAGCGCTCGAGCTTGTCGATGCGATCGGCGTTGCCGAGCGCAAGGGAGGTGATGTCGGCGAGACCGCGCAGCACGGGGATCTGCCGCTCCGAGAAGCGGGCCTCCCGCCCGACCGGCGCGATCACCAGGGCGCCGAAGCCGTCGGGCTCGAAGCGGATCGGCGCCACCAGCACGTGCCGGCGGTCGCCGAGCACCTCCGGCGCCGGACGCTCGGCGGCGTTCGCGTCGCGGTCGAGCAGGAAGGGCTCGTCGCGCGAGAGCAGCAGCCGCGCGGCGGTCGCCGCCGACACCTCGCGCGGGCGGGCGGGAGCCCCCACGGTCCCGTCGGCCCTGCGCTCCCGCACCAGCGGGAAGTTCCCGCTGCGCAGGTCTCGCATGTATGCCCAGACCGGCCCGACCGCAAGCACCGACGGGATCGCCTGCAGCGTCCGGTCCAAGATCAGGTCGGCGTCGCGGACTCGCGTGAGGGCCTGCGACAGCCGCAGGAGCTCTCGCGAGGTCGTCGCGGCCTCGCGCTCGGCCTCCAACAGGCGGGCGTTCTCGAAGGCGGTTGCCGCGTGGGAGGCCAGCACCTCGAGCACGCGGATGTCCTCGTCGTCGAACTGGCCGACGCCGAGCTTGGAGAGCGAGATGGTGCCGACCAGGCGGTCGCCGTAGAGCATCGGGACCGTGACGACCGACTCGGGGATGTCGGGGGTGCCGGGGATGGTCACGGCGAACTCGCACTTGTCCGCGTCGGGCGCGTAGAGCGTCTGCTTGCGGGCGGCGGCGTTGCCCGTGATGCCCTGGCCGAGGCGCAGCAACAGGGCGTCGAACGTCTCGCCCTGGTACTCGGTGAGCTCCCCGCGAAACGCGATCGGGACCAGCGTCACATCGTCGTCGTCGAGGAGGTGCACCCGGCTGTTGTGGTAGTCGACCAGCGTTCGCAGCTCGCCCGTGATGGCCTCGCCGATCTCTCGGATGTCGTTCAGCCGGTTGAGCCGAGCGCTCAGGCTGTGCAGCATGCGGAGCTGCGCGGCCGAGCGCACGCGCTCTCCCGCGGATGCGTCCTCCGCCTCGGTCGCCCCCACAGTCTCGAGGTCCTGCGTCATCGACGCCTCCCTCGCGGACACGAACGTTCCCCGGACGCCCCGGCCCTCCGTGCCGCGTCGGTTACCTATCGGCACGGGGCGACGCGGTGCTTCAGCGACGACGAGGCGCCGGTCGGAGGCGGTGGAAGGATCGCGACGGCGGGCGGCGGGGCGGGGCCGGCCGGGGGGATCGGGGCCGGATCAGACCCAGCCCGGGACGACCGGCGGGGCCTCGCGAGGGTCGTCGCGCCCGCGCGCCCCCCGCTCCGTCCGCGCCGACCCCGCTCCGCCGCCCAGGCGCCGGAGCTCGCGGGCGAGCCACTCGGTCACCCGACGTTCCTCCGTCGCCGAGGGGAGGTCGTGCGCCGGCAGCGGGGACCCGCACCACTCGCAGACGGCGCCGTCCCGCGTGGCCATGGCGCACCACCCGCAGACCGACGACCCGGGGGAGGGGTCGGGGGAGGTGTCGGTCGCGTTCACCCTTCCTCCTCGAGGCCCGGTCGGCGGGCCTCGCGAGACCAGCGTGCCCGCGCGTGGCCCTCGCGCCAATGCCCCGTCGGGATCAACTTGCGGTGGCCGGAAGGGACCATGCCGGGTCGGCCGGGCGGCGAGCGCGGACGGAGCCATGCCGGCCGTTCGGCCGAGGCGACGCTCCCGCGTCGCGCACGCCCCGGCCGGGCACCGGACTGATTTCGCACTGCTGCTCAAGCCCCCGCCGCCCGCTTCCGACCTAAGCTGTTGGGTCATGAAGTCGACGTCGCGCATCCTCCCCCCGATCCTCTGCCTGGTCACCCTGGCGGTCGGCATGCCGGCGGCCCGCGCCGCGGCGGCCGCCCCGTCCCCGGCCTGGCGGACCGTCTCCTTCGACGGCGCGACGTTCCGAGCCCCGGCCTCCTGGCCCGTCTACGACCTCCGGAACGATCCGCGCCGCTGCGTCCTGCTGAACGTCCATGCCGTCTACCTCGGCACCCAGGGGCCCGAAGCCGACTGCCCGGCTCGGGCGGTCGGCCGAACGGAGGCGGTGCAGGTCCAGCCGATCACGCCGGCCACGCTCGCCCCGATGCGCGCCGGCGCCGCCACCGCGACGGTGGCAGGGCGCCCGGCCGTGGTGGCCGCCGACGGTCCGGCCGACCACGCGCTGGTCGCGGCCTTCCCCGACCTCGGCGTGGTGGCGACCGCCACGTTCGGAACGGCCGCGTCGATCGCGCGGCAGGTGCTCGCGTCCTTCGCGCCCGCCGGCGCGACGCCCTCCCCGGCCTCGACCCCCTCGACCACCGCGCCCGCCGCGACCACCGCGTCCGCCGCGACGGGCGCGACGGGCGCGACGGGCGCCCGCGCGCTGCTCGCGGCGCTCCGGGCGGGGAGCACGCCCGGGCGGACGGCCGCGGCGAGCCTGCCGTTCGGGGCCACCGATGCCCTTGGCAAGGGCTTCGACACCTGCACCGA
>JAJYHN010000071.1 GCA_021784765.1 Actinomycetes bacterium
GACCTTCGGGCTGGCGCTCGGCATGCTCGCGCAGTTCCAGGCTCGTGCGGGGTTCCAGCTGGTCGAGGACGTGTCGTGGATCGGTCCGCTCCACGCCCGGTTCCTCCTCGGGGTCGACGGCATCAGCGTGTTCATGGTGGTGCTGACGAGCTTCCTGATGCCGGTGGCGGTGCTCTCGTCCTGGCGGGTCGAGCGGCGGGCGAAGACGTACTTCCTGGCGTTCCTGGTGCTGGAGACCGCCGTCCTCGGGTCGTTCCTGGCGCTGGACCTGCTGCTGTTCTTCGTGTTCTTCGAGGCGATGCTCGTGCCGATGTACCTGATCATCGGGGGCTTCGGCGGCCGCCGGCGGATCTCGGCCGCCGTGAAGTTCTTCCTGTACACGATGGCCGGGTCGGCGTTCCTGCTGCTCGGCATCCTGTTCCTGTACTTCCGGGCCGGCGCCGTCTTCGGCCAGCCGACGTTCGACCTGCGGCGACTCGAGCAGCTGCCGCTCGCGGTGACGACCGCGCGGTGGCTGTTCCTGGCGTTCCTGGCGGCCTTCGCGGTGAAGGTCCCCCTGGTGCCGGTGCACACGTGGCTGTCCGATGCGTACGGCGAGGCGCCGACGGCCGGCACGTTCGTGCTCTCGGCGCTGCTCGCGAAGGTCGGCGCGTACGGGCTGATCCGGTTCGGGCTGACGCTGTTCCCGGAGCCCTCGGCCTACTTCCGCGGCCTGGTGATGACGCTCGCGGTGATCTCGATCGTGTACGGGGCGATCGTCGCGATCGGCCAGACGGACCTGAAGCGGGTCGTCGCCTACTCGAGCGTGTCGCACCTCGGCTTCGTCGTGCTCGGTACGTTCGCCATCGCCGGGACGCTCGCGGCCGGGACGCAGGCGCTGTCGGGCGCGGTGCTCTACATGGTGAACCACGGCATCTCGACCGGCGCACTCTTCCTGCTGGTCGGTATGCTCGCCGAGCGCACCCGCACGCGGACGCTCGGGGAGTTCGGCGGCGTCGGCAAGGAGGCACCGCTGCTCGCCGGGATGTTCCTGTTCGCCTCCCTCGCCTCGGTCGGCCTGCCCGGGCTGAACAACTTCGTGAGCGAGTTCCTGGTGCTGCTCGGGACCTTCCAGGACAGCGTGCTCGCGGCCTCGTTCGCGGTGACGGCCCTGATCCTGTCGGCGATCTACCTGCTGTGGGCCTACCAGCGGGCGTTCCATGGCCCGGTCGTGGCGCCGGCCCTCGCGCCGATCGCCGGCGGCTCGGGCCACGCGGCATCCCCGGTGGCGGCCGCGCCGGAGGGCGGCCGCCCGCGGATGCGCGACCTGTCGGTCCGCGAGTGGGTCGTGATCGCCCCCCTCGCCGCAGCGATGCTGTTCCTGGGCGTCTACCCGAGACCCCTTCTCTCGCGGATCGAGCCGACGGCCCAGCGCGCGGTGGCCTGTCAGCAGGTGCGGAGCGCCCCGCTCCCGCGGGGGGCTCTGGCGCTGACGCGACAGGAGCAGCAGCTACTGCGCGCGTGCGGCGTGCCGGCGGCCGGCGGGGCGGGCGCGGTCTCGGCCGAGGGGGTCTCGCGGTGATCCCCGCCGCGACGCTCCCGCACCCACCCCTCGTCTTCGGGCCGCTCTCGCCCGAGCTCGTGCTGGTCGGCGCCGGGCTGCTCGTCATGCTGATCGACGCGCTCCGGCCTGGGAACACCGGCCGGTTCCTGGCGTCGCTGACGTTCGCCGGGATCGTCGCGGCGGGGATCGCGGCCGCGCTGCTCTGGAACTGGCACGGCCCGACGCTGGTGCTCGGCGGGATGATCGCCGCCGACCGCTACTCGGTGTTCTTCCGCCTCGTGATCCTGGTGGTTGCGGCCATCGCCGTGGTGCTCTCCCAGCACTATCTCGAGCGCTCGGGCGAGTACCGGGGCGAGTACTACGCGCTCCTGCTGTTCGCCACGGCCGGCATGACGCTGATCACCGCCTCGGCCGACCTCATCATGGTGTTCCTCGCCCTCGAGATCCTGTCGCTCTCGCTCTACCTGATGACGGGCTTCTCGTTCCGCCGCCTGGCCTCGGCCGAGGCCGCGATGAAGTACTTCCTGCTCGGCGCGTTCTCGTCTGCGTTCTTCCTGTTCGGCCTCGCGCTCGCCTACGGCGCGACCGGCACGACGAACCTCGCAGGCATCGCCACCCGCCTTCTGTTCACGCTCGCCCCCACACAGCCGCGCGGCGTGCTGCTCCCCTCGCCGGCGCTCGCCCTGGTCGCCGCGGCCTTCCTCGGCATCGGCTTCGCGTTCAAGGTCTCGGTGGTCCCGTTCCACATGTGGACCCCCGACGCCTACCAGGGCGCGCCGACGCCGGTGACGGCGTTCATGTCGGCGGGGACGAAGGTGGCGGCGTTCGCGGCGTTCCTGCGCGTCTACACGGTGGCGTTTGGCCCGCTCACGAACGACTGGCGGCCGATCCTCGTGGTGCTCGCCGCCCTCACGATGGTCGTCGGGAGCGTGCTCGCGATCGCCCAGCGCGACGTGAAGCGCATGCTCGCCTACTCGTCGGTCGCCCACGCGGGGTTCATCCTGACGGCCGTCGCGGCCGGCACGGCCGAGGGCGTCCGCGACGCGATGTTCTACCTCGCCGTCTACGCGGTCACGATCGTCGCCGCGTTCGGCATCGTGATGCTGGTCTCGGTCCGCGGCGAGCGCAACCTGTCGCTGGACGACTACCGTGGCCTGGCGCGCCGAAGCCCCTTCCTGGGTGGGGGCCTCGCGGTCCTCTTGCTGTCGATGGCCGGCATCCCACCGACCTCGGGGTTCGTGGCGAAGGTGGCCGTGTTCTCCGCCGCCGTCCGGGCCGGCTTCTGGCCGCTGGTGCTGGTCGCCGTCCTCGCCTCGGTGGTCGCCGCCTTCTTCTACCTGCGGCTGATCGTGGTCATGTACATGCGCGAGCCGGAGGTCGCGGCGGCGCCGGCAGGTGAGACCGTGCTCACGCGCCTCGCCGTCGGGCTGCCGGTGGCCGCCACCGTGCTGCTCGGCGTGCTGCCGGGCGTGCTCTTCGACGTCCTCGCGCACCCCTCGGTGCTGCCGCTCGGCGGGTTCGGTTTCGGTCTCTGATGCGGGCCGGCGTTCCCGGTCCCCGCCGCGGCGGATGTCCCTCGTGGAGAATGCATGGCTTCTCTGCCGTCGGGCCGGTAGCATCGATGCCGATGGGTGAGGAGTGGACGTCGTGACGAGGGCCGTCCTGCAGGGGCTGGCGGCGCCGGATGCCGCCGTCGAGCGCGAGATCGCGTCGCGGCTGAACGACGTCGAGGCGGCCCTCGAGAAGGCTGTTCGCTCCGATTCCGACTTCGTCACCGAGGCCGCCTCGTACCTGGTGAACGCCGGGGGCAAGCGCTTCCGGCCAATGCTGGTCCTGCTGTCGGGCTACCTCGGCGACCCGACCGATCCCCGGCTGGTCCAGGGCTCGGTCGCGGTCGAGGTGATCCACCTCGCGACCCTCTACCACGACGACGTCATCGACGAGGCCGAGTTCCGCCGCGGCCTGCCGTCGGTGAACTCGCGCTGGGACAACACGGTGGCGATCCTGACCGGCGACTTCCTGTTCGCGAAGGCCTCCGAGATCGCCTCGGACCTCGGCACCGACGTCACGAAGCTGCTCGCGCGGACCATCGCGATCCTCTGCGACGGCCAGATCCGCGAGACCGAGGCCGCCGGCCGGCCCGAGACCACGGTCGACGCCTACATGGAGATCATCCGGCGGAAGACCGCCGCGCTGATCGCGGCCTCGTGCCGCCTGGGCGGGATGATGTCCGATGCCTCCTCCGAGGTGATCGAGGCCCTCGACGACTTCGGCACTGCGCTCGGCATGGCCTTCCAGCTCTCCGACGACATCATGGACCTGACCTCGTCGGAGGCCGAGCTGAAGAAGATCCCCGGCCAGGACGTCAAGGAGGGCGTCTACACGCTGCCGGTCCTGGTGGCCCTGCACGACCCCCGGCGGGGCGCCGAGCTGCGCGAGCTCCTGGCCGGCGGCCCGCCGGACGGGGAGCGGCTGGCGCGGGCGCTCGAGATGGTCCGCTCTGACGGCGCGCTCGGCCTGGCGCGGGCGGAGGTCTCCCGCCACGTCCGCCGGGCGAAGGACCTCGCCGGCGGGTTCGCCGATGGGCCGGCCCGCGAGGCGTTCCTGCACCTGGCCGACTTCCTCGCGGCTCGCTGCGGCGCCCTGGCCTGAGCCCGGCCCGACCGCTCGCGGGGGGCGGCGTCCGCCTGTCGTTCGCCGTGGGGCGCGCGCCTGCTTCTCCACGGGAAATTCACGGGCTGTCCCGCTTGCTAGAATCCCCGGCGGCTTGTGCGTGATTTCACAAGCTCCCCGAAGGGGGCCGGCGAGGTCCGCGAAGGGACTGCGTGGAGAGCTATTTCCAGTCGTACGGCGTGCTGCTGGGGTTGCTCGTGGCGGGCGTCGGTCTGGTGGCCGTCGCGTTCGTGGCCGCGAGGGTCATCGCCCCCCACCGCCCGAGCCCGAGCAAGCTCACCACCTACGAGTGCGGGATGGATCCCGTCGGCGAGGGCTGGTCCCAGACGCAGATCCGCTACTACATCTACGCGTTCCTGTTCGTGATCTTCGACGTCGAGAGCGTGTTCCTGTTCCCGTGGGCCACCGCGTTCGTGCGCCTCGGCATGCAGGCCGTCGTCGAGATGGTGGTCTTCGTGGTGATCCTCGCCGTCGGGCTCCTGTACGCCTACCGGAAGAAGGTGCTCCAGTGGGCCTGATGGAGCAGGTGGCCATGCCCCAGCCGGTGAAGTTCATCCTGAACTGGGGACGCAAGTACTCGCTGTGGGTGATGAACTTCGGCCTCGCCTGCTGCGCGATCGAGTTCATCGCGGCCTCGACCTCCAAGCACGACTTCATCCGCCTGGGCGTCATCCCGTTCGCGCACGGTCCCCGGCAGGCCGACCTGCTGGTCACCGCCGGGACCCTCACCGACAAGATGGCGCCTGCCCTGCGCCGCGTCTACGACCAGATGCCCGACCCGAAGTACGTGATCTCGTTCGGGTCGTGCTCGAACTGCGGCGGCCCGTACTGGGACTCGTACTCGGTGACGAAGGGCGTCGACCAGATCATCCCGGTCGATGTCTACGTCCCCGGCTGCCCCCCGCGGCCGGAGGCCCTCCTGCACGGGATCGTGAAGCTGCAGGAGAAGATCGGCAAGGAAGACATCCGTGAGAAGTGGCGTGCCGGAATCTCGACGCCCCCTGCCGCCGGCTGAGATCGTCTCGCGGCTGCGAGCACGCCTCGGGGACGACGTTCTCGAGGCCGGCGACGTGCACGGCCACGCGGTCGTCAGGGTCGCTCCCGCCCGGTACGTGGAGGCGGCGACCCTGCTGCGAGACGACTCCGACCTTGCGTTCGACTACATCGAGTTCCTGACGGCCGTCGACTGGCGGCCGAAGGGCGGGGGCTTCGAGGTCGTGCTGCACGTCGCCTCCACCGTGCACAACCACCACTGCCGGCTGAAGGTGGACTGCGATGCCGGGGCGCCCCACTGTCCGACGGTCTCGCACCTGTGGCCGGGCGCCAACTGGCACGAGCGCGAGACGTGGGAGCTGTTCGGGATCGTCTTCGACGGCCACCCGCACCTGGTGAAGCTGGTGCTGCCCGAGCAGTTCGAGGGCCACCCGCTGCGGAAGGACTTCGTGCTGATGTCCCGCGTCGCGAAGCCCTGGCCGGGAGCCGCCGAGGGCGAGGAGGAAGAGGAGGAGTGAGCCCCCTCGCGCCCGTCCTGGCGGCCGCGCCGGAGAGCTTCCTGTCGAGGGTCGGAGGCGGGTTCTTCGTCGACCTCGTCGTGAAGGTCGTCGTCGTCATGGTCTTCGTGCTGGTGGCCCCGCTCGTCATCGGCTACATGGAGCACAAGGTGCTGGCGCACATGCAGCACCGGCTGGGCCCGATGGAGGCCGGCCGCTTCCACGGGTGGGCGCAGCTCGTCGCCGACGGCATCAAGTTCGTGCAGAAGGAGGACATCGTCCCGGCGGCCGTCGACGCCAGGGTGTTCACGCTGGCCCCGGCGGTGGTGCTGGTGCCCTACATCGCGCTGTTCGTCGTGCTGCCGTTCGGCAGGACGATCTGGGCCGAGAACTTCGACGTCGGCATCTTCTACACGCTGGCGATCGGGTCGGTCACGGTCATCGGGACGCTGATGGCCGGGTGGTCGAGCGCGAACAAGTTCGCGCTGATCGGGGCCCTGCGCGCGGCCGCGCAGCTCATCGCCTACGAGCTGCCGCTCGTGCTCGCCTCGGTGGCCGTCGTGATGCAGTCCGGGACGCTCTCGCTGGTCGGGATCGCGGAGGCGCAGCACCGGTACTGGTACGTCCTGACCCAGCCGATCGGCGCGCTGATCTTCCTGGCCGCCTCGCTGGCGGAGCTCACCCGCTCGCCGTTCGACATGCCGATGGCCGACTCGGAGATCATCGCCGGCGCCTACACCGAGTACACGGGGCTGAAGTTCGCGTTCTTCCTGCTGGCCGAGTACGCGGGCGTCGTGGCGCTGTCGGGGATCGCCGCCGTGCTGTTCCTCGGCGCCTACCAGCCGCTGCCGTTTCTCGGGTTCGTCCCCGGGCCGATCTGGATGCTGGCGAAGGTCGCCGCGCTGTCGTTCATCGTGATCTGGTTCCGCGCGACGTACCCGCGATTGCGTGAGGACCAGCTGCAGCGGTTCTCGTGGATCCTGCTGGTCCCCCTGGCGCTGGCCGACGTGCTGGCGACGGCCGTCGTCAAGGTGGCGGTGAGGTAGATGGCGGTCGAGGGGGGGCGACCGGCCGAGGCGGGCGTGGTGCGCGACGACGCCGCCGACCGCGAGCCGGCGCCGCCGGGGGTCGGCCTGGCGAAGGGCCTCGGGGTCACGCTGCGGCACCTGTTCAAGCGGTCGGTCACCCAGCAGTACCCGCACGAGCGGCCCGACCTGCCGGCGCGCACGCGGGGGGTCATCGCCCTGGTGCAGGAGAACTGCACGGTCTGCTACAAGTGCGCTCGCGCCTGCCCCGACTGGTGCATCTACATCGACGCGCACAAGGAGACCCACGACCCCGCGAGCGGCGGCAAGGGTCGATCCGTGAAGGTGCTCGACCGCTTCGCGATCGACTACGCCCTCTGCATGTACTGCGGGATCTGCGTCGAGGTCTGCCCGTTCGACGCGCTGTTCTGGAGCCCCGAGTTCGAGTACGCCGAGTTCGACATGGTCGAGCTCGTGCACGAGAAGGAACGGCTCGAGGAGTGGGCCGCGACCGTGCTGCCGCCGCCCCTGCCCGAGGAGGGGGCGGAGCTTCCCCCGGCGCCCCCGCCGCCGAAGGCCGTCCCGGCCGAGGCCGCCCCCCCGACCGTCGCCGCCCCACCGGTGGCGGCCGTGCCCGCCCCGGCCGCGACGCGCACGCCGACGACCGCGGGCACAGCGGCCCCGCGCGTCGAGGTCGAGCCCGACCAGGCGACCTACGAGCGGGTGCTCGCCGAGGAGCTCGCCAAGGGGAGCCCCCAGCGCATGGCCGAGTCCCGCGCCAAGTCCGCCGCCGTCAGGGCCGCCCGCCGGGCCGCCGGGCCCGCGCCGGAGGCCCCCGCGGAGGCCCCTGGCGCGGAGGCCCCGGCGCCCCCTCCGGTCACCGCCGCGCCTGCGGCTCCGGCGCCCTCGTCGGCTGCAACGCCGCCCGTCCCCGCCGTCCCTGCTCGGGCCCCGCGCGTCGAGGTCGAGCCCGACCAGGCGACCTACGAGCGCGTGCTCGCGGAGGAGCTCGCCAAG
>JAJYHN010000158.1 GCA_021784765.1 Actinomycetes bacterium
GGCTCCCGACCGGCAGGTGCGGATGGCGAGGCTCGCCGACTCGGTGCTGCTCTCGCGCAGCGGGCTGAGCCGGCTCATCGACCGCCTGGAGGCCGAGGGACTGGTCGAGCGGCGGACCTGCCCGACGGACGCCCGGGGGCAGTTCGCGGCGCTCACCGACCTCGGGCTCGCCCGCCTGCGCCACGCGGCGCCCATGCACCTGCGCGGGGTCCGGGCGCACTTCCTCTCCCGGCTGACCGAGCGCGAGCAGGCGCAGCTGGCGACGCTCCTGGAGAAGGTCGCGCCGCCCGAGGAATAGACTCTCGGTCCGTGGCGAGCGAGCGCGCGGGCGGGCGGGCGGGGGACGAGGCGATCGGGACCGGCCGCGACATCGAGGCGGCCGCCGGCCGGGCCCTCGCCGGCGGCCCCGCCAGGTACCACGAGAAGCTCCGCGAGCAGGGCAAGCTGTTCGTGCGCGACCGGCTGCGACTGCTGTTCGACGACGCCGCCGACTTCGCCGAGGACGGCCTGCTGGCCAACGCCCTGGCCGGGGACCTGCCGGCCGACGGCGTCGTCACCGGCGTCGGCCGGGTCCACGGCCGTCCGGTCGCCGTGATGGCGAACGACCCGACCGTGAAGGCCGGGTCGTGGGGCGCGCGGACCGTCGAGAAGATCATCCGCATCGTCGAGCTCGCGCGGAGGCGGGCGATCCCGATCGTCTACCTCGTCGACTCCGCGGGCGCGCGCATCACCGACCAGGTCGAGCTGTTCCCCGGGCGGCGCGGGGCCGGGAAGATCTTCTACAACCAGGTGCAGGCCTCGGGGCGCATCCCGCAGGTGTGCTGCCTGTTCGGCCCGAGCGCAGCCGGCGGCGCCTACATCCCCGCGTTCTGCGACGTGGTCTTCATGGTCGAGGGGAACGCGTCGATGTACCTCGGCTCTCCGAGGATGGCCGAGGAGGTCATCGCCGAGCGGGTCACCCTGGAGGAGATGGGCGGGGCGCGCATGCACTGCGAGGTCTCCGGCAGCGGTGACCTGCTGGTCGCCGACGACGAGGAGGCGATCGCCTCGGCCCGCGCGTGGCTCTCCTACTTCCCCCAGAGCTTCCGCGAGGAGCCTCCGGGCGCCGAGCCCCGGCCGCCGGCGCTGGCGGACTCGATCGCGGGCCTGGTGCCGACCGACGAGGCGAGGGCATTCGACGTCTACGCGCTGATCGCCGCCATCGCCGACGAGGCCTCGATGTTCGAGGTCAAGCCGGCGTGGGCCCGCGAGGTGGTGTGTGCGCTCGTCCGCATCGAGGGCCGTGCCGTCGGGATCGTCGCGAACAACCCGGCCGTGAAGGGCGGGGTGCTGTTCGTCGACTCGGCCGACAAGGCGGCGCGGTTCGTCTGGATGTGCGACGCGTTCAACATCCCGCTGGTGTTCCTCGCCGACGTGCCGGGGTTCATGATCGGCTCGGCGGTCGAGCGGCAGGGCATCATCCGCCACGGCGCGAAGATGATCACGGCCGTCAGCGAGGCGACCGTCCCGAAGATCTCGGTGATCGTGCGCAAGGCCTACGGGGCCGGGCTGTACGCGATGGCCGGGCCGGGGTTCGAGCCCGACGCGACGCTGGCCCTGCCATCGGCCAGGATCGCGGTGATGGGCCCCGAGCCCGCCGTGAACGCCGTCTACTACAACCGCATCCAGGCCATCGAGGACCCGGACGAGCGCGCGGCGTTCGTCGCCGAGCGCCGCGCCGAGTACGAGCGCGACATCGACCTGCTTCACCTCGCGAGCGAGAACGTGATCGACGCGGTCGTGGAGCCCGACGACCTCCGCGCGGAGCTCGCGCGGCGGCTCGCGCAGGCCGAGGGCAAGGGCCGGGCCTTCAGCGAGCGGCGCCACGGGGTGCCGCCGGTCTAGGGACGTCGATGGCCCTCATCGAGACCGCGCGGGACGGGCACGTCGCCACGGTGCGGCTCGCCCGGCCCGAGGCGCTGAACGCGATCAGCGGCGAGATGGCCGAGGATCTGGCGGCGGCGTTCAGGGGCGCCGCCGCCGACCGGGACGTCTGGGCCGTGATCCTCGCCGCGGCCGGCGACCGCGCCTTCTGCGCCGGCGCCGACCTGAAGGAGCGAAACGCCTTCGCCGACGAGGACTGGGCGCGCAACCGGGGCCAGATCCGGGGGATGTTCGACGCGCTGCGGGCGGTGCCCCAACCGGTGGTCGGCGCGGCATTCGGCTACGCGCTGGGCGGCGGGTTCGAGCTGCTGCTCGCCTGCGACCTGGTGGTCGCCGCGGAGGATGCGGTCTTCGGGCTCCCGGAGACCGGGGTCGGGATCGTGCCGGGAGGCGGCGGGACCCAGGCCCTCGCGCGCCTGGCCGGCCCGGGCGTGGCGAAGCAGATGATCCTGGCCGGCCGCCGACTGGGGGCCGAGGAGGCGCGCGCGCTCGGGCTGGTCGCCCGGATCGTGCCTCCGGGCGAGCTCGAGGCGGTGGCGCGAGAGGTCGCCGAGGGGCTCTGCCGGCTCTCGCCGGTCGCCTCGCGCGAGGCGAAGCGAGCGATCGACGAGGGGCTCGGACGGCCGCTCGCCGATGGGCTCGAGCTCGAGGACGCGGCCTGGCGCGCCGCCGTCGCGTCCCGGGATCGGCGCGAGGGCGTGGCGGCCTTCGTCGAGCGGCGGGAGCCGCGCTGGGAGAACCGGTGATCGAGACCGGGGCCCGGGGCGACCGGGCATCGGCACCCGCTCGTGCCGCCGCCGCGCTCGCAGCCGAGCCGATCCCGCCGCCCCTCCCGTCGCGGGTCACGATCCGGGAGGTCGGACCCCGCGACGGCCTGCAGGCGGAGGCGCCGCTCCCGATCGAGGCCCGGGTCCGACTGCTCGACGCGCTCTCGGGGTGCGGCCTGGGCAAGATCGAGGCGGTCTCGTTCGTCTCCCCGCGCGCGGTCCCCGCGATGGCCGGCGTCGCCGAGGTGTGGGCGGCGGCGAGCCGGGCGCCGGGCGTCGCGTACTCGGCGCTGGTGCCGAACCGCCGCGGCGCCGAGGCCGCTGCCGAGGCCGGCGGGTTCGCCTCGCTGCAGGCGTTCCTGGCGGCCTCCGACGGCTACAACCGGAGGAACCTCGGCAAGACCGTCGAGGAGTCGGTCGCCGATGTCGCCGAGGTCCTGGAGGTCGGCCGCGACGCCGGCATCCCGGTCGAGGTCTCGATCTCGTCTGCCTTCGGCGACCCGGTCGAGGGCGAGGTGCCTCCCTCGCGCGTGGTCGGCCTCGCGTCTCGGCTCACGGACCTCGGGGCGGCCGGCGTCTCGCTCGGCGACACGACCGGCCTCGCCACCCCGACCCGGGTGTGGGAGATGGCCGTCGCGTTCGCCGACCGCCTGCCCGGCCTCGCGCTGAACCTCCACTTCCACGACACGCGCGGCACGGCGATGGCGAACGCGCTCGCCGCCCTCGAGGTCGGTGTCACCGAGCTCGACGCCAGCGTCGGCGGCCTCGGCGGCTCGCCGTTCGCGCCCGGCGCGGGCGGGAACCTCGCCACCGAGGACCTCGTCGCGATGCTCGAGGACATGGGCGTGGCGACCGGCGTCGACCTCGGCCGGCTGCTCTCGGCCGCGCGCCTCGCCGAGGAGCTGGTCGGCCACCCGGTCCCCGGGCGCCTCCTGCGCGCCGGACCGCGGACGAGCTAGCGCTTCAAGGTCGTGATCTTGCTGGCGGCCTACCCGGATGGGGCGGGCTGGGGCTCGACGAACTGACCCCCATCCTGCGGAGGCCCGCTATCAGGCGCGGACGCGGGCGGGTAGTCGATCGCCGTGACAACGGCGCTGCAGTCCTCGAGGATCGACACGGCCACATCTGGCGCCCGCTGCGCCTCGCTTCCCTCGGACACGACGCCCACGAAGCCCGAACAGCCACCCCCCGGAGCGGGCGTGAGCTGAGCGACGACGCTCCCAACCTGGAGTGGGCGCCCCGCGAAGTCGTGAACGGGAGGCGGTGATCCCTTCCATGGGATTCCACTCGACGGCGTGGTCCACGTCAGGCCCGCGACCACGAGACCAGCCAACAACGCCACAGGCATCAGCCGCTTGCGCATCGGTGAACCCTCCTGCGGAGTCGAGAGACAGACGACTCGACCGCCGCCTGCGCACCCCGCTCCTCGGTCCTCCCGGGCTGTCTCCTCGGCCCTCGTGAGGATAGGGGCAACGAGAGCCGGGGGGGGCGCCAAAGGTCCCCACGGCGCCGGGACCGCCGGAGTTCTCCTGTTCGCGATGAATCCGAGACGGCTAGACGAGGTCGGCGAGGGCCGCCGGGAGCTCCTTGCGGATCCCGGTCACGAACGGCGTCTCCACCTTGGTGTAGCGGCGGGCCCCCGCGTCCCGGAGCCGCCGGACCAGGTCGACCAGCCGCCCGAGGTCATCGGCCTCGAACGCGAGGATCCACTCCCAGTCCTGGATGCCGAAGTTGCTGGTGGTGTTCGCCAGGACGTCGGGGTACTCGCGGCCCATGAGGCCGTGCTCGCGCAGCAGCTCGGCCCGTTCCTCCCGCGGCAGCAGGTACCACTCGGGCGTGCGGACGAACGGGTAGACGCACACGTACCGCTTCGGCGGATCGCCCTTCACGAACGCCGGCTGGTGGTCGGCGGTGAACTCCGCGGGACGCACGAGGCCCATGAAGGCGTGGGTCAGCTCGATCCGCCGGCCGAACGCGGTGCGGCGGAGCTCCACCAGGAACTCCTGGTGGTCCTCGGCCAAGGAGGCGACCAGCCAGAGCAGCAGGTCGGCGTCGGTGCGGATCCCGGCCGTCGAGTAGGCGCCGCGAAGGGCCACGCGCGGCGACCACTCCTTCAGCAGCAGCACCACCTCGTGGAACGCGGCCTCGCGATCCTCGGCCGACAGCTTCCGGAGCTTCGCGGTCGATCGGAACACCGGGTAGTACGCGTAGATCACCTCGTCCACGAGCGCCCCTCCTCGAGAAACCGTCGCACGCGTTCGGCGGCCTCCGCTCCCTGCCGGACGCAGTCGGCGACGCCGATACCACGATACGCCGAACCCGTCACGAGCAGGCCGGGCGCCCCGGACGCCAGTGCGCCCTCGGCGGCGGCGACCCGCTCCAGGTGGCCGACGTCGTACTGGGGCATCGCCCGCTCCCAGCGCTGCACGGCCGCCGCCTCCGGCCGCGCCCCGAGCCCCCAGGCGGCATCCAGGTCGCGGAGGACGGCGTCGACGAGCCCACCGTCGCCGAGCTCCAGCGCCCGCTCGTCGCCGCGCCGCCCGACGAACGCCCGACGGCCCGGTCCCCGAACGCAGGCCGCGGCCACTTGCGCGAGAACCACGTGACCGCCGTGACGGCAGCGGGCACGCCCGCGGGGGCGGACCCGCGCGGGAACAGGAAGCCGGTCCCCGGGGGGAGGTGCCTCCCGGTCCCCGCCGGGAAGACGAGGGCGACCGAGGCCGTGGAGACGTACGGGATCGCCGTCAGCGGCGCCGCGGCCCGGGGGACGAGCTCGGCCACCAGGGCCACCGCGGCGTACGCGGGAACGGCAAGCACGACCGCGTCCGCGAGGACGGGCTCGCCGTCCTCCCGTTCGACGGCGTAGCCGTCCCCGGCACGGCGCACGGCGGTCGCCCGGGCGTCGAGCAGGATCCGCTCGGGCCCGATCGCGTCGGCGAGGGCCTCGGTCAGCCGGGCCGTGCCGCCGGAGGGCGCGAGGAAGATCGCCGGCGGTGGGGCGGTGGGCGAGGCGGCGGTGGGCGAGGCGGCGGTGGGCGAGGCGGCGGTGGGCGAGGCGGCGGTGGGCGAGGCGGCGCGGCGGGCGGCGGCCCGCGTCGCGCGGATCAGGCTGCCGTGGCGGCGCACGGCCTCGGCAAGCTCGGGGAAGCTCGCACGGACCGACAGCAGGTCGAGGTCCCCGGCCGCGATGCCCGACACGAGGGGGCCGACCATCGTCGCGGCGGCCTCGCGGCCGAGTCGCCGGGTCAGCAGCGCGCCGACCGATTCGTCCCGGTCGCTCTCGGTGAGCCGCGGCGGCAGCCGGAGGTCGAGGAGCGCGCGCAGCCGGCCGGCGACGGAGAGGCCCGGCCAGCGCAGCAGCGTCGCCACCTCGCCCGGCACCCCGAACGCACCGCCGGCGGGGATCGCCACCGGGCGGCCCCGCGCCCAGATGTGCGCGCCCGACGCGCCCGGCGCGACGAGCTCGTCGCCGAGGCCGAGCTCGCGGCAGAGGTCGACCGCCCAGGGCTTGCGTGCGAGGAACGAATCGGCGCCGCCCTCGACCGTCACACCGCCGGCCACGTGGACCGACAGGAGCTTCCCGCCGGCGCGGCCAGAGGCCTCCAGGACCAGCACGTCGACGCCCGCCCGCGCCCCGGCGGCACCCGGGGCGGCCTCGCCGCCCGGCCGGTGTCCCGCCAGGCGGTAGGCGGCTGTCAGCCCCGCGACCCCTCCGCCGACCACCACGACCCGCGGGCGGCGCGGGCCGTCACCGTCGGCGCGGCTTCTCACCGTCGACGCGGGCCCATCACCGTCGACGCGGGCCCATCACCGTCGACGCGGGCCCATCACCGTCCATCGGAGACCGGCTCCCGGTCCCGCTGCTCGGTGAGGTGGTCGCGGACGATCGCGGCCAGCGCGCGGACGAAGGCCGGGTCGGCGTTCGGCATCTCGGTCCGGACCAGGCGGACCCCCGCCTCGCGCGCGACCTCCTGCGCCTCGATGTCTAGGTCGTAGAGGGTCTCGAGGTGGTCGGCCACGAACCCGGCCGAGCAGACGATCACGGCCGCGTGCTGGCGGGCGAGGTCGCGGATCACGTCCTCGACCGGCGGTCCGAGCCAGGGGTCGGCCGTGCGGCCGGCGCTCTGCCAGGCCGTGGTGTAGGCGGTGAGCCCCAGGCGCTCGGCAACCAGGTCGGCCGTGTCGCGGAGCTGCTCGAGGTAGCGGCAGGCCGTGGTGCAGACGTCGCAGCGCAGGCACCGCGTCTCGTCCTCGCCGACGTCCCGCTGCGGCAGGCTGTGGGCGGAGAAGATGACCGCGGCCCCCTCGCGCTCCTCGGGTTCGAGCGTCGAAAGGGAGTCGGCGACGCGGCCGCTCAGGAACTCCACGAACGCCGGGTGGTCGTACCAGTGGCGGACGAACGTGAACGCCGGACCACCGTCCCCGGCGGCGCGCTCGGCGCGCTGGATGTAGTCCTCGACCGACATGCCCGACCAGTGGGGAGCCATGACGATGCCGACCGCCCGCTCGATCCCGTCGGCCCGCATGCGCGCCACCCCCTCGGCGACGGACGGCGGCGAGTGCTTCATGCCGAGGTAGGCGCGGAAGCTCCCTTCCCCGGCGGCGTTCAGCTCGCGCTCGAGCCCCCCGGCCTCCTCCCGCGTGATGTCGAGGAGCGGGAAGCGGTTGCCGGTCGCCTCGTAGCGCGTCCGCAGCTCGGCGAGCAGCTCCGGCGACGGAGCGCGCCCTCCGCGGATGTCGGTGTAGTAGCGCTCGATGTCCTCGGGGCCGCTGGCCGTCCCGTAGGCCATCACCAGCAGCCCGACCGTGTCGCTCACGTTCTCTCCTTTGCTCCCCTTGCTCCCCGTGCCTCGGCCCGACCGGCCGCACGGCTCACGGCGCCGCTCCGGCGTCGGCCGCCACGCCGGTCCCCCGCCCCGCCCCCGCCTCGTGCACGAGGTCGACGAGGCGGGCCACGATGTCGGGCGGGGTGCCCGGCAGGACCCCGTGGCCGAGGTTGAACACGTGGCCCGGCCGTCCCCCGGCGCGGCGCAGGACGCCGAGCGCC
>JAJYHN010000163.1 GCA_021784765.1 Actinomycetes bacterium
CGCGTGAGCGGCGGGCGGGACACGAGCCGACGACGAGGGGGAAGGCATGGAGTACCGGACGCTCGGGGCCACCGGGGTTCGCGTCAGCACCCACTGCCTCGGGGCGATGATGTTCGGGTCGTGGGGGAACCCCGACGAGGACGAATGCGTGCGGATCGTTCACGCCGCGCTCGAGCGCGGCGTGAACTTCCTCGACACCGCCGACGTCTACTCGGCCGGGCAGTCGGAGGAGATCGTCGGCCGGGCCCTGAAGGGCCACCGCGACCAGGTCGTGCTGGCGACCAAGGTCCACGGGCAGATGGGCGCCGGGCAGAACGAGCAGGGGAACTCCCGCGTGTGGATCGCGCGCGCGGTCGAGGCGAGCCTGCGCCGCCTGCAGACCGACCACATCGACCTCTACCAGATCCACCGCCCCGAGGGCGAGACCGACGTCGAGGAGACGCTCGGCGCGCTCACCGACCTGCAGCGCCAGGGGAAGATCCGCTACTTCGGCTCCTCGACGTTCCCCGGCTGGAAGATGGTCGAGGCGCAGTGGACGGCCGAGCGGCGCGGCCTGTCGCGGTTCCGCAGCGAGCAGCCCCCGTACTCGATCTTCGTGCGCCACGTCGAGCACGACACGCTGCCGGTCGCGGAGCGGTACGGGATGGGCGTGCTGACCTGGAGCCCGCTCTGCCGGGGGTGGCTGACCGGACGCTACCGGCGCGATGCCTTCGACGAGTCCCCGCAGGCGCGCGCCGCCCGCGGGCGCGAGCGGGGCGGGCCGATCGCCCGCCAGTTCGACCTGTCCCGCCCCGAGAACCAGCGAAAGCTCGACCTGGTGGAACGGCTGGCAGGCGTGGCGGCCGAGGCCGGGATCTCGATGACCCACATGGCGATCGCGTTCGTGCTGGCGCACCGCGCGGTGACCTCGGCGATCATCGGTCCGCGGACCGTGGAGCAGCTCCAGGGCCTGCTGGCCGGCGCCGACGTGCGGCTGGACGCCGCGACCCTGGACGCGATCGACGGGATCGTGGCGCCCGGCGAGACGATCGACCCGAACGACCGGGGCTTCGCCCCCTGGTGGTTCGAGAAGGACGCCCGCCGCCGGTAGGCGGCTCGACGTCGCTCACGGGTCGAGCGTCCTCGGCTCGTCCGGAGGCCCCTCGGCGAGCAGCGCGCGCAGCAGGCCGGGCAGGTTCGGCGGCGAGAAGCGCTCGCCGGGCGCATCCATCTCCTCGAGCGTCCACCAGCGGTGGTCGCGGAGCTCCCGCCGCTCCAGCGGGTCGAGCCCACGCGTGTCCACGTCGGCGCGCGCGGCCCGCGCCAGGAGATACCGCTCGCGCTGCAGGTAGACGCGGCCGCGCCAGGGAAGCAGGAACGTGCGGGTCCAGATCCACGGGCCGAGCGCCACATCGCCGGGGCGGAGGCCGAGCTCCTCGGCCAGCTCGCGCGCCGCGGCGCGCTCGTGGGTCTCCCCGGGCTCGAGCGCGCCGCCGGGCGTGATCCAGTACGCGCCGGCGTCCCCCTCGGGATCCTCCCAGCGAAACAGCAGGATCCGGTCGAGGGCGTCGAGCAGCACGACCCGCGCCGCCAGCCGCTCGATCGCCCGGCCGCCGGCACCCGTCCTCGCGCCGGTCACCTCGTCCACCCGGACACAAGGCTACGCGGGGCTACGCGGGTACGATGCCCTCATGGTCGAACGAACCCCCGCACCGAAGCCGAACCGGCCGCGGCGTCCCGACGCGGCGCCCAAGCGCGAGCGCCCACGGGACGAGCTCGGCCGCCCGCTGCCGCACGGCGCCGACAACCGGCTGACGCTCGAGGACTTCGACGCCCTGCCGATCGAGGACAACCACCGGCTCGGGTTGGCGCACTTCAGGGCCGGCCGGTACTTCCCCGCGCACGAGGCGTGGGAGACCTGCTGGAAGCAGGCGAAGGCGACGACCGACGCCGAGTTCTACAAGGGACTCTCCCAGCTCGGTGCCGGCTACGTTCACCTTCTGCGCGGCAACCCGCACGGGGCGTTCACGCTGATGCGGCGGGCGGCCGGCCGGCTCGAGTCCTACCCGGCGAGCCACCACGGCGTCCCGGCCGGCGCGCTGGCGGCGACCGCTCGGCGACACGCCGACGCCGTCGAGCGAGCCCATCGCGACGGGCTCGCGCTGCCGGACCTCGCGATCCTCGGCGCGCCGAGCGCCTGAGGACCCGGGACGCCCGAGCCCGGAATCAGCTCAGTCGTCGCCGCCGGAGCTGCCGGGCGGAGCGGGACTGTCGCCCGACCCGGATCCGGAGTCACCGGAGCCCGGCGGCGGGCTGGAGCTCGGGGCACCCCCACCCGACGGACTGGGGGAGCTGCCGGAGCCCGACGGACGGGGGGAGCTGCCGGAGCCCGATCCGGTGGGGACCACCGAGGGGGACGTCGTGCCGCCGGGCGCGGAGCCACCGCCGCCGGCGGTCGACGGCGATGGAGAGGGGTGGGGGCTCCGCGAGGGCGAGGGCGACGGAGTCGGTGTCGGGGAGAGGCTCGACGCGGCCGGGGACGCGGGCGTGGAGTAGAGCGCAGGCCCGCGGCCGGCCGGCGAGAACGAGGGCGCCGAGACCGCGTACGAGGCGAACCCCACGCCCACGGGGAAGCCGAGCCCGATCGCGCCGAAGACCAGGACCTTCGCGATGCCCTTCACGATTCCACCGTACGCCGAGGCCCGTTGCCCGGGCTCCACGCCATGGTTAAGAAAGGGTAGGCCGAGGGAACATGGCCTCGAAGCGCGTCCCCGGCCCCTCGGCCAGCCGGAGCTCCCCGCCCCACTTGCGAACGAGCTCGGCGGCGATCGCCAGCCCGAGCCCGGTCCCGGGGCCGGTCCGCCGCCCGGTCTCCCCGCGGAAGAAGCGCTCGAAGATCCGCTCGCGCTCGGCCTCGGGAATGCCCCGGCCGCTGTCGGCGACGACGAGCATTCCCCCGGAGTCGCGACGGCCGGCCTCGATGGTCACCTCCGAGCCTGGCGGCGCGTACCGGATCGCGTTCTCCAGCAGGTTGTCGAGCACGTGCTCCAGGTCGCGCCGGTCGGCCCAGACGGCGGCGGGCGGCCCGGTCACGAGCCTGATCGCGGAGCCCGCCCGCTCGGCCTGCGGTCTCCAACGGTCCGCCGCGTCCTGGGCGAGCCCCGCGAGGTCGACCCGCTGCCCCGCCGCGCCGGCCTCGGATGCGCTCGCGAGCAGCAGCAGCTCCTGCACCAGGGTCGCCAGCCGGTCGATCTCCGCCGTCGCCCGGCGCGCCTCCTCGCCAGCCTCGCCGCCCTCGGCCTCGAGCGCCTCCAGTCGCAGCCGTAGCCCGGTCAGCGGGGTCCGGAGCTGGTGGGACGCGTTCGCGATGAAGTCCCGCTGGGCGGCGATGTTGGCTGCGAGGGCGTCGGCCATGCGGTTGAACGACCGGGCCAGCGTGACCAGCTCGCCGGGCCCCTCGGGGCTCGCCCGGGCGTCCAGGTCCCCCTGCCCGAGCCGCACGGCCGCCTCCTCGAGACGGTCGACGGGTCGCGCGATGGATGTCGCGAGGAACCAGGCCATGACCAGACCGGCCACGATGACCACCAGGCCGACCAGCCCCATCCGGAACCAGGTGCGGTGGACCTCCGCCTCGACAGCCCCGAGCTCCGCGGTGAAGCGGACCGCCCCCACCGTCCTCCCGTCGTAGATGACCGGGACCGCCACGATCAACAGCTGCTGGCCGAGGGAGGTGCTGTAGCGTTCGGCCGAGTACACCTGGCCGGCCAGGGCCAGCCCGAACTCCGGACGCCGAGACGTCGCATAGAGGGTCCCCGGCGTCGCCTCGCCCGCGTTGTCGTAGATGACCCGACCCGGCTGGTCGACCACCACCACTCGCGACCCCGAGGAGGCAGCGTAGTGGCGCACGGCCTGCTCGATCGACATCGTGGGGTGTGGGGGCTCGGGTTTCGTCCCGGTGGCCGCCGCGCTGATGCGCGCGACCTCGTCGGCGATGGTCGAGGCCGTCAGGGCGGCGGGCCCGAGGACGCTCGGACGGAAGTCGGAGATCCGTTGCCGCTCGATGGTGACAGCGAGCGGGACCTCCAGCGCGATCACGACGACCACGAACACGTACGCAGCCGCCAGGACGAGCCGAAGCCGCAGGCTCACGGTGAGGAGGTGCCGAGCTCCTCCGGGGAGGAGAAGCGGAAGCCGACCCCCCGCACCGTGTGGATGTAGCGGGGCTCGGCCGGGTCGTCGCCGAGCTTCTTCCGCAGAGAGCTCACGTGCACGTCGAGCGTCTTCGTCGACCCGAACCAGTTCGGGTCCCAGACCTCGTCCATCAGGTGTTCACGACGCACGACGGTCCCCGCCTGCTCCATCAGCATCCGCAGCAGCTCGAACTCCTTGAGGGTCAGCTCGACCGGCGCGCCGGCCCGCCTCACCGTTCGGGTGCGCAGGTCCATGACCACGTCGCCGATGGCGAGCTCGCTGCCCTCGGCCGGCGCGGGGGCCGCCGTCCGGCGGAGCACCGCGCGGATGCGCGCGACGAGCTCGGCGGCGCCGAACGGCTTGACCACGTAGTCGTCGGCGCCGAGCTCGAGCCCGATGACCTTGTCCATCTCCTCGCCGCGGGCCGTCAGCATCACGACCGGCGTGCGCGAGGAGGTGCGGATCTGACGCAGCAGGTCCCGGCCGTCGCCGTCGGGGAGCATCACGTCGAGGAGCACCAGGTCGGGCGAGCGCGTCCGGAAGGCCTCGAGGCCGGCCGCGGCCGTCACGGCGGTCACCACGTCGAACCCCTCGCGGCGAAGGGCCGCCGCCAGCGGGTCGGCGATCGACTCCTCGTCCTCGACGACCAGGATGACCCGCTTCGTCATGGCGCCTCAAGGGTATACCGCCGCACGACCCGCCAGGCCCTGCCGGGCCGCGCCCCGACCAGCAGGAGGAGCCCCACGGACAGCAGGATGAGGGCCGCGGCGGCCGCGCAGGCCTCCAGCCACGCGGCGGGCGAGGCGCCGCCGATCGGCGGACCGCCCTCGCTCGGCACGCGCAGCGACGGGTCGGCCGAGGCGGGCAGCAGCGCAGTCCTCGCGATGACATCGCCGGTCGAGTTCATGCGAGGGATTCTGCCCCGAGGGCGGTCGCGGTGCGAGGACCGTCAGCCGGCCGCCGCGTCAGTCGGACCGCCCGCGGAGCGCGCTCCCCACGAGCAGCGCGACCACCGCCAGCGGAACGACGACCACCGCGGCGTCCCGCAGATGGTGCAGCAACGCGGCGGCCACCAGGATCGCGAGCGCACCGACCGCGATCTCGGGGGTGTCTCCCACGATGAAGTCCCACCAGAAGCGCCCGAACGCTCGCAGGTAGCGCATCACGCGGCCTCCTCGACGGTGGCCAGGCGGCCGCGTCGCATGGCGGCGACCGTGACGAGGGTCGCGAGCGCGTAGACGCCGAGCAGCCCGAGGATGGCGAGGTCGTTCCCCGGCCACGCCACGCCGACCCCCTCGGCGGCCCAGAAGGTGCCGAAGCTCGTGAGCATGAGCCCGACGCCCATCTTCATGGCGTTCTCGGGGACCTCGGACAGCCGCCGGTGCACGGCGAGGCCGACCAGGGCCACGAGCAGCACGGCGGCGCCCGCGCCGAGCGCCGCCACGCCGAGGCGCCCGGACGGCGCCCCGAGGGTCACGACGATGATGACGACCTCCATCCCCTCCAGGAACACGCCCTTGAAGCTCACGGTGAACGCGGTCGCGTCCCGCCCGGACCCCGACGCCGGGACCGCCGACAGACGGGCGACCTCGCGCTCGAAGATCGCGTCCTCGTCGTGGAGGGCCTTGTAGCCGGTCGCCCGCAGGACGGCCTTGCGGAGCCACTGCAGCCCGAAGACCAGGAGGAGCCCGCCGACGACGACGCGCAGCGCGTCGATCGGCACGAGCCGCGCGATCGCCGGCCCGAGGACCGCCACCAGCGCCGCCAGCGCCAGCAGCGCCGCGCCGGCCCCCTCGAAGGTCGAGCGCCACCCCCGCGTGATGCCGGAGGCGAGCACGATCGTCAGCGCCTCCACCGCCTCGACGGCGCTCGCGAGGAACACCGCCGCCAGCAGGACCCAGTCGCTCATCGTTCTATGATGCCCCCTCTGCCGAGACTGCGGACGCCTCCGGGAACGCGAACGCCCCCTCGGCCGCCAGGCGGACGCCGACCGCCGCCCCCCGCTCCCGCCGGGCCTCGTCGTGCACCCCGGTGAGACGGGTGCCGTCGGGCAGCTCGATCAGGTGGTCGTAGCCGCGGCCGCGGAACGCGACGTCCCGCACGGTCCCCACGAGGGGCGCGGTCCCCGGCGGGTGGAGCGACACCGCCGACGCGCGGGCGAGGACGCGGACGGGCTCGCCGGGACTGCAGCCGGCCCCGGGCCGCACCGCCAGTCGTGCGCCGAGCACCTCGACCGTCCGAAGGCCGGGCAGCGCGGCCGCCCCCGCCCGGCCCTGCAGCTCGCCGCACACGCCGGTGAACCGTGCCACGAACGGCGTGGCCGGCCGCGTGTACACCGCCTCCGCCTCGTCGAACTGCTCCAGGCGGCCGCCCCGCAGGACCCCCACCAGGTCACCGAGCGCGAACGCCTCCGCCTGGTCGTGGGTGATGTAGAGGGCGCTCGCGCCGGATTCGCGCACGAGCGTCCCGATCTCGACGCGGAGCTGCTCGCGGAGGTTCGCGTCGAGGTTCGACAGCGGCTCGTCGAACAGCAGCAGCGAGGGGTTTCCGACCAGCGCGCGCGCCAGGGCGACCCGCTGCTGCTCGCCGCCGGACAGCTCGTTCGGGTACCGGGCGAACATGCCGCCCAGGCCGACCCGCTCGAGCATCGCGCGGGCACGGTCGCGGGCCTCGCCGGGTCCCCGCCGGCGTCGGCGAAGGGCGTAGGCGACGTTCCGCTCGGCCGTCATGTGCGGCCACAGCGCGTAGTCCTGGAACACCATCGCGAGGCCGCGACGATCCGGCGGCAGATGGAGGCGTCCGCCTGCGACCCGCCGGCCAGCGATCGCGATCGTGCCGGCGTCGACCCGTTCGATCCCGGCGACGCAGCGCAGCAGCGTGGTCTTCCCCGACCCCGAGGGACCGAGGAGCACGACGAACTGGCCGGGCTCGACCCGCAGCGAGACCCCGTCGAGCGCGACCTTGGCCCCGAAGGACTTCACGACCTCGTGCGCCTCCACCGGGTGGGCCGGCGGCTCGGGGGCAAGCTCGAGGCGGGCCGCGGGCCTCACGAGCCGGCCCTCCGCCAGCCGGCCGGCACCAGCAGCCGGAACAGCCCGAGCGCCGCGCCGACGACGGCGAGCGCGCCCAGCACCGAGACGACCATCATCGCGGTCCCTCCCCCGAAGTCGTAGTTCGCGAGGTGCTTGGTGATGGCGACCGACAGCGGCTCCTCCCCCGGCGGGTACAGGAGCTGCGAGATCGGGAGCTCCAGCAGGGTGCCGACCCACGCGAAGAGCCAGGCCCACAGGATCGGGCGCGCCAGCAGCGGGACGACGACGCTCTGCCACGTGCGCGCCCCTCCGGCCCCGTGCACGCGGGCGGCGTCCACCATCGAGGCCTGCACCTGCGCCACGGGGCCGATCAGCATCCGGGACAGCGTCGGCAGCACCCCGGCGAGGTACCCCATGCCGAGCAGGGTCAGCGTCCCGTACAGGCTCACGCCGAGCCGGGCGAGGATCGGAAGGTTGTAGGCGAAGATGTACCCGGCCGCGAGGACGACCGTCGGGACGGCGACCGCTCCGATCAGGGCGAGGTCCAGGACGCGGGTCAGCGTCGACGCCGAGCGCCGGACCAGCAGCCGGGCGAGGGCCAGGCCGATCACGACGGCCAGGGTCGCCGTGATCGCCGCCATCCGCGCCGACAGCAGGATCGGGCCCAGCAGGCCATCGTCGGTGAACACCCGCCGGTAGTTCGACAGGGTCCAGGCGTGCAGCCCGTAGGCGGCGCCGAAGTCCTTCAGCAGCGACGCGCTGACCGCCCCGAGGACCGGGATGCCGAGCGCGGCCAGGAACAGGCCGACGACGAACGCCAGGCCGAGCGCCATCCCACCGGGACCGAGCCGGTGGCGGCCGGCCAGCCGCGTTCGGCCGCCGAGCACCGCGTAGCTCCGCCCGCGGAGCGCGCGCTGCTGCGCGACGATCGCGAGCCCACCGGCCGCGACCAGCAGCCAGGCCACGGCGGCCGCGATCCCGAACTCGATCGGCGTGCTGTCGATCGCCGTGAACAGGGTGTAGGTGGCGACGGGGAAGTGCGCGTCGGCGGCGAGCGTCGAGGCCACGCCGAAGTCGCTGATCGACTCGGCGAACACGATGGCCGCGGCCGACCAGAGCGCCGGCGCCACGATCGGCAGCGCGACCCGCAGGGCCCCCCACCGCGAGGCGCCGTGCACTCGGGCCGCCTCCTCGAACTCGCTGCCGAGGCCGAGGAGCGCCGCCGAGACGGTGAGGAAGGCGAACGGCACGCCGCGCGTGGCGAGCACCAGCGTGACCCCGATCGGTCCCATCACCAGGTGCCGCAGCGCCAGCGCGTGCAGGCCCATCTGCGCGAGCACGCCGTCGGGCTCGACCAGCCGCTCCCATCCGAGGGCCGACAGGTACGAGGGGGAGAGCAGCACCGCCCAGACCAGGATCGGCACGATCCTGCGGCCGGGAAGGGTGGTGCGCTGCACGAGCCAGGCGAGCGCCGACCCCGCGGCCACCGCGACGGCGGCCGCGACCACGCCGACGACCAGCGAATCGACGAGCCCCTGCAGGGTCTGCCCCGAGAGCGCCTGCGCGAAGTTGGACAGCGTGAACCACTGCGGTCCCTGCGCGAACAGCCGCGGCGACACGGCGACAGCGAGGAAGAACGCCATCGGCAGGACGAGCAGCAGCCCGAGCGCGATCCCGAGGAGCGGGCGCCCGGCGCCGGCGAGTCCGGGGAGCGCGAGGCGGGCGCGCCGTCCCGGCGCGCCCGCCACCGCCTCCGTCGCGGTCAGCCCCTGATGTTCGCGTCGAACCACTGGTTGATGCCCGCCTCGCGCGGGCCCCAGAGGGTCGGGTCGATGATCTGCGTCTGGAGCGCCGAGAGGTCCGGCAGCGCCGGCAGGGGCGCCACACTGCTCAGCACCGGCCAGTACAGCGAGTCGCCCTGCGGGTCACCGCCCTGCTGGACCTTCTGCCCGGCGCCGCTCAGGACGAACTCCGCGAACCGCTCGGCCTCCTTCAGCACGGCGCCCTTCGCCCCGGTGCTGATGCCGATGCAGCCCGGCATCAGGGTCTGCGTCGGGAGGAACACGGACTTGATCGACGACGCCTGGAGCCCGGCGCCGATACCGGCCGAGCTCTGCACGAGCGCGAGCTTGATCTGCCCGGTCGTGAGCGCGTGCAGCGTGTCGCCGTTGGTCTGGAAGACCTGCAGCCCGTTCGCCTTCAGCTTCTCGAAGAACGCCTCGCCCTGCGCGGCCCCGCCGAACTGCTGCATCATGCCGGCGACGAAGCCGTAGGTCGGGCCCGACACCGACGGGTCGTTCATCCCGATCCCCTTGCTCCACTGCGGGGAGAGCAGGTCCTGCCAGCTCGTCGGCGGCGAGGACACCTTCGACGAGTCGTAGACGACCGCGGCCATCGTGGTGACGCCGGTCGGGATGTAGCTCTTGTCGGACGGGATCAGCTGCTGTCCGACGCTGGTGAAGGCGACGCTCGGCTCGAAGCCGCGGTGCAGCAGCCCCTCCTGGTCCAGCGCGGCGAACGCCGTCGCGCCGTCGACCCACAGGATGTCCCACTGCGGGTTGTCCTTCTCCGCCTGCACGCGGGCGAGCAGCGGCCCAGTGCTGTCGTCGACGAGCTTGGTGGGGATCCCGGTCGCCTTCTGGAACGCCGTCACCATCGCCGAGTCGTAGCCCTGGGCGGAGTAGACGACCAGCGGGACCTTCCCGCTCGAGCCGCTCGCGTTCGCCTGCGAGCACGCGGCCCCCATCAACGCCAGCGCGGCGGCGAGCGCGGTGAGCCCCGCCCAGCGCCCGCGCGCGCGTCTGCCTGCCATCGGTCCTGCTCCCATGCGGCCTCCTCGGATGCGCGTCCCGGGAGGTATAGGCGGAGCGGGTGAACGGCCGGCGACCGCGGGGCGGCAGCGTGACGGCCGGCGCGAGAAACCCTGGCGCGCGAGGACGGACGCGGCGCGGCGAGGGAGGCGTCAGACCGACTCGGTCGAGAAGCGGTAGCCGACGCTGCGCACGGTCTCGATCAGGCGCGCGTGCTCCTGGCCGAGCTTGACCCGCAGGCGGCGCACGTGCACGTCGACCGTCCGGATCCCGCCGTAGTAGTCGTACCCCCAGACGTTCGACAGGATCGCCTCGCGCGTGTGGACGCGCCCGGGGTTCGCCGCCAGGAACCGCAGCAGCCGGTACTCCATGTAGGTAAGGTCCAGGCGCCGCCCGGCGGCGGTGGCCTGGTAGGTGGAGAGGTTCAGCACGAGGCTGCCGCGGCGGAGGACCTCGTCGTCGTCCTGCTGCCCGGCGCGGCGGCGCGCGAGGCGCAGCCGAGCCGCGAGGCCGGGCCGCGTGCAGGGCAGCTCGACGAAGTCGTCGAGGGCGGTGGATGCGGCCGGCAGCCGCTCGGCGCCGCCGGCGGGGACGGCCCAGACGATCGGTGTCTCCCGGTGGGCCGGCGAGCCACGCACGCCCTGCGCGAAGCGAATCGCGTCCTCGACCGCGCCGGCCCCCTGTCCGGGGAGCACCAGCACCACGAGGGCCGCGTCGGGTGGCGGGACGGCCGAGAGGGCGAGCGGCCGCGGCTCGTAGCCGATGCGGGCGAGCTCGGCGGAGAGCTCGTCGCGGTCGGGGCCCTCGTCGCCGGCGACCAGGGCGACCCCGATGCGCGCCGGTGCGTCCACCGGCCCCGACCCCCGGAGCTCGCCGGCCTCGCTCACAGCCTCGGGAGGTAGCGCTCCAGCTCGAAGCCGGTCACGTAGGCCTTGTACTCGTTCCACTCCTCGACCTTGTTCTCCAGGAACCACTCGAACAGGTGGTCGCCGAGGGTTTCGCGGACCAGATCGCTGCCGCGCATCTCGGCGAGCGCCTCCGGCAGGCTCTCCGGCAGCGACGCGATCCCGGCGGCCGCCAGCTCCTCCTCGCCCATGCGGTCGAGGTCGTCGGGCGACTCGGCCGGCAGCTCGTAGCCCCGCTCGATCCCCCGCAGCCCCGCCTCGAGCAGGAGCGCGAACGCCAGGTACGGGTTGCAGGCGGGATCAGGCGCCCGGTACTCGGCGCGGCAGCTGCCCTCCTTGCCCGGCTTCGACAGCGGCACCCGCACGAGCGCCCCCCGGTTGCGAACCCCCCAGGAGACGCGCACCGGCGCCTCGAAGCCCGGCACCAGCCGCTTGTAGGAGTTCACCCACTGGTTGGTGACCGCGGTGATCTCCCGCGCGTGGCGCAGCAGGCCGGCGACGAACGCCCGCGCCTCCGGGGAGAGGTGGATGGGGTCGGCGGCGTCGTAGAACGCGTTGCGCTCGCCGCGAAACAGCGACAGGTGCGTGTGCATCCCCGAGCCCCACTCGCCCTGGATCGGCTTCGGCATGAACGTCGCGTACAGGCCCGCCTCGCGCGCGACCTCCTTCACCACCAGGCGGAAGGTCATCATCGAGTCGGCGATCGTGAGCGCGTCCGCGTGGCGGAGATCGACCCCGTGCTGCGAGGCCCCGACCTCGTGGTGGGAGTCCTTGACCGGGATCCCCATCTGCTCGAGGTAGGTGATGACCTGCCGGCGGAAGTCGCTGCCCACGTCGAGCGGGGTCAGGTCGAAGTACGAGCCGACGTCAAGGGGGGTCGGGCGGGCCGCGCTCTCGAACAGGAAGAACTCGACCTCGGGCCCGACGTAGAACGTGAAGCCGCGCTCGCCGGCGCGCGCGAGCGCGCGCTTCAGCACGTGTCGCGGGTCGCCCTCGAACGGCTCGCCGTCGGGGGTGAGGACGTCGCAGTACATGCGGGCCACGGCGCCGCCCTCCTCGGGCGAGCGCCAGGGAAGCACGGCGAACGTGCGCGGGTCCGGACGGGCGACCATGTCGGCCTCCTCGCGCCGCGCGAACCCGTTCACCGCGGACCCGTCGAAGCTCGCCCCCTCCGAGAGCGCCTCCGGCAGCTCCTCGGCGGGGATCGCGAACGACTTCAGGTAGCCGAGGATGTCGGTGAACCAGAGGCGGACGAAGCGAATGCCGCGCTCCTCGGCGGCCTGAAGGACGAAGTCGGCGGCGGTGTCGTGCTCCATCCCTCGTCCCCTCGTCGCACGCCCGTCGGGCCCGGCGCGGGAGCGAACGGGCCGAGCGACCCCGCGGCCGCCGACGGCACGCCGCGATTATCCCGCGCTGGCGAGCAGGGCGGGCTCGTCGGGGACGGTCACGACCCCGGGCCCGTTCGCGGCGCAGGCGAGGATTCGCGTGACGCCCGGCAGCGAGCGAATGCCGTCGACGACCCGGCGCTCGAGGTCGGCCGCGTCGGCCGCAACGGCGCGCACGATCAGGTCGTAGGGGCCGGTCACCCGGTGGACGTCGGTCACCCCATCGATCGCCGCCGCGTCGCGGGCGACGTGGCGGGCGCGCCCGACCATCGTCTCGATCATGACGTAGGCACGAACCATCAGCACCACCTCCTGCCTCACGCACGCTAGCCCCGGTCGATATCGCGACGATTTCGTCCGTGTGAACGCTCGATGACGCGGGCGGTCGCGGCTCGAACACTCGACCACGACACGGGTCGGGCGTAGCGTCCTGGTGTTGTGTACGATCACGAGGTCGAGAGCGCCCAGCATCTCGGAATCTGGGACGAGGCATGTTCGAGCTGACCCGGCGTTGGACGATCCTGGGGATTTCCGTCGCAGTCGTTGCGGCCGCTGCCCTCGGCACGCACTTCCTCGTGGCGGCGAGAGCAGGGGGCGTCGACCCCGCCTATCTGGCGCTCGGCGTGACCCCGGAGCAGCTCGGAACTGCGGGCATCTCGATCGCGAGCGCGGCGAACGGGACGCAGCCCGTCCTCAGCCTGGCCGCTGCCGAGCAGCAGGCCGAGGCGGCCTGGCCCGGCGCCGGCTACAGGCCCGGCGTTCTCGTCGACTTCAGTCAGCCATCGGCCCCGCCGGGCCCCATCGTGGACCAGCTGTGCTGGGCGTTCTCCGATCCCGACGCCGCCATCCCCCCGGGCGGTGTCCCGGGCGGGTCGCCCCCTCCTCCGGCCACCTACTTCGTGGTGTTCATCAACGCGAGCTCGGGGGTGACGGAGTCGATCGTCTCCGGGAACTGAGCGCGGCGGCCCCCTGCCGCCGTTGACAGGCGCGCCCCGCGGCGGTACGAAGCGATCCTCCGCCCATGCCCTCCGAGCCGACCCGCCCGACCGACCCCGTGCCCGCCGGCACCGCCACGCGCGCGGGCGAGCCGCTGCCCGAGCCGCTCGCCCGCGACATCGCCGTGCTCCGCGGGGTCCTGGACGAGGTGCTGCGGGAGTCGGCGGGGCCGGACCTGCCCCGGGACCTCGAGCGGCTGCTCCAGGCGACCGTCGCGCTGCGCGCCGACCCCGGCGCCGGGCGGCGCGGCGAGGCGACGGCGCTCGTGGCCGGGCTCCGGGACGGGCGTGCCGAGCAGCTCGCGGCGGCCTTCACCCTGTCGTTCCACCTGATGAACCTGGCCGAGGAGCACCACCGCGCGCGGACGATCCGCGAGCGCGGCGGCGCGCCGGGGCGGCCCGTGGCCGACTCGATCGACGCGGCCGTGGTGGCCGTGCGGGAGCAGGACGGGGACGAGGCGCTCCGCGAGGTGCTCGGACGCCTGGAGGTCGCCCCGGTCCTGACGGCCCACCCGACCGAGGCGCGCCGCCGGGCGGTGGTCGAGGGCATCCGCCGGGTCGGCGACCAGCTCGAGCGGCTCGACGACCCGCGCATCTCGCGCGCCGAGTCCGCCGACGTGCGGCGGCGCCTGCTGGAGGAGGTCGCGATCCTCTGGCGCACGGCGCCGCTGCGCGAGCACCGGCCGACCCCGTTGGACGAGGTGCGAACGGCGATGGCGCTGTTCGACGAGACGCTCTTCGGGATCGTCCCGCACCTCTACCGCGAGCTCGACCGGGCGCTCGGGCCTCCAGACGACGGCCTGCGCCCGTCGGCGGCGCCGGCGTTCCTGCGGTGGGGGACGTGGATCGGTGGGGACCGTGATGGGAACCCGTCGGTCACGGCCGAGATCACCCGGGCGACGCTGGCGATCCAGGCCGACCACGTCCTTCGGGGCCTCGAGGCGGCGGCGCGGCGGATCGCGCGCTCCCTGACGGCCTCCGAGCGTTCGACGCCGCCCTCCGCGGAGCTCGCGCGCTCGCTCGCGCGCGACGAGGGGGCGTTCCCCGCCGTGGCCGCCGCGCTTCGCAGCCGCGCCCCCGGCGAGCCCCACCGCCGGGCCCTCGCCCTGGCGGCCGAGCGGCTGGCGGCGACCCGGACCGGCGGAACGGGCGCATATGGCGGTCCGGAGGAGCTCCTGGCCGACCTCCGCATGCTGCAGCGCTCCCTGGAGGCGGCCGGCGCCCCGCGACTCGCCCACGGGGAGCTGCAGCACCTGGTCTGGCAGGCGGAGACCTTCGGGTTCCACCTCGCCTCGCTGGAGGTTCGCCAGCACGCCTCGGTCCACGCGCGCGTGCTGGCCGAGCTGGCCCCGGACGCCGCCGGGGACGCCGCCGCGCTCGACCGGCTGGCCGCCGAAGGGTGGCCGGCCGCGACCGCACCCCGGTCGGAGGAGTCCGCCGAGGTGCTCGCAACCCTTGGCGCGATGGCAGACCTGCAGGCCCGCCACGGGGTCGAGGCGTGCCGCCGCTACGTCGTGAGCTTCACGCGGTCGGCGGCCGACGTGGTCGCCGTGCGGGCCCTGGCCCGGCTCGCCGTCGGCGAGGATCGCTGGCCGGCCCTGCGCCTCGACGTCGTCCCCCTGTTCGAGTCGCGCGCCGACCTGCAGGCGGCGCCGGCGGTGCTGGACGACCTGTTGACGCTGCCCGGGTTCGCCGGATGGCTCGACGCGGCCGGACGCAGGCTCGAGGTCATGCTCGGCTACTCGGACTCCGCGAAGGACGCGGGCGTGCTCGCCGCGAACGTCGCGCTGTACGGCGCGCAGGCCGGCCTCGCCGCATGGGCGGCGGAGCGCGGCGTCGCGCTGGCGCTGTTCCACGGCCGCGGGGGCGCGCTCGGCCGCGGGGGCGGCCCGGCCAACCGGGCCATCCTCGCCCAGGCGCCGGGGTCGGTCGCCGGGCGGTTCAAGGTCACCGAGCAGGGCGAGGCGGTCTTCGCCCGGTACGGCAACCCGAGCATCGCGCGCCGCCACCTCGAGCAGGTGACGAACGCCGTGCTGCTGGTCTCCGCGCGCGCCGTCGCCCCCGGCCCCGCTGCCGGATGGGAGCGCTTCGAGGGGACGATCGCCCGCATGGCCGAGGCCTCGGAGGTCGCCTACCGCGACCTCGTCGAGCGCCCGGGCTTCGGCGAGTTCCTCGCCGCGGTCACCCCCCTCGACGAGCTCGCCGAGCTGCGGATCGGCTCGCGCCCGGCCCGGCGCGCCGGCCGTCACGACCTGGCCTCGCTGCGCGCGATCCCCTGGGTGTTTGCCTGGACACAGAGCCGGTGCAACCTGGCCGGCTGGTACGGGCTGGGGTCGGGGCTCGCCGCCGTCGCCGGGGATCGCGGGGGCCTCGACACCCTCCGCGCGATGCACCGCGAGTGGCCCTTCTTCACCTCGATGCTCGAGAACGCCGAGATGAGCCTGGTGAAGGCCGACATGCCGATCGCCGAGCTGTACCTGGCGCTCGGCCGGCGCCCGGACCTCGCCGGCGCGATCGTCGCCGAGCACGACCGCACGCGCGACCTCGTGCTGGCGGTCACGGGCCACGACCGGCTGCTGGCGGGGCGGCCGGTGCTGCGCCGCGCGGTCGACCTGCGCAACCCCTTCGTCGACGCGCTGTCGTTCCTGCAGCTCCGGTTCCTCCGCGAGCTGCGGGCGGCGCCCGGCGAGGCCGAGCGCGCCCGCCTCGGCGACCTGGTGCGGCTGACGGTCGCGGGCGTCGCGGCCGGCCTGCAGAACACCGGCTGATCCCGGCGGCGCCCGGCCACGGCGGTCCCGTGGACGCCCCGGCGCCGCGCGTCACACAGCGTTCATCCGGGCGAAATCCGGCCGCAAACGGGCATCCCTATCGTGCGGTCCATCCCTCGGGTCGGGGGCGCGTTCGCGTCCCCTCGCGGCGTCGGCCGCGACGGCCACGGGACGGGAGGTGCGATGCGCGCAAGGACGCCCGGCTGGGACCCTCGTGCGACCGAGCGGGACGCCTGCGGGGCGGGCTTCGTCGCCGACGCCGAGGGCAGGGCCTCGAGGGAGATCGTCGAACGGGCGCTCGACGCGCTCGCCCGCGTCCGCCACCGGGGAGCCGTGGCCGCCGACGCACGGACCGGCGACGGCGCCGGGCTGCTCACGCCCATCCCCCGCGGCCTGCTGGCCGCGGCGCTCGGGCCCCGGGGCGCGGCCCTCGACCTCGAGCGGCTGGGGCTCGCGATGGTCTTCGCCTTCGACGGCGCGCCGCCGGCCGACGTCCGTCGGGCGGTCGAGGCGGCCTGCGCCGACGAGGCGATCGACGTCGTCGCGTGGCGGACGGTGCCGGTCGAGCCGGAGGCGCTCGGCGAGCAGGCCCTGCGCGCGATGCCCCGGATCGAGCAGGCGGTGCTCGGATGGCCGACCGGCCGGTTCGAGGAGGACGGCGAGCGCGCCTGCCACCGCGCGCGCCGCCGGGCCGAGGCGGCGCTCCGCCGCGACGGCCGCCACGTCTACTTCCCCTCGTTCAGCTTCTCGACCGTCACCTACAAGGCGCTGGTCGCGGCCGACCAGCTCGCCAGGTTCTACCCGGACCTGCGCGACCCGCGCTTCGAGGGAGCGTTCGCGATCTTCCACCAGCGGTACTCGACGAACACCGCGCCGACCTGGGAGCGGGCGCAGCCGTTCCGCCTCTCCGCCCACAACGGCGAGATCAACACCATCGCCGGCAACGTGCACCGGATGCGCTCGCGCGAGGGGCGGCTGGGACTCCCGACCCAGGCCGAGGAGGACCTGCTGCGCCCGATCGTCGACGAGACGGGCTCGGACTCCGCGATGCTCGACGACGTCGTCGAGCTGCTGGCGCGCGAGTCGAGCCTCGGCGCGCCGCGGGACATCCGTCAGGTCGTCGCGATGCTGGTGCCGGCCGCGTGGGAGGGGACCCCCGGCCTGCCCCCGGAGGTCCGCGACTTCTACCGCTGGCACGCCACGCAGATGGAGCCGTGGGACGGGCCGGCGGCGCTGGTGTTCACCGACGGGTCCGGCGTCGGGGCGGCCCTCGACCGCAACGGGCTGCGACCGCTCCGGTGGGCGATCTGCGACGACGGGTTCGTCGCGGCCGCATCGGAGGCGGGTGCCGTCGACGTCGCCGGCCACGGGGGCGTGCGACGGGGGAAGCTCGGCCCCGGGGGAATGCTGTACGTGGACCCGCACGAGTGCGGGGTGCAGCTCGACCCCGTGCGCCGGGTGGCGCACCGGCGGCCGTACGGCGCCTGGCTGCGCGAGCACCGCATCGTGCACGCGGGCGGCGAGCCCGCCGGCATCGCGCCCGTGACCGAGCCGGCGCGACGGCGGGCCCTGCACGGCTACACCCGCGAGGAGCTGTTGCTCTCGCTCCGGCCGTCGGCGCACGCGGGCAGGGAGCCGACGTTCTCGATGGGCGACGACACTCCGCCCGCGGCCCTGCGGGCGCACCGGGGAACGGTCTTCGACCACGTCCGGCAGCGGTTCGCCCAGGTCACGAACCCGGCGATCGACCACCTGCGCGAGCGCTTCGTGATGTCGACCCGGGTCCTGCTCGGGCCGCGCGACCCGCTGCTCTGGGAGCGGCCCGAGACCGCCTCCGTCGTGGAGTGCGCGTCGTTCCTGCTGTTCCGCCTGCCCGGTGGGGCCGTCCTGGACGCCACCTGGCCGGTCGAGGAGGGGCCGGCCGGGCTGCGCGCCGCCCTCGAGCGCCTCGGGCACGAGGCCGTCCACGCGGCCCGCCATGGCGGCGGCATCCAGGTGGTGAGCGACGCCGGGGCCGGGCCCGCCCGCGCCCCCGTTCCCTCGCTGCTCGCCGTCGGCGCGGTGGACCTCGCGCTGCTGGCTGCCGGGCACCGGACGCGGACCTCGATCGTGGTTCAGTCCGACGACGCGCGCGAGTCCCACCACGTCGCGGCGCTCCTCGGGTTCGGCGCCGAGGCGGTCCTGCCGCGGCTCGCGTTCGTGACGATCGCCGAGCTGGCCGAGGAGGCGGAGGGGTCGGAGGCCGTCCCGGCATGGCTCGCCCGCTACTGGACGGCGCTCGAGGAGGGCGTGCTGAAGGCACTCGCCAAGCTCGGCATCTCGTCGGTGGATGCCTACCGGGGCGCGAGGACCTTCGACGTGCTGGGGCTCTCGGAGGACGCCGTCGACCTCTGCCTCGCCGGCGCCCCAGCGGCGCTCGGCGGGACCGGCCTGGAGGATCTCGCGGCCGACGTGCTGGCGCGCCACGCGGGGGCCTTCGGCGAGGCGACGGCTCCGGCGCCGGCCAACCCCGGGCTGGTGAAGTTCCACCGGGGCGGCGAGTACCACGCGACGAACCCCGACGTGGTTCGCGCGCTGCACGGCTTCGTCGACCCCTCGGGCGAGCGGCTCCGCTCCACGGTCGCCGGGCAGGACAAGGCGGCGGTCGCGCGGCGCGCGGGCGCGGGCGCGGGCGCGGGCGCGAAGGCGAACGGTTCCGATCCCTACGAGGCGTTCGCCCGGCTGATCGACGCGCGCCCCCCGGCAGCCCCCCGCGACCTGCTCGAGCCGGCCCCGGCCGGCCCCCCGGTCCCGCTCCACGAGGTGGAGCCCGCCCCGGCCATCCTTCGAAGGTTCTCGACGGCCGCGATCTCCCACGGCTCGATCTCGAGGGAGGCGCACAAGACGCTCGCCCTCGCCATGGCGCTCGTCGGGGGGATGTCGAACTCGGGCGAGGGGGGCGAGGACCCCGCCCGGTTCCGCACCCCGCGCAATTCCCGCATCAAGCAGATCGCATCCGGCCGCTTCGGCGTGACCCCCGAGTACTGCGCGTTCGCCGACGAGCTGCAGATCAAGATCGCCCAGGGGTCCAAGCCCGGAGAGGGGGGGCACCTGCCGGCGCACAAGGTCACCGACGAGATCGCCCGCCTGCGGCACACCCGGGCCGGGGTCACGCTGATCAGCCCCGCCCCCCACCACGACATCTACTCGATCGAGGACCTCGCGCAGCTCGTGTTCGACCTGAAACAGGTGAACCCGCGGGCGGCGGTCTCGGTGAAGCTGGTCGCGGAGGCGGGGGTCGGCACGATCGCCGCCGGCGTCGCGAAGGCGCTGGCCGACGTCGTCCACATCGCCGGCGCCGACGGGGGCACCGGCGCCTCGCCGCTGTCCTCGATCAAGAACGCGGGACTGCCCTGGGAGGTCGGGCTGGCCGAGGCGCAGCACGTGCTCGCCGAGAGCGGCCTGCGGGGCCGTGTTCGGCTCCGCGTGGACGGGGGGCTGAAGACCGGTCGCGACGTGCTGCTGGCGGCCCTGCTCGGTGCGGACGAGTTCTCGTTCGGGACGGCCGTGCTGGTCGCCGAGGGCTGCATCATGGTCCGGACCTGCCACCTGGACACCTGCCCGACGGGCATCGCGACCCAGCGGCCGGAGCTGCGCTCGAAGTTCGCCGGAACCCCGGAGATGGTCGCCGCCTACCTGACGGGGGTCGCCGAGGACGTCCGCCGCCGCCTGGCCGCCCTGGGACTCCGCTCGCTCGACGAGGCGATCGGCCGCACCGACCTGCTCCGGCCGCGGGGCGGGCCGGGGGACGAGGGCGGCGGGACGGATGCCGCGGGCGGGGCGGGCGAGGCCGGCACGGCCGCCGCACGCGGCCGGCTTCGCGTGGACGAGCTGCTCGCATCCCCGGCGGTCGATCGCCGGTTCGAGGCGCCCGGCGACCCGGTGCCCCGCTCGGCGCTCGGCGACCGCCTGCACGGCGAGGCCTGGCCGGCGGTCCGGGCCGGCCGCGCGATCTCGCTCGCCTACCCGATTACGAACTCCGACCGCGCGGTCGGGGCGCGCCTCGGTGGAGAGATCGGCCGGGCGTTCGGCACCGCTGCGCCGCCGGGCTCGGTCCGGGCCGAGTTCCACGGGCAGGCGGGACAGTCGTTCGGGGCGTTCCTGGCCGACGGGGTCGAGCTGCGGCTGGTCGGCGAGGCCAACGACTACGTCGGCAAGGGCATGGGCGGAGGACGGATCGTGATCGTCCCGCCGCCGGACGACCTCGGGGATCCCGTCCTCGCCGGCAACACGATCCTCTACGGCGCGACCGGTGGGGAGCTCCTCGTGGCCGGGACGGTCGGCGAGCGCTTCGCCGTGCGCAACTCCGGCGCGCTCGCGGTGGTCGAGGGGGCCGGCGACCACTGCTGCGAGTACATGACCGGCGGCACCGTCGTCGTGCTCGGCCCCGTCGGGGTGAACCTCGGGGCCGGCATGACCGGGGGCTCGGCGTTCGTCCTCGATCCGCTCGGCGCGCTCGCCGGGAGGGTGAATCCCGAGCTGGTCGAGGTCGGGGTCCCCGACGCCGCGGAGCTGGCGCGGCTCCGCGACCTGGTCGAGCTCCACGCGATGCTGACCGGCTCGCCACGGGCCCGTGACATCCTCGACAGGTGGGAGCTGGCGGCCGCGGCCTTCCGGCTCGTCTCGCCGCGCGGCGATGCGCGGACGACGACGCGGCGCCCCGAGGAGGCGCTTGCCCTCACTCCGTAGGCCCGGCGCAGCCGGAACCCGCCCGGCCACTGCGGCGGCGCATGTTCGCCGAGCTCGACGTCCGCTGAGGCCCGCGAGCCCGGGCCCACCCGCCCGCGAGCCCGGGCCCACCCGCCCGGACACCCCCGCCCCCTCGGCCCCGGCGACGCGGGCCGTTCGCCCTCCCCCGACCGCCCGGGGGGCGCTAGTAGTCTGTCGGCGAAATAGTGCGGTAGTGTGATGCATGCGAACTCTGCAGGCGTCGGCGTTGCCGGTGATAGCTGAGCAGCGGGCCGAGTTGACCCGGATGGCAAGCTCGACGGTCTTGCCGCATCGCAAGGTCGTGCAGGCAAGGGCGTTGCTGCTGGCCGCTGACGGCGTGGCCAACGAGGAGATCGCGCGGCGGGCTGAGGTCGACTCCGACACGGTGCGCCGCTGGCGCGCGCGGTTCGCCGCGGAGGGTCCCGCTGGCGTCGGGGTGATCGCGAAGGGCCGGGGTCGCAAGCCGTCGCTGCCGCCGGGCACAGTCGCCGAGGTGGTGCGGCTGACGATGACCGAGACGCCCGCGGATGGATCGACGCACTGGACGACCCGGTCGATGGCCCGGCGGGTCGGGATCGGCAAGGATGCGGTGGCGCGGATCTGGGCCGACCACGACCTCAAGCCGTGGAAGGTCGACACGTTCAAGCTCAGCACCGACCCGCACTTCGAGGAGAAGCTGGTCGACGTCGTGGGGCTGTACCTGAACCCGCCGGCGCGGGCGGTGGTGTTCAGCTACGACGAGAAGACCCAGTGCCAGGCGTTGGACCGCACCCAGCCGACCTTGCCGATCAAGCCGGGCCGAGCGGGCACGATGACGCACGACTACAAGCGCAACGGCACCACCGACCTGTTCGCCGCCATGAACATCGCGACCGGGCAGGTGCTCACCGGCTGCCAGAAGGGCCACGCGGCGACCGACGTGCTGCGCTTCTTCAAGCGGATCGACGCGTCGGTGCCGCGAGGGCTCGCGGTCCACGTCGTTCTCGACAACCTGTCCGCGCAGCGCCACGCCCTCGCGCGCGGGGGTGCTCCTCCAAGGAGCTGACCGCCCCGTGGGAGTCCCTCGCCGGGCGACGCCCGGCGGCGCCGCGGAGATCGTGGATCGCGCCCGAATGAGCGGTGCGAGACCGCTCGCGGAGGCCGGACCCCGACCGGGCCGACCGGCGCGTCACGGCACACGGCAGCCTGGGTGCGCCCCGCCGACGTGCCGGCCCCACTCTCGGGCCCCGCGGCGGCGCCCACGACCCCCCGCCCGGCCCCCCTTCCCCGCCCGAGCCATCGGGCTCGGCCTCGAAGCGAAGCCCGAGCCACGTGAGGTAGGAGAGCATCCCGATGACGAGCGCGGCCATGACCATCTGGACGAGGAGCACCTCCACGGGGAGGCCGCCACTCGAGAGGCCGCCACTCGCGAGGCCGCCGTTCGCGGAGGAGGCGAGTTGTCCGGTCGCGGGGTCCGAGCCGAGCGGGCTCGGGTCGGGGACTGCGTGGATCTGCATCGCGTCCTCCTCCCATCCTTCGACGGGCACCACGATACGGACCCGGTTCCAGCGTCAGGCAAACGCGCGGGGAGGCTCGGGTAAAGAATCGCCCCAGCGGCTATCTCGCGGCCGACGAGGCGCTGGCCCCCTCCCCGGATCCCCTCGGGCGCTCGACGGCCGGCCGGCCGTCTGCGCCCGCGAGCCACCCGAGCGAGGCCAGGGCGCCCACCGCGACGAGCGTGGCCGCGGCGGCGGCGAGGTGGGCGTCCTGCCAGACCTCGGGCGCCCGCAGGAGCCCGGTCACGGCGCCGATTGCTCCTGTGGCAGCGAGGAGCGCGACCGTCGCCGCAGCGAGCGGCCGCGCCCCACGCGTGGCAGGCCACCGGCGCCACGCGCGGACGGAGAAGGCGAGCATCGCCGTGCCGGCCGCGAGCCCCAGACCCCGGTGAACGAGCTGAAGGGCGACCAGGGGTCCAGCGACGCCCGCCACAGGGCACCCGGGCCAGCTGGGGCAGGTCGCGCTCGCCCCACCGTCGACCACCAGCGACCCCGACACGAGGAGCAGCAGAGCGCCGCCCGTCGCCCACCATCCCAGCGGACCCAGCCCGCGCGCCGGCGCCTCCTCGTGGGGGGCGAGGGCCGCCACCGCCGTGACCGTGACGAGCGAGAGCAGGACGAGCCCGGTCACGAGGTGGGCGGCGACGGTGGGCGGCGCGTTGTGCGCGAACACCGTGACGGCGCCGAGCACGATCTGGACCACGATCAGCCCGGCGCCGGCCAGGGCCGGCCGCGTCGCGACGGGCCGTGGACGGCGCCGCAGGGCAATCAGGGCGGTGGCCACGACGCCGATCGTGACGGCCGCGGCGAGGTAGCGGTGGCTCTGCTCGAGCAGGGCGTGGAAGCGATCGATCGGGCCGAGCTGTCCGTAGCAGAGCGGCCAGCCCGGACATCCCATCCCGGACTCGGTGACCCGCACGGTGCTGCCGAGCACCACGAGCGCATACGTCGCGACCGCCGTGGCGACCGCCAGCGCGCGCAGCGTCACATCCCGATGGCTCCCCGCCGCTCGCACCTGCATCACCCAGTCAGCCTGTCAGCGCGGGGCCTGCCCTCACGCTCGTTCGGTCCGCGGCCGGCGGCGGTGGGAGTCCACCGGCGCGGGCACCCGGCCCTCGCGGATGGCCCGATCCTCGGCCGCGACGGCGTCGAGGGTTCCCCGCGCCAGCTGTTCGGCGATCGCCTGCCGCGCGGACAGCCAGATGGGGTGGAGGGGACAGACGTCCTCCCAATGACACGGGCCGCCCTGCAGCGCGCAGTCTCCGTCGGTGAGGGATCCCTCGAGCGCCTCGACGATCTCCAGAACCGAGATCTGCGACGCCGACCTGGCGAGCCGGTATCCCCCATTGCGACTCGGGCTCGAGGTCACGAGATGGGCCCGTCGCAGCTCGCGAAGGACCTGCCGGAGGAAGTTCAGCGGCATCTCCATCCGCTCGGCGATCTCGGTCGCGGGGACCCGCTGGCCATCGGCGGACGCAAGATAGATCATGGCGCGCAGCCCGTAGTCGGTCCGATGGGTAGGAACGAGCTTCATCGCGCCATCCTACCGGGGTGGTCCCCGATGGCGACCGAGCTCGATCCGATCAGCTGACCTTCGGGCTCGCGACGAACAGCGTCGTGATCGCGGTGAGCACGGCCACCGCCGCCACCCAGCTCCAGACGTAGCCCATGAGCCGAACCTGGCCGAAGCGGGCGGCGTCGTACCGGCCCGCCCGCGCCCTGTTCCACAGCCCGAGGCCGAGCAGGCCGGTGACCACCAGGTGGAACAGGTGGTACCCGGCGAGGACGACGAACGACCCGGCGTAGGCGCCGTCCGACGCCCGGAACGGGAGCGCCGAGAGCTGCCACGCCTGCAGGACCGCATCGACGAGCAGCAGGGCCAGCGCGAGCGACGTCCCGGCGACGAGGCGGGCCCGGTCCCCCGCCCGGATGCCCCGCTCCCCCCACCGGTAGGCGAGGGCGCTCGCCACGATGACCGCCGCGATCGTCCACACGGCCCAGACGGGGGCGGTGTGGGTGCCCGCCGGGATCCACATGCCCTGCACGTTCAACCCGCGGAGGTAGAAGTACGAGAACAGCAGGCAGAGGACGAAGACCGCGTCGGCGCCCAGGAAGAGCAGCACCGCGATGCGCTGCCGGTCCTCGACCAGCGCGGGGTCGTCGTGGGCGGGGGTCGCCGGCCCAGCAGAGGCCGCCATGCTCATGGTGTCAACCTCCCAGGGTCAGCGAGTCCCGGCGAGCCCGGCCCGGCCCCGGTGGCCACGGAGGCCGCGACGGGCTGGACGGGCTCCCCGTACCCGTACGGATCCGACGTGACCACGGGGAGGACCTCGAAGTTCTCGAGGGGAACGGGGGTGGGGACCTGCCACTCGAGCGTCTTCGCCCCCCACGGGTTGGAGGTCGCGCGCTCCCCGTGGCGCCAGGACCAGATCACGTCGTACAGCAGGATCAGCATGCCGATCGCGAGGATGTAGGCGCCGATGGTTGCGACCAGGTTCCCCGTCGCGAACGTGGCCGGGTAGTCCGCGACGCGGCGCGGCTCTCCCTGCAGGCCGATGTAGAAGATCGCAAGGAAGGTGATGTTGAACCCGATCTGGGTGATCCAGAACGACACCTTGCCGAGCCGCTCGTCGAGCATCCGGCCCGTCATCTTCGGGAACCAGAAGCAGAGGGCCGCGAGCGCGCCCATCATCGCCCCGCCCATCAGCGTGAAGTGGAAGTGGGCGGTCACGAACAGCGAGCCGTGCAGCTGGTAGTCGACCGGGACGTCGGACAGGTAGATCCCGGTGATGCCGCCGATGATGAAGTTCCAGAGGAACGCGTAGACGAACATCATCGGCAGGCGGGTCCAGATGCGGCCGCGCCACATCGTGCCGATGATGACCAGGATCAGCAGGCCGGTCGGGATCGAGATCAGCTCGGTCGTCAGCATGAAGGGCCCGTTCAGGGCCGGGGCCCATCCCGTGGTGAACATGTGGTGGGCCCAGACGAAGACGCTGAGCGTCACGATGCCGATCTCCCCGATGATGGCGGCGCTGAAGCCGAACAGCGGCTTTCGCGAGAACACGGGGGTGATCTCCATGATCGCGGCGACCGCGGGCAGCAGGATCACGTACACCTCGGGGTGCCCCATGAGCCAGAACAGGTTCTCGTAGAGCCACGGGCTGCCGCCGCGCGCGGCGATGTAGAAGCTGGTGCCGATCGTCCGGTCCAGGCCCTCCAGGACCTGGGACGCCATGAACGCCGGCATGACGAACAGGCCGAGGATGGAGGTGACCGCCACGCCCCACACGAAGATCGGCGTGCGGTTCCAGGTCATGCCCCGGGCGCGCATGGTCACGGCGGTGGTGACGAGGTTGACCGCGCCGGCGCCGCTCGACACGACGAACAGGATGATCGTGATCAGGAAGGCGTCCATCCCCGGCGGCGCCTGGTCCGCCAGCGGCGCGTAGGCCGACCATCCCGTGGGGATGCCGCCGAGGAAGATGGCCGACAGCAGCACGGGGACGGCGGCGAACAGGGTCCAGAAGCTCAGCGCGTTCAGCCTCGGAAACGCCATGTCCCGGGCGCCGATCATGATCGGCATGACGAAGTTGCCGAACGGCCCGACGATCATGATGATCGTCGCGACGACCATCACGATGCCGTGCAGGCCGACGATCGCGTTGTAGGTGGCCGGCCCGAACGTGGAGGTGGGGCGGGCGGCCTCGGTCCGGATCAGCAGCGCGAGGATCCCGCCGACCCCGAAGGTCACCATGCCGAGCACCAGGTACTGCACGCCGATGACCTTGTGGTCGGTCGTGAACCGGAAGAAGCGGAACGCCCCCTGGTCCTTGCCGGCCATGAACTGCTCGTCGGCGTGCGTCAGGTCGCGCCCGAGCGCCCACCGCACCGGCCCGGTGAAGGCGCCGACCCCCACGAGGAACCCGAGGATCCAGCAGACCATCGCGATCGAGATCGTCCGGTCATCGGCGTAGGGCCCCGACATGAGGGCCCGGGAGATGCCCCAGCCGAGGGCGGCCGCCACGATGCCGGCCACGACGCCCGTGAACGCGTTCAGGCGGCGCATCACGCCCCCGCCCCGAAGGTGCTGGTCCCCCACGGTCGCGGTCTCCCCCATCAGATCCTCCCACCGTCCCACGATCCGTCGTGCCGCCGGCGGGCCGTCATCCGACCCGACCGCCGTTTGCCCGAACCCACGCCGTGAACGCGCTCCCGCTCACGACCTGAACGGCCGACTCCATGTAGGCGTGGTAGAGGCCGCAGAGCTCCGCGCACCGCACGTTGAACACGCCGAGCTGGTCCGGCGTGACGCCGACCTCGGTCGTGACCCCCGGGTTGGCATCGATCTTGATGCCCATGTTGGGGATCCAGAAGGAGTGGACGACGTCCTTCGAGGTCACCCGGAACAGGATGGACCGGCCGACCGGCAGCACCAGGGTCGCCGACTGGACGCCGCCGTCCTGCGGGTAGGCGTAGGTCCACATCCACTGCTGGCCGACCACGTCCACGACCAGCGGCTTCGGGGAGGCCTGCGCGGAGATCGCCTGCAGCTCCCCGAGCCCCCAGACCAGGAGGAAGAGCGTGAGGAAGCTGGAGACGAAGAGCCACGCGACCTGAACCGTCGTGTTGCCGCGGATCGGCGGGCCATCCTCGGGCGGCACGTCGCTCGACCGATGGCGCCAGACGACGAGGCTGTAGAGCGCGATCCCCCACACGAGGGCCGCGACCGGCGCCGCCGCGACGGTGAACACGATCACGGTGAGCCGGACCTCGTGCATGGTTCCCGACGCGGGTTGCGGCATGAGCCGCGGGGGGAGGAACAGCCCGAACAGCACCCCGGCGACCGTGATGCCCGCCCAGATGAGCAGGATGTGGCCGACGTGCCCCCTCCACCACGCCCGCCGCTCCGGCGCCGTCCCCTGTGTCTCCCTCATGGCCCCGTCCGATCCCTCCGCGTCGACTCGCGCCCTACCCGACGGTGAGCGTGCCGGCCATGTAGCCCTGCGTCGACATCGGGCCGCCGAAGCCCGCGACGCCGACGCCGCACGGGTACTCGCACTGCCAGACGTAGCGGCCCGGGCCGCCCGTGACGAACTGGAAGGTCACGATCACCGGGCGCGGGTAGCCGTTCGCGAGGTTCGGCGCCGACGCCGGCACCGCGGGCAGCGGCACGTTCACGAACAGCGAGGTCTGATCCGTCGGGAACGTATGGATCGTGAATGTGTGCCCGATGTTGTTGGGATCCACGCCGCCGACGCGCCGGCCGTTCACCCACTCCACCCCCCCGACGGTGCCGCGGGCCGACGCGAAGAACGGGTTGAGGATCGTCCCGCCCGTGTCGTACTGGCGGATCGTGACGGTCACCAGCGCGTGCGCCGGCACCCACAGGCTCGTCGACGGCCCGTAGCTCACCCAATCGGGGTGGGCCCCGCCGCCCGACCCGTGCTCACCGGCGAGGCTGTCGGGATAGGTGTCGAGCGTCAGGGACGCACGGACCAGGCGGCCCTCCGGCGTCGACACGTAGCCGTGGACGCTCGCCCGGAGCATGGCGGGCGAGGGCGAGGCGATCGCGAGCACCGCGGTGGTCGCGCCGACGACCACCGCGCCGAGCACGACCGTGACGACCACGCCGACGAGACGCCTCGCGCCCATTCCCCCCTACCTCCCCGAGGGCCCGGATGGGGTGTCCACCCGTGCGATCGCGCGGATTCTGCGATGGACGCGTCTGTATGTCAAGTCAGAAACGTCAGGAACTTTACGAGGAGTGCCCTCGCGCGCTAGGCTCACCGGCGAGTTGAGTCCCACGCTGCAGTTCCTCGGGTCCTGGACGTTCGATCCGCTCCTCGCGGGAGCCCTCGTCCTGGCGGGCGTCGGGTACCTCTGGGGCGTCCGCGTGGCCGCCCGCAGGAGGCCCGGGCCGCCCTGGCCCGCCCGCCGCACCACCTCGTTCCTGATCGGGCTCGCGCTCGTCTGGGTCGTCACGCTCGGGCCCATCGGCGCCTACGACGACGTCTTCTTCTGGTCCCACATGGCCCAGCACATCGTGCTGATGATGGTCGCGGCGCCGCTGCTCATGCTGGGCGCTCCGATCCTGCTGGCCCTGCGAGCGAGCACCCGCGCCTTCCGCCGAGCCTGGATCCTCCCGGTGCTGAACGGGCGGGTCGTCGCCTTCCTCACCCATCCCGTCGCCTCGTGGGTCATCTTCGCCGGGGTGCTGATGGGCACCCACTTCTCCCCCTTCTACGAGTTCGCCCTCGAGCACCCGAACGTCCACAACTACCTGGAGCACCCCCTGTATCTGGGGGCCGGGATCCTCTTCTACTGGCCGTTGCTGGACGGGAATCCCTCCAGGCGGAAGCTCCCCCATGTGGGACGCGTGCTGTCCATGTTCCTGATGATGGCGCCCGAGACCATGACGGGGTTCTTCATCTACTCGGCGGGACACGTGCTGTATCCCTTCTACGACTCGGTCGCCCGTCCGTTCGGACCGGGCCCACTGCGAGACCAGCAGTGGGGCGGTGCCCTCATGTGGGGCGGCAGCATGGTCATCGACACCGTGTGGATCGCCGTCGCCGCCCTCGCGTGGTACCGGCACGAGGAGCGACGGGCCGTTCGCGTCGACCAGCGGGTGGCGCGGGAGCTCGCCGTCGCCGGACCGGGTCGCTCGTAGGAACAGATCGCCGCGCGCAGGAGGATCCGATGTCGGGCATGAGCAGGGGGATCCCGACCAACAGCCCGCTGGTCGAGGCGGCGTTCCGGACCGCCCTGCTCCAGCAGGGGCGCATCGTCCTCCTGTACGCGGCGGTCGTCTGTGCGGGCTGGGCCGCCCTGCTGCTCGCCATCTCCCTCGGGCGGCGCGGCGACGACGCCGCCCTGCTGCCACGGAGCGCCTGGCCCGAGCCGGCGGCCCGCCGGATGCTGCGGGTCACGTTCGGGCTGCTCTGGGTGCTCGACGGGATCCTGCAGGCCCAGCCGCAGATGCCCCTCGGGCTGCCGACGCAGGTCGTCGGGTCGGCGGCCGCGGGCGCGCCGGGCTGGCTGGCGCACCTCGTCGGGTTCGGCATCGCCGCGTGGGAGAACCACCCGATCGGGGCCGCCGTGGCGGCGGTGTGGATCCAGGTCGGCATCGGCGCATGGCTGCTGCTCGCCCCGCGCGGGCCCCTCTCGCGCGCGGCGGGGCTGGCGAGCGCCGGGTGGGCCCTGGTGGTCTGGGTGTTCGGGGAGGCGATGGGCGGGCTGCTGCAGCCGGGCGCCACCTGGCTCTACGGCGCGCCCGGCGCGGTGCTCGTGTACGCGGTCGTCGGCGCCCTGCTGGCGCTCCCCGAGGGATCCTGGGGGTCGCCGCGGCTCGGCGTGCGACTGCTGCGGGGCATCGGCGTGTTCTTCCTGGCGATGGCGCTCCTGCAGGCCTGGCCGGGTCGCGGGTTCTGGCAGGGCGGCCCGCTCTCCGGGATGGTGCGCGGGATGTCGGGGACGCCCCAGCCGCTGCCGCTCTCACGTCTGCTGGGCGCGTTCGCCGGCCTCGCGGCGGCGCACGGGTTCGCCGTGAATCTCGCGGTGGTGATCGCCCTCGGCGGCGTCGGCGCGGCGCTCCTCATCGGGGGACGGGCCCGCGTGCCGGGCGTCTGGGCGGGCGTCGTCCTCTGCCTCGGGACCTGGGTCCTCGTCCAGGACCTCGGGTTCTTCGGGGGCCTCGGCACGGATCCGAACGGCGGGCTGCCCACCGCGCTCCTGCTGCTCGGCGGCCTGCTCGCGGCCCGTCCGGCCGCGGCGCCCGTCCCGGTCCCCGTCGCGGAGGCGGCGGTCGCGGAGGCGGCGCCCGCCCCCGCCGTCCGCTGGACCCCCGTCGTCGCGCTGCGGGCGATGGCGGTTGCCGGCGCCGTCGGGTCACCCTGCTCGGCACCGTGCCGATCGCGCTCGCCTCGGTCACCTCGAACGCCAGCCCCATCCTGGCCCAGAGCCTCGCGGGCGCCAGCCTGCCGCAGAACGCGCCGGCTCCCGGGTTCCGCCTGGTGGACCAGTTCGGCCGCCGGGTCGGCCTCGAGAGCCTTCGGGGAAAGGTCGTGCTGCTGACCTTCCTCGACCCCGTGTGCACCACCCAATGCCCGATCATCGCCCAGGAGATGAAGGCGGCCGACCGGCTGCTCGGCCCGAGGACGGCGTCCAGGGTCGCGATGGTCGCGATCGCCGCGAACCCCGTGTACCGGTCCACCGAGGTGCTCCGGTCGTTCGACCGCCAGGAGCGGCTCGGTTCGCTCTCGAACTGGCTGTTCCTCACGGGCACGCGCAAGCAGCTCGAGCGCGTGTGGGCCGCATACGGCATCGAGGTCCAGGTGGTGCCGGGGGGCGCCATGGTCGCGCACAACGACATCGCCTACGTGCTCGACGCCTCCGGCCGGATTCGATGGATCCTGAACACGGATCCCGGTCCCGGCTCGGCCGCGACCAGAGCATCCTTCGGCGCGCTGTTCGTCGAGTACCTGACCCGGGTGCTCGGGCCCTCGTCATGAGCGACCCACGGGCGTTCCCGAGGGGCCGTCGCCCGCGATCCTCCGCGGGGCGCGCGGCGCTCGCGTGCGCGCTGTCGGCGCTCGCCCTGTCCTCGTGCGCGCAGCGCGCCACCCCCGTGGGCGCGGCCCCGCTCCCGAGCCCACCCCTCGCCGTGACGGTGGCGACCCCCGAGGCGACCTGGACGACGGTCAAGGTCGGCGCCTACTGGGAGCTGCTCCGCCGGCCCCGGAAGGGATCGACCTGGTCGCTCGCCACGCCTCCCGGCGTCGACGACGGGGGAGGGCTCGTTCTCGCCGGGGCTCCCGACGGGTCCCTCACCGTGGGCTTCCGGCCCACGGATCTCCTCCGGTTCTCCCCGCTGGAGGCGACCGGCGACGGCGGGCGGACGTGGTCGCAGGGGCTCCTGCCGGGCGGGCTGGCCAACGGCGCCGACACGTTGTCGAGCGGTCCCGGCGGCCGCGCCTGGGCGCTGCTCCAGGAAGGGGGCGGCGAGGTCGTGGCCCGCTCGTCCCCGGGCTCGCCCTGGCGGAGGGTCGTGAGCGCCGGCTCGCTCCGGTCGGAGCCCGTGGCATCCCCCTGCGGCGTCGAGGCCATCTCGAGCGTCCTGCTGCCGCCCTCGGGCTCCGGCCTCGTCGCCGCCGTCTGCGATCGCCCCGGCACGGCCGGGATCTTCGCGGAGGCAGCGGGCGCGTGGCGGGCGGCCGGACCCCAGCTTCCCCCCGTCCTCCGGACCGCGATGGTCCGGGTCGTCCGCGTCACCGCGACGGGCGGCGGGCTCGTCGCGCTGCTCCTCGTCCGCTCGGCGGCGGGTGCGTCGATCATCGCCGCCTGGGGATCGAGCGGCGCCACCGACTGGCGCCTGTCGGCCCCGCTGCCCCTGGGGACGGGGACGCCCCCGCGCCTCCTCGAGGCCGCGATCGACCCTCAGGGCGCGGGCTACGTCCTTCTCGGCGCCGCCGGGCACCGCCTCGCGCTCGCGCGCGCGACGCGGGCGTCGGCAACCTGGCAGGGGATCCCGCCACCGCCAGGGTCCGTCACGTCGGTGGCGATCGACGGAGAGCGGATCGACGCCTTCCAGCCCCGGCGCGGGAGCATCCTGGACTGGAGGCTGGACGCCGCAGCGGGCGTGTGGCGCGAGGCGGCGAGCATCAGGATGCCGTTCTCGTAGCGCGCCACCGGCCGACGGCTCACCGACGGCTCGGCGACGGCTCCTCACCAACGGCCCGCCGACGGCTCGGCGAAAGGACGCCTCCGGTCGGACCACGGCCGGGCCGGCCGGCCGGCCCAGCCCACCCGGCCCTCAGCCGACGAGCGGGGCGAGCGCCATGGCGAGGAACAGGGCGGCGAGGTAGGCGAGCGAGAAGTGGAACAGCACCCGGGCGCGGGAGGGGGTGGGATCGGCCCGGAGCCGCAGCGCGAGCCAGACGAAGGCCCCCCCGAGCACCAGGGCCGGGACGAGGTAGGCGAGCCCGAGCGTGCCCGAGGCATAGGGCGCGAGCGTCACCGCGACCAGCACGAGCGAGTAGCGAAGGATCTGGCGGGTGGTCTCGATCTCCCCGCGCACGACCGGCAGCATCGGGATGCCGGCGGCGGCGTAGTCGGCGCGCATCAAAAGGGCGAGGGCCCAAAAGTGCGGCGGGGTCCAGAAGAACACCGTGAGGAACAGCCACAGCGCCGGGATCGAGAGGTGCCCGGTGGCGGCGGCCCAGCCAACGAGCGGGGGGATCGCTCCGGCGGCGCCGCCGATCACGATGTTCCGGGGCGTCGAGCGCTTCAGCCATCCCGTGTAGACGAGGACGTAGACGAGGTTGCCGGCGAGGGCGAGCAGGGCGGCAAGGACGTTCACGAGCGAGGCGAGAAGGACGAAGGAGGCGGCCGACAGGGCAAGGCCGAACTCGAGGGCCGCCGAGGGCCCGACCCGGGTGGCGGCGACCGGACGCGTGGAGGTCCTGAGCATCCGCCGGTCGACGTCGCGGTCCATCACGTGGTTCAGGGCGCTCGCGCCCCCCGAGGCGAGGGCCCCGCCGAGCATCGTGAGGGCGAGGGCGCGAAGGGAGGGGACCCCGTGCGCGGCGACGAACATGCCCCCGGCCGCGGTGACGAGCAGCAGCACCATGATCCGGGGCTTGGTGAGGGCGAGGTAGTCGCGCCAGTTCCCCAGGGG
>JAJYHN010000198.1 GCA_021784765.1 Actinomycetes bacterium
AATGCCAGCCGAATCCTCGGCGGCGACCGGCCCTCGCGCCCCGCGACGGACTTTCCTTCGCCGACGCTTCCTCCCGCTGCCCACGCGCCCTCTTTATCACGCAGGGACTTGGGCTGCATCCCGCGCAAGACTCACGGCGAGCGATTGCAGTTCATGTAATCCCAGACATGGAAGGAGGGATCCCGGATGAGCGACAGAGCAAGGCGCAGCGCGGGGGGATTGCCGAACATCGGCCGAAGCTGAAGGGCTCGGAGTGCGCGCCCCAGATGGCCCCTCTGACCGGGGACTCTGTGGTGGACCTGAGGGGAGTCGAACCCCTGACCTCTGCCCTGCCGAGGCAGCGCTCTACCAACTGAGCTACAGGCCCGGAACGAATCGCAAGTCTAGCAGCGGCCCAGAGCGCCACAGGTCGAGCGCGCGCCCGAGCCTACCCCGACACCACCGACGGCGCCCCGGGCACCGCCGGCCGCGTCTCGCCCTCCCACGCCACGCGGGGAGCATCGCCCCAGAGGGTCTCCAGGCGGTAGAAGTCCCGCACGTCCTCGTGGAACACGTGCACGACGAAATCGACGAAGTCGAGCAGCAGCCACTGCTCGCCCGCCTCGCCCTCCCGGCGGAACGGCTTCACGCCGCGGGCCCGGAGGGACTTCTCGACCTCCTCGGCGATCGTCGCCACCTGCCGGTCCGATGCGCCGGACGCGATCACGAAGTAGTCGGTGATCACGATCAGGTCGTGGACGTCCAGGACCACGACGTCCTCGGCCTGCTTCTCGGCGGCCGCCCGCGCCGCGAGGCACGCGAGCCCCCGGGACCCGTCCCCGGGGCTCCTCCGCCCGTCGTGTCGCGCCGTCGTCAAGCCGCCCGCTCGTCCTTCCCCACGATCACCAGAACGTCGGCGATGCCGGTGTTCTGCCGACCAACGTACACCCTCCCGACGCCGATCAGCTGCCGGACCCTCTCGGCCCACGGCAGGAACGCGGCGTCGGCCGCCACGATCTCGGTCCGCCGCACGTCGAAGCCTCCCGCGTTCTCCGACGCCACCACCCGGAATCCGTACGGGGCGAGCAGCTCGTCCAGTTGCAGCCCCGCGCCGGGCACCCCGTTGCCGTTCTCGACGACCACCCGGACCAGTCCCCCGAGGCTTCGTCCGAGGCTCGCCACCAGCCGGCGAACGGCTCGGACGTCGGGACCCTCGCCGCCGCCGAGCGTCGAGGCGGTCGGCAGCTCGGACACGACGGCACCCCCCGCAGCCGCCAGCATGCGGGCCACCCCGGTGGCGTCGTCGCTCACCCCGAGCGGTCCCGAGGACCACGCACCAGGTCGGCGCGCGGCGAGGATGCCGGTGAGCAGGCCCTCGAACCTGGCCGTCGCGTCGGCCGGCCCGCTCGCCGCGTCCAGATACGCGATGGCCTCCGCCCCTTCCATCCGCACCGGCCCCGGGCCGACCGTCGCGCCACCGTAGGTGAACGGCTCGGCCTGCACGCCCACCCCGCCGAGCCGATCCACCAGGGCGACGAACGTCGCAGGGCGCGTCAGCAGGTAGTGGCCGACCCGCGCGTCCAGCGCGGCCTCGGCGGTGGCGAGCGCGAGGCGCGCGCGGGTCCCAGCCCCACCGGCCACCGTCGGGCCACCGGCCGGCAGGTCCACCTGGGCCTGCGCGGGGATCACGACGACGGCCGGGGCCTGCCCGCCGGGAAGGGCCACCACCGTGAGGAGCGTCCATCGCCCGGCATCGACGGCCCACACGAGCGACGAGGGCGGCAGGGCGTCCACCGGCCCCGGAGGCCGGCGGTGGGCCGCATGGGGCGCCGTCGCGACCAACGCGCTCGCCCCGGCACCGGCGAGCGCCAGCACGAGGACCCAGCCGACGGCCCTCCGGCGCCGCTCGCGGCGGCGCCTCGCCCGCGAGCGGCGGCGCGCCGGAACGGCCCAGCGGCGCGACTCGCGCCACTGCGCCCAGAGCTCCTCCGTGGCGGCGTCGTGGACGAATCCCGACGATGCCGGAGCCGTCGTCGAGGCGACGTCGGAGCCCGCCCCGTCCCTCCGGGGATCCTCACCAGCCACCTCCGGGGCGGGCGTCCATCCGGACCCCTCCTCCACCACGACGGTCTCGTCCTCGGGCGCGCGGACGCTCACGCCGGGCTCCGGTACAGGTGCATCTTCTCCACGTAGGTCTGGACACCCTCGGGCACCAGGTAACGGATCGGCTCGCCCGCCGCCACCCGCCGCCGGATGTCGGTCGAGGAGATCGCGAGGGCCGGGACCTGCATGACCGAGACGTTCGGATGACTCGTGGGCGCCCTGGTCTCGAACCGCGCGAGGTCGTAGCCGGGCCGCGTGGCCGCAATGAAGTGCGCCCGCGACAGCACGTCGTCGGGGTCCTTCCACTGGAAGATCTCGAGCATCGCGTCGGCGCCGGTGATGAAGAACAGGTCGGCCCCCGGGCCCGCCTGCGCGCGCAGCGCCTCCAGGGTGTCGACCGTGTAGGTCGGCCCCGGTCGCTCCACCTCGATGCGCGAGACCGAGAAGTGCGGATTGCTGGCCGTCGCGATGACCGTCATCAGGTAGCGGTCCTCCGCCGGCGTCACCGGCCGGTCCCCCTTCATCCAGGGCTGCCCCGTGGGGACGAAGACGACCTCGTCGAGCCCGAACTGCCAGAAGGCCTCCTCGGCCGTGACGAGGTGCCCGTGGTGGATGGGATCGAACGTGCCGCCCATCACGCCGAGCCGGTGGGTCGCTGCCATCTGCCGGATTGTACGGGTCGGGAACGCGCCACCGGGGGATTCCGGACCTGCCCCGTCTCCGCGGCTACCTCCCGCCGCCCCGAAGCTCGGCGACCCACTCGCGCAGCCGGGGCAGGTGCTCGGCGCAGTGGCCGGCGGCGGACTCCTCGAACCACTCGGCCGCCTCGGGGGTCACCTCCGGCAGGGCGTCGAAGGCTCGCAGCAGCTGCGTTCGGGCCGCGTGGCACTCGGCCCGAACGGTCCCGGCCGGCAGGTCGTGGGTCGCCGAGAAGAACTCGGCGTTGGTCTCGTCGACGTCGCGGTCCCACGGCTCGTAGGTGCCGTTCGCGATCCGTTGGAGCTGCCGCCCCGCCTCCGCCTGCCAGCACCCGATGTGCGCCACCAGGTCCTTGGCCGACCACTCGGGGGAATAGCCCGGGGTTTCGAGCTCCGCGTCGGTCAGGGAGTCGACGAGCTCCGCGAACTCCGTCCAGGCCCGATCCTCGGCCTCCTGCAGCTCACGCTTGGTCGCCATCGCCGATCTCCTCCTCGGGGATGAACTCGAACGTCGTTGTCCCGATCACGACCTCGTCGCCGCGGCGCGCCCCGGCCTCCGCAAGGCGCCGCTCGACGCCGGCCCGCACCAGGCGGCGCTGCAGGTCGGCGACCTGCCGCGGATCCTCCAGGTCGGCCTCGGCGACCCACCGCTCGACGCCCCTCCCCGCCACATGGAAGCGCTCGCCCTCCCGCCGGACGGTGAACGGGTCGCGGCCTGGCCGCACCACCACGAACGGCTGCGGCGGCGGCGCCGCGGCGCGAGCGGCCGCGACCTCCCCGGCGAGCCGCTCCCGCAAAGCCTCGACGCCGTCGCCGGTCGCCCCCGAGACCAGCAGGTCGGCGCCGCCGGCCGGCAGTCCCGCCGCGGGGCCCGCGAGCAGGTCGGCCTTGGTCGCGACGACCAGCGCGCGACGCCCGGCGAGCTCCGGATCGTATGCGGCGACCTCCCCCCGCACCGTCGCGAGGTCGGCCGCCGGGTCTCCCGTCGCGTCGACGACGTACACCAGCACCCGGCACCGCGAGACATGGCGCAGGAACGTGAGACCGAGTCCGCGCCCCTCGTGAGCCCCCTCGATCAGCCCGGGCACATCGGCCACGACGAACCGCCCCTCGTCCCCCGCGACGCCGAGGTTCGGCGAGAGCGTCGTGAACGGGTACTCGGCGATCTTCGGCCGGGCAGCCGTCATCGCCGCGAGGAGCGTCGACTTGCCCGCGTTCGGAAGCCCGACCAGCCCGACGTCGGCAACCAGGCGCAGCTCCAGCTCGACGCGGTGCTCCTCCCCAGGCTCCCCCGGCTCGGCCGTCCTCGGGGTGCGGTTGCGCGGGGTGGCGAGCGACGCATTGCCGCGCCCGCCGCGCCCGCCGCGCGCCACCACGACGGAGGCGCCGGGCCCGACGAGGTCGGCCACCGGGCCCCGCTCGTCGCGGACGACGGTCCCGTCGGGCACGGCCAGCACCAGCTCCTCGCCGTCGGCCCCGTGCCGCCGGTTGCGCGCGCCGGCGCCCCCCTTGCCGGCCCGCTGATGCGGGTGGTCGGCGAGCCACGCGAGGTCGAACAGCTCGGGGTCGACCCGCAGCACGACGTCCCCCCCGCCGCCGCCGTCCCCCCCGTCCGGCCCCCCACGAGGCTTGAACGGCTCCGAGTGCAGGTGCGCGCTGCCGGCGCCGCCGCTGCCGGCGCGAACGAACAGGGTGGCGGTGTCGACGAACATGCTCCGATTATCGCCGCCGCGTTCTACCCTCATCCCATGAGCGAAGACGCGATCGAGGGCGGGGCGGCGGCGGCGACGGAGACCCCGGTGATCTGGATGGTGCACCGCGGGACTGGGCTCGACGGCGTGGCCGGCAGCCTCGCGATCGAGGGGGACGCGCTCGTGTTCCGGCCGCTCGAGGGTGGCCCGCCGACCTGGTTCCCGCTCCGGGGGATCCGGCACGTCCGGCGCGTCATCGGGTCCCCGGTTTTGGAGATCGCGCTCCGGCCGGGGCTCGAGGTGCCGATCGTCGGGTTCTACTTCATCCGGCCGCCGAGCCTCACCGGCCCCGACCCATCCGGCCGGCCCGTGCGCAGGCGGACCGCCAGGAAGTACGCGGCGGTGCGGCTGCGGACCTGGAACGCCATCAAACGCGACGAGATCCGCGCATGGGTGCGCAACATCCGGTCCGCCATGCAGCAGCACGCCGCGACCCGCTGAGCCCGCACGTACAGGCGCGCGACGCGCGCGCGGCCTCGTCAGGATCCGGTGACGATCGAGACGAACGTGCGGCCGCGCGACTCGTGGAACGAGACCGTGCCAGCCGAGAGCGCGAACAGGGTGTCGTCGCCGCCCTTGCCGACCAGGGGACCCGGGTGGATCTTCGTCCCGCGCTGGCGCACGAGGATCGAGCCCGCCGGGACGCTCTGCCCGGCGAACGTCTTCACGCCGAGGCGCTTCGGCTTGGAGTCGCGCCCGTTCCTGGTGGAGCCGCCACCCTTCTTGTGTGCCATGGATTCAGCCTAGCAGACGGCCCCGGTCACTCCTCGGCAGGCGCCTCGGCAGGCGCCTCGGCAGGCGCCTCGGCAGGCGCCTCCTCGGGAGCTTCCGCCGGCGCCTCCTCGGGAGCTTCCACGAGCGCCTCGGCCTTCGCAGCCCTCGCGGCCCGTGGCGTCGCCCCACCGAAGGAGACCTCCTCGATCTCGATCAGCGTGTACTGCTGGCGGTGACCGCGGGCGGCCTGGTAGCCGGTCTTCGGCCGGTACTTGAAGACCTTGACCTTGTCGCCCTTGGTCTCGCCGACGGGCGTGGCCCGCACGACGGCCTTTGCGAGCTCCTTGCCCACATGGGTCGTGCCGTCGTCGTCGACGACGAGGAGCGGGGCGAACGTGAGCGGACCCTCGCCGCCGTGGACGACCTCGATCTCGAGCACGTCCCCGACCTTCACCTTGTGCTGCTTGCCGCCTGCCTTGATCACCGCGTACATGTCGTCCCCTTGTCGCTCCCGGCCGCCCGCGGGCGGGCCTCTCATCGTACAGGCGCGGCCGGGAGCGCGGCTCCGCGGCCCGGCGACGCCTCACACCTTGTGGGTCAGCAGGATCCCCCGCCCCTCGCACATGGGACAGGTCTGTGAGAACGACTCCAGCAGCCCGGCCGAGACCCGCTTGCGCGTGATCTCGAGGATCCCGAGCGGGCTGATGTCGAACACCTGCGACCGCGTCTTGTCCTGGGCCATCGCCCGCCTCATCGTCTGCACGACCTTGTCCTTGTTCTTGTCCAGCAGCATGTCGATGAAGTCGACGAGGATCATCCCTCCGATGTCGCGCAGGCGGAGCTGCCGCGCGATCTCCTCGGCCGCCTCGAGGTTGGTCTTCGTCACCGTCTCCTCGAGGTTCTGCTTGCCGACGTGCTTGCCGGTGTTGACGTCGACGACCGTCATCGCCTCGGTCCGGTCGATCACGATGTAGCCCCCGGAGGGCAGCCAGACCTTCCGGTCGAGCGCCTTGTGGATCTGCTCGGTCACGTGGTGCGCCTCGAGCACCGGCAGCGGCCCCTCGTGCATCCGAACCTTGTCCTTCAGCTCCGGCGCCACCTGGTCGAGGTACTCGACGATCTTCGCGCGCAGCTCGCGAGAGTCGGTGACGATCTCGCGGAACTCGGCCTCGTTGAACAGGTCGCGCACGACCCGGACGGTGAGCTCGGGCTCCTCGTACAGCGCGCGCGGTGCCTTGCCCCGCTTCGCGCTCTTCTCGATCGCGGTCCACGTGGCCGTCAGGCGCGCGAGGTCGGCCTGCAGATCCTCCGCGCTCGCGCCCTCGGCGGCGGTGCGGACGATCAGGCCGTGCCCGTCGGGCTTCACGTCACGCAGGATCTCCTTCAGGCGCTGGCGCTCCTTGTCCGGCAGCCGCCGGCTGATCCCGAACGTCTGGGAGTTCGGGACGAACACCACGAAGCGCCCCGGAAGGCTGATCTCCTGGGTGAGCCGCGCGCCCTTGCCACCGATCGGGTCCTTGGTGACCTGGACCACGACGTTCTGGCCGTTCCGCAGGACGTGCTCGATGCGGGGCGCGTGTCCGTCGATCTCCTCGTCGTATGACACCTCGCCGGCGTAGAGCACGGCGTTGCGGCCGCGGCCGACGTCGATGAACGCGGCCTCCATGCCGGGCAGCACGTTCTGGACCTTGCCCAGGAAGATGTTGCCGACCATCGACCGGGCACCGGTCCGCGTGATGTAGTGCTCGACGAGCACCCGGTCCTGGACCACCGCGATCTGGTCGCGCTCGTCGAGCTCCGTGACGAGCATCAGCTTGTCCGCCTCGCGGGGAACGACGATCGGGGCCTCGCGGCGGCGGCGCCCGGGAAGGCGGCGCTTGCGGGTGCGCGTGGGGCCGCCGAGCTCCTCCTCGACCGCGGCGGGTGCCCCAGCGCCAGCCGGGGCCTCTACGGGCTCGGTGACGACCGCGCGCCGAGCGCGACGGCGGCGCGACGGGACGGCCTCTCCCTCGGGCACCTCGGCCGGAGCCGGGGCCCCTGCGGGCTCGGTGACGACCGCGCGCCGAGCGCGGCGGCGGCGCGGGGGCGCGGGCTCAGCCTCGGCGGCCCCCTCTCGACGAACGGCGCGAGCGGCCTCGGGCGCCGGACCCTCCCCCGCCGCCTCGGGACCCTCGGCCTCGGGACCCTCAGGCGGCGCAGTGCCGGCGCGTCCCCGGCCTCGGCCGCGACCTCCCCGGCGCCGGCGTCGGCGTGCCGGCGCGGTCGGCCCCGCCAGCGACCCGCCAGCCCCACCCTCGGACTCGATGGCGGTCCCGGCTCCGGCGATCGT
>JAJYHN010000114.1 GCA_021784765.1 Actinomycetes bacterium
GGGGCGCTGGCGGAGTCCGTGCAGGACGCGATCGCCCGCCTGCGCCGGCTCATGCTCGACCTGCGCCCGCCCCTGCTCGATACCGAAGGCTTGGTCGCCGCGCTCCGCAATGTCACGCAGCGTGGCGAGCGCGTGGAGGGCGAGCCCGAGTGCCACCTGGAAGCCGAGCTGACGCAGGAGCCGCCCCACGAGGTCCGGATCCTGCTCTTTCGCATCGCACAGGAGGCGCTCGCCAACATCCGCAAGCACGCGCGGGCCTCGCGCGTGGACATCCTGGTCAAGGAGCAGGACCAGGGCGTCCTCATGCGGATCACGGACGACGGCCTGGGCTTCGATGCCAGCGGCGGGGCGGGATCGCCCGCGGGGCACCTCGGGCTCACCTCGATGCGGGAGCGTGCCGAGGTCGCGGGCGGTCGGGTCACGGTCGCGAGCACCCCGGGCCGGGGGACCACGGTGGAGGCCTGGGTGCCCGATCCCGACGTGGGAAACGGGGGCTGAGGCGCCCCTCGAGCGACATCGAGACCAGGGCCGCGGGAGCCGAACCGCTAAAGCCGGCCGCCAGTTCTCACGATCACCATGAGTAGGAATCGGACAGGCGACGTGATCGCTCGAAGTCGGACATGGGTGGGGACCCGCCGGCGGCCGCGGCCGAGGAGCCACCTCCCACGTCCTTGGAGCTCGCATCTCCACAGGAGGTCGATGCCGAGATGGCCGGAGACAGGCTCGCTGCGTCACTCACCCCGCCGGGCCTCGGGCCCGAGGAGCGCCTCGGGCTGAGGGACTTCTGGGACGTCTACGACGCCCACTACGACGAGGTTGCAGAGGAGCTGACGGCCGCGCTCGCCGGCGACCCCGAGCTCGGCCCGCTCACCCGGGCGGGCTCGCCGGAGGAGCGAAGGAACCAGGATCAGGCGTCCCGGGAGCTCACCCGCCGCGCCGTCCTCGCCGACGAGTGGGGGCCCTACCTCGAGAACCTGCAGGGCCAGGGCGCGACCTACGCGAGGGCCGGCCTCAGCTTCGGGGCGTGGCTCACCGCGGCGCGGCTGCTGCGGGACGCCGTGACGCGCCGGCTGTTCGCGTCCTACGGCGGCGAGCCCGAGCGGTTCCTGCGCGCGATCAACGGCATGAACGTGTTCGTCAACGGGGCGGTGGCGACCATCGGCGAGGCGTACCTGCGGACCAAGCAGGACGTCATCGCCCGCCAGCAGGAGGCGATCCGCGAGCTCTCCACCCCGGTGCTGTCGCTCCGTCCGGGGCTGCTCATCCTGCCGCTGGTCGGGGTCGTCGACTCCCACCGCGCCCGCCAGGTCACCGAGCACCTCCTCGAGGGCATCCGGACCCACCGCGCCAGGGTCGTGGTGATCGACATCACGGGGGTGCCGGCCGTGGACTCCATGGTCGCGAACCATCTCATCCAGACCGCCTCGGCGGCGCGGCTGATGGGGGCGTCAATCGTGGTGACCGGCATCTCCACCGCGAACGCGCAGACGCTGGTCCGGATCGGCATCGACCCGTCGTCCCTGAACGCCGTCGGTGACCTGCAAAGCGGCATCGAGGCGGCCGACGCGCTGCTCGGTGCGCCGGCGTGGCAGGTCCCGGGGTCCGCCCCGGCACCGGCCTCCGGCGGATGAGGGGCGCCGAGCCATGACGGTTCCCATCCTGAAGCAGGGCGACCACCTGATCGCCTCGGTCCAGTCCGCGCTCTCGGACGCCGAGCTCACGGACTTCGCCGACGAGCTCGCCGAGCGCGTCGGGAGGTTCCGCTCGCGCGGGGTGGTCATCGACGTGAGCGCCGTCGACCTGCTCGACTCCTTCGCCACGCGCACGCTGCGGACGATCGCGCTGGTGTCCAGGCTGCGGGGCGCGGAGGCCGTGATCGTCGGGATCCAGCCTGACGTGGCGTTCGCGATGGTGCAGCTCGGGCTCTCGTTCGAGGGCGTGACCACCGCGCTGGACCTCGAGGAGGGCCTCGCCTACCTGCGCCGCCCGAAGGAGGGAGACCTCGGTGTCCGATGATGTGCGCGTCGCGGTGGCTGCCGAGTCCGACGTCCTCGCGGCGCGTCAGGAGGGCCGCCGCCTCGCCGCCGCGGCGGGGTTCTCGGGCAGCGACCTGACCATCATCGCGACCGCCATCTCCGAGGTGGCACGCAACATCGTCCACTACGCCACTCGCGGCGAGATCCTGCTTCGCGTCGCCCACCTGGACGGCCGACCCGGCATCGTCGTCGTCGCCCGGGACGAGGGCCCCGGCATCCCCGACCTCGAGCAGGCGCTGCAGGACGGCTACTCGACCGGCGGGGGGCTCGGGCTCGGGCTCCCGGGCGCGCGGCGCCTGATGGACGAGCTGGAGGTCGTCACCGAGCTCGGGCGCGGCACGACGGTCACCATGAGGAAGTGGACGGCGTGACCCCCGGTGCGGCGGACCCCCGCTCGCTGCCCGTGCGCTGGGCCGTGTCCGAGCGGGCCCGGGACGAGGGCGAGCCCTCGGGCGACACCTACCTGGTGCGGGACTGCGGCGCGAGCATCCTGATCGCGGTCGTGGACGGGCTCGGCCACGGCCCCGAGGCCGCGGCGGCGGCCCACGAGGCGGTGGCGATCCTCGAGGGGGTGCCCGCGATGCCGCCGCAGTCCCTGGAGTCCCTGGTCGCCCGCTGCCACGACGGCCTGCGGCGCACCCGGGGCGTGGTGATGACGCTCGCCTCGTTCGATCTGGACGCGTGGCGGCTGAGCTGGCTTGCCGTCGGGAACGTCGAGGCGGTGCTCGTCCGCGCGGACCCACGGGCGAACCCCGCCCGGGAGTGGCTCGTCCTTCGGGGAGGGGTGGTCGGGTACACGCTGCCACCCCTCCGGACCTCGGCGACCCCCGTGGCGCCGCGCGACACGCTCGTGCTCGCCACCGACGGGGTCCGCGGGGGGTTCGCAGAGCACGTCGCGGCCGAGGATCCGCCGCACGCCGTCGCGGACCGGATCCTGACCCGCGGCGCGAGCGACGACGACGACTCGCTGGTGCTGGTCGCGAGGTTCGCGGGAGACCCGTCGTGAACTCCCCGCTCGACACGACGGACGTCTACGTGTCGGTGCTCCGCGAGTACCTGGTCGGCGGAGATGCCGAGAGCGCCCTGCTCCGCGCGTACGAGCTCGGGCGCGAGAGCGTCGGGACGGGCTTCGGGCTGCTGGACATGGTCTCGGTCCACCGCGAGTCGCTGGCGCTCGCGCTGAGCCAGGCGCCGACGACCGAGGTGGCGGCCCGCATGGCGCGATCGGCGTTCGGGCTGTTCCTGGAGAGCCTCGCGCCCTTCGAGATGGCCTATCGAGGGTTCCGCGAGGCGAACGCGACGCTTCAGCAGCTGAACGCGACCCTGGAGCAGCAGGTCTCCGAGCGGACGCGCGAGCTCCGGGAGATCGTGGTGAGGCTGCGTGAGGCCGACGAGGAGCGGCGTGAGCTGCTGGGGCGCCTGGTGACGGCGCAGGAGGACGAGCGGCGGCGGATCGCCTCGGACATCCACGACGACTCGATCCAGCACATGGCCGCGGTCGCGATGCGGATCGACATGCTGCTCCGCCGCCACCCGGAGCTGGAGGCGAGCGAGGGGGTCTCGAAGCTCTCCGAGGCCGTCCAGGGCTGCATCGGGAGCCTCCGCCGGCTCGTCTTCGACCTTCGGCCGCAGGCGCTCGACGCCGAGGGGCTCGCGGCGGCCCTGCGCGAGTACCTCGAGCATTCCTTCGAGGACGAGGGAGAGGGCGACGAGGAGGAGGCGGGTCCCGAATGCCGGCTGGAGGATCGCCTGCGCACCGAACCGCCCGAGGGCACCCGGGCGATCATCTACCGGATCGCCCAGGAGGCGCTGGCCAACGCGCGCAAGCACGCGCGAGCCTCGCGGATCGACGTGCTGCTCGCAGAGGACGGCGACGGGTACCTCGTCCGCATCTCCGACGACGGCGTGGGCTTCTCGACCGAGAGCTCGCCCAGGCATCGCCCCGGCCACCTCGGCCTGGCCGACATGCGCGAGCGCGCGGAGGTCGCAGGGGGCTGGTGGCGCGTGGAGAGCGCCATCGGCGAGGGGACCACCGTCGAGTTCTTCCTGCCGTCCCAGGCAGAGAACTCGGCGACCTGAGAGGGTAGAGCGGTCGAGCCCGAGCCACAGATGGGACCATCTCCCGGTGATCCTGGAGATGACGCGAGGCGAGATCGACGAGCTCATGCGCCGGCAGGTCGTCGGGCGGGTCGGATGCCACGCGGGCGGGACGACCTATGTCGTGCCGGTCATCTACGCCTGGGACGGTGAGTGCGTCTACGTCTACTCGGTCGAGGGCCAGAAGATCCGGATGATGCGGGAGAACCCCCAGGTCTGCTTCGAGGTCGACGAGTACCAGGCGGGCGGCGGCTGGCGAAGCGTGATCATCCAGGGCGAGTACGAGGAGCTCGCCGGCGGGCAGGCGGCGCGGACGCTCGGGCTGCTCGCAGAGCGGTTCGCCGAGCGCTCGAGCGCGGGGGAGGGGTCGGGGGAGGGCCAGCGCCCGCGCGGCGAGGGCCGCGTGCCGATCGCCTTTCGGATCCGCGCCGTGGAGGTCACCGGCCGCAAGGTCGATCGCTCCGCCGGCGCCAGCGTCAGGCGGCGGGTCGGGGTCCTGCTCGCCCGGCGCAGGGCGCGCCGTGCCTAGCCCTCCCGGGGGGAGGGCACCGGTCTCGCGAGGAAGGGCCGAACCACGGCGAGGAACGCGTCCGGCCGCTCGAGGTGGGCGGCGTGGCCCGCGTCGGGGATGATCGCCAGCTCGGCGCCCGGACCGATCGCGCCCACCATGGCCCGTGCCAGCCGGACGAACTTGGCGTCCCGGCCGCCCGCCACCGCCAGGACCGGCATCCGCAGCTCCCCCAGCCTCGACCACAGGGGCTCCTGGCTGCCCGTCCCGGCCAGGCGCAGGCTGGCCGCCAGCCCCTCCACGGTATTCTCTCGGCGCGCGTCGAGGCCGGCCCCGGCCCCATCGAGGCCGGCGAAGAGAGGAAGGGCGAGCCACCGGTGCAGGAACCCCTCGAGTCCCGCCGACTCCAGCTCGGCCGCGAGGTCCTCGTCGGCGGACCGGCGCCGGCGCCGCTCGTCGGGGTCCTCGATGCCGGCGGTTCCGCTGACGAGGACCAGCGAGCGAACGAGCCGGGGAGCGGCCAGCGCCAGGTGGAGGCACAGCCGGGCACCCATCGAGTAGCCGACGTAGCTCGCCACGCCGCCCACCTGCCCCAGCAGCCGCGCCCCCTCGACCAGGTCGGCCATCACGCTCGAGGAGCGGCCGTGGCCGGGTGCGTCGACCCGCATCACCTCGAGGTCACGGGCCAGCTCGGCGCCCACCCGGCCCCAGGACCGCCGGGTCTGGGTGAACCCGTGAACAAGGACCACCCGGGGTCCCGCGCCGTCGACCTCGGAGTGCAGCACGCGCCAATCATGGCATCCGCCACGATCGGGCCGTCCGCGTCGTGAGTCCCGTGGACGTCGCCGCCACCTTCTGCGCCACGCTCGTCGACGAGTGGGCTCGCTCCGGGGTGACCGACGCGGTGGTCGCGCCCGGCTCGAGGTCCACGCCCATGGCCCTTGCCCTGCGCGCCGACCCTCGGCTGCGCGTTCACGTCTTCCTCGACGAGCGCTCCGCCGGCTTCTTCGCGCTCGGCATCGGGCTCGCCACCGGCCGGCCGGCGGTCGTCCTGACCACGAGCGGCACCGCCGCGGTCGAGCTCCATCCCGCCGTGGTGGAGGCCCACCACGCCGGCGTCCCACTCCTCGCCTGCACGGCCGACCGGCCCCCCGAGGCCCGCGACGTCGGCGCGCCCCAGACCATCGACCAGTCCAACCTCTACGGGCCGGCCCCGCGCTGGCGGGCCGACCCGGGCGTGCCCGATGCGTCGTCGGCGGCCGCCTGGCGCTCCCTGGCCGCCCGGGCCGTGGCCGAGGCGTTGGGGGCCCGCGGCCGACCGGGGCCGGTCCACCTCAACCTCCCCTTCCGCGAGCCGCTCGTCGGCCGGCCCGGGCCGCTGCCGCCCGGCCGGCCCGGGGACCGGCCCTGGCACCGGGCCATGCGGGCCGGCGCCGAGCCGTCCCGAGCCCAGGTGGCCGGGCTGGCGGAGCTGCTCTCGGGCCGGCGCGGGGTCATCGTCGCCGGGGCCGGCGCCGGCGACCCGGGTGGGGTGCACGAGCTCGCCCGGACCCTCGGATGGCCGGTGCTGGCCGACCCCCCATCGGGGTGCCGACTCCCGGCGCGCACGACCGTCGCTGCCTTCGACGCCGTGCTTCGCCATCCCCCGTTCGCCGCTGCGGTGACGCCCGCGGTCGTGCTCCGGGTCGGGGCCCCGCCCGCGTCCAAGGCCCTCTCCCGATGGCTCGCCGCGTCCGGCGCCGAGCAGATCGCGGTCGAGACCCATGGCGTCTGGGCGGACCCCGAGCGAACGGCCAGCCTGGTCGTCGCCGCGGACCCCGGTGCGCTGTGCGCGAGGCTGGCCGGCCACCGTCCCGCACCCGCCCCGTCCGGGTGGGTCGACACGTGGACCGCGGCCGAGGCTGTCGCCCAGGACGCCATCGACCGCGCGCTCGGACGCCACACCGAGCCGACCGAGCCCGCGCTCGCCCGCGCGCTCGCCGATTGCCTGCCTCGCCACGCGGCCATGGTGGTCTCGTCCTCCATGCCCGTGCGGGACGTCGAGGGGTACGCGAGACCCCGTGCCGACGTCCGGGTGCTGGCCAACCGCGGGGCGAACGGCATCGACGGGGTGGTCTCGACCGTGCTCGGCGTCGCAACCGCGCGCCGCGGGGCGCCGACCGCAGGGCTCGTGGGGGACCTCGCCTTCCTGCACGACGCCGGGGCGCTCCTCGGCGCGGCCGGCCGCGAGCTCGCCTGCGTGCTGGTGGTGGTCGACAACGACGGCGGCGGGATCTTCTCGTTCCTGCCCCAGGCCACCGAGGTGCCGAACCCCGACTTCGAGCTGCTCTTCGGGACGCCCCACGGGCTGGACGTGGCTGGCCTCGCCCGGCTGCACGGCCTTCGCGTCCACACGGTCGCCGGGGCCGACGAGCTCGTCCCGGCCGTCCGGGCCGGCTTCGAGACGGGCGGGCTCACGGTGCTCGTCGCTCGAACCGACCGGCGGGGCAACGTCGCCGTGCACGAGGAGGTCCACGCCGAGGTGGCCGCCGCCCTCGAGGGCGAGGGGCACCGCGCGAGCTGACGCGCGGGGCTGCGTGGGACGGGCGGCTGCGCGGGGTCGCGCGGGGCGGGCGTTGCGGGACGAGCCGGCCCGCCCTACGGACGGACGATGGCATTCAGCATTGGCTGCAGCTTCAGCTCGGTCTCGGCCAGCTCCGCCTCGGGAGTCGACTGGGCCACGATGCCCGCCCCGGCGAGCAGCCGCCCCCGGCGATCCGCGATCTCCGCCGAGCGGATGCCGACCGCCCACCGGCCGTCGCCGGCGGCGTCCACCCAGCCCACCGG
>JAJYHN010000120.1 GCA_021784765.1 Actinomycetes bacterium
GCCGCCGCCGATGAACCGGATCGGGTCCAGCCGCCGGCCCACGAACCGTTCGACGGCGCCGAGCAGCCAGCGCGCGTTGAACGCCACCCCCTCGAAGACGGCCCGAACGAGGTCGGCGCGCGTGGCGTCGAGCGACAGGTTGTGGAACCCGCCGCGGACGTGGGGGTCCTCGACCGGCGTGCGCTCCCCGTAGAGCCACGGCGTGAAGATCAGCCCGCGCGCGCCGGGTGCCGCCGCGCGGGCCAGGCGGTCGAACTCGGCGTACGCGCCCGCCCTGGCCTCGGCGAACGCCGGCCCGTCCTCGTACAGGACCCGATCGCGCAGGAACGTGAGGCACGCGCCGGCCGTCTCCTGCTCGTTCGCCACCAGGTAGCGCCCGGGGATCGCCGAGGGCAGCGAGGCCATGTTGTGGCGCAGGTCGGTCTTCTTGAACGGGACGTGGCAGGTGAGCCACGACGACGTCCCGACGTACAGGTGAGCCTGGAGGTCGCGGGTCGCGCCCGAGCCGATCGCCGCCGAGTGGACGTCGGGCGTGCCGGCGACGACCGGGATGCCGGGCGGCAGCCCGAGGTCGGCGGCCGCCTCGGGGCGGAGCGGCCCGAGCACGTCGATCGCGCGCCGCAGCGGCGGGAGCTTCCCCGGGTCGACCCCGCTCATCGCGAGCAGGCCCGGGTCGTAGCGGACCTCGCCTGGGCGACGGTTGTCGGTGACCCAGTGCAGCGCGATCGAGTCGAACGTCGCCGCGGCCTGCCCGGTGAGGCGCAGGTTCAGGTAGTCCTTCGGCTCCAGGAACAGGCCGGCGGCCCGGTAGACCTCGGGCTCCTCGTGCTTCAGGTACAGGATGTGGGCGATCGGGTCCTTGCCCGTGTGGCCGGGCGCGCCGCCGGTCCTTCGGACCCAGCGGGCGAGCTTGGCCGCGCCGTAGCCCGCAACGCTCGGCCACCCGGCGGTCAGGCGCTGCACGTGCGGGGCGCCCCGGGCGTCCATCCAGATGATCGCGGGCCGCAGCGGCTCGCCGCTCGCGTCGACCGCGACGGTGCCCGACCACTGCGCCGTGCACGCGACGGCTGCGATCGAGTCGATCGGGACGTGGCGCGCGTCGAGCACGCGGGTCGCTGCCTCGACGATCCCGGCCCACCACTGCGCCGGGTCCTGCTCGGCCCCGCCGCCGGGCAACAGATGCAGCTCGGTCTCCTTCGACGCCCCGGCCACCACGCGGCCGTCGGTCGCGACCAGCGCGACCTTTGCAGCCGACGTGCCGAGGTCGATCGCGAGGACGTGGGCGGGCGCGCTCACGGCGTGAACATCGCGTCCATGTAGGCCCACAGCATCTCGCGCACGGCCTCGCCCGGCAGCATCGCGGCCAGTCCGTAGACCGGCGCCATCCCCGAGGCGTCGGCGGGGTTCGCGCGCACCTCCTCGACGGCCGCGCGCAGGTCCCGGACGAACCGCTCGGCGACGCCCGGCTGGGTGTGCCGGAGCGTGATGGCGAGGTGGACGGCCGGGGGCCGCTGCAGGCCGTTCAGGCTCCAGCCGCGCTCGGCCATGCGGTCCATCACCTGGTAGACGTTCACCTCGTCGGAGGCGAACGCGATCACCCACAGCGGGTCGCCGAGGATCCGCAGGCCGGGGACGGCCGCGATTCCCTCGCGGACCGTCGCGGCCGCGTCCAGGATCGCCCGCGCGGCCTCCAGGTAGCCCCGCCGCCCGGTGGCGACCATCGCCGCCCACGCTGCCGCCGACAGCGCGCCCGGCCGGCTGCCGGCGAACGTCGGCGAGAAGTACAGGCCGCCCGGCCAGTCGGCGGTCGCGTAGTACTGGTGGTGGCGCAGGTCGTTGCCCCGGTAGAGCACGACCGAGGAGCCCTTGGCGGCGTAGCCGTACTTGTGGGTGTCGGCCGACATCGAGGTCACGCCGGGCAGGCGGAAGTCGAAGGGCGGCACCGGCGCGCCGAGGGCCTCGGCGAACGGCAGCACGAACCCGCCGAGGCACGCGTCGACGTGGCAGCCGACCCCGTGCTCCCCGGCGAGGGCCGCGAGCTCGGCGATCGGGTCGATGACCCCGTGGGGGAACGAGGGCGCGGAGCCGACGATCACCGCGGTGTCCCCGTCGATCGCCGCCCGGACCGCGTCGAGGTCCGCGCGGAAGCCCGCGTCGATCGGCACCGTGACCTTCCGGATGCCGAGGTACTGCGCGGCCTTGTCGAACGCCGCGTGGGCCGTCTCGGGAACCACCATCGACGGCCGCTCGATGCCGCGCCGCGCCCGGGCGTGGTCCCGGTAGGCCTTCATCGCGAGCAGGATGCTCTCGGTCCCGCCCGAGGACGCGGTCCCGACCACCGGCCGCGCCGGATCCGCGTGCGCGCCGCCCAGCAGGTCGGCGGCCATCGCGACGATCTCGGCCTCGAACTTGGCGGCGCTCGGCCAGAGGTCGGCGTGGAGCGGGTTGCTCTGTGAGTGCAGGGCGTAGGCGGCGTTCAGGAACTCCACGTGCTCGCGGTCGCCCTGGTAGACGGCGCCCGAGGCGTAGCCGCTCCGCCACCGGCCCTCCTCGGCGGCCGAGAGGCGCGCCAGCAGGTCGAGGACCTCCTCGCGCGCCCGTCCCTCCTCCGGCAGGCGGTCGAAGGTCGGGAACGCCTCCCGGTACGGCTTGAGCTGGCGCTCGATCGCGGCCATCAGCTCGGGGGGGTCCATGGCGCTCCTCTCGTTCGTCGTCTCCCGGCCGGAGTCCGACCGGAGTCAGCCGGCGGGCTGGGGCTCCGTGGCCGGCCCCGTCGGCGCGCCCGGCCCCGCCATTCCGACCCGGCGCGGAAGCGTGCCCGTGAGCGCCAGGCCCCCGACCGCGGCCGCGGCGAGCGCGGCGAGCGGAAGGTACGGGTCGTGGATCACGGCCTGGGCCACGAGGACCAGCACGAGCCCGCCGAGGTTCCCGGCCAGCATCAGGAAGCCGGTGGCGGCGCCCTGGCGCTCCTGGCCGACGTGCAGCTCCGACCAGTCGAGCACGACCGGCAGGCTCGCCATCAGCACCAGGCCGTCGACGAACAGCCACACCGACAGCCACGCGAGGTTGTGGGCGGCGGCCAGCGCCCCGAACGTCGCGGCCGTGACGGCGACGGCGACCGCGAGCATCATCCGGCGCCGGTCCCGCCCCGCCACCACGGGCGGCAGCACGCCGGCCCCGATGATCCCGGCGAAGGTCATCAGCGCGAAGAGGTTCCCGGCGTCGGCGCCCCCGACGCGGAAGTCGGCGAGGATCGGCTGCAGCCAGGTCGCGACCGCGTTGTAGATGCCCATCCCGACGAACAGCAGCCCGCCGAGCTTCCAGAGCAGGGGGTCGCGGGCGAGCCAGCGAAGGCTGACGGTCGTCGAGGGCTCGGCCGCCGCGTAGGCCGCCGGGGTCCGCAGCGCCGCGAGCATCCACAGGGCCCCGGCCACCGCGACCGCCGCGTGCACGGAGAGCACCGCCGCGAGCCCGCCGGCGTCGAACAGGACGGGGCCGGTCAGCATCGCGGCGAGGATCCCGACGAACAGCGCCACGCTGCCGAGCGAGATCGCGGTCGCGCGCTCGCCCTCGGGGAAGTGGCGCGCGACGATCTTCGTGATCGCGTTCAGCACCAGCGGCTGCCCGGCCGCGATCACCGCCTGCCCCGCGAGCTGCCAGGCGAAGCTCGACGGGTCGGCCACCCGAAGCAGCGCGCCGCCGCCCGTGAGGAGCGCCCCGGCGCCGAGCGCCCTGGCGAACCGGCGGTCGAGCCACCGCCCCGTGGGCAGCGCCAGCAGGATGTAGACGAGCGGGAACGCCGCCGCGAGGTCCCCGGCCGCCCCGACCCCGACGTGCAGCGCGCGGGCGGTCTCGGTCGTGATCGGCGCGAACGAGAGCCAGGTGAGCTGGGTCGCGGCGTCGAGCAGCCCGTACCCGGCGAGGATCGCCCATCGGTTCATCCCGCGCATCCGCCCCGCCCGCTCCGCCTCGCCTCGCCCCGACCCGTTCCGCGCCGTTCGACGTGCTCCGTCCGCGACGTTCCTACCACACCCGGGGCCCGCTCGCCGATTCCGACGGTGGCGGCCCCCTTGGTACCATCGAGGCACGGTGGGGAGCGATCACCCGAAGGAAGCCTGCGGCCTGTTCGGCGTCTACGCGCCGGACGAGGAGGTGGCGCACCTCACGTTCTTCGGGCTGTACGCCCTGCAGCACCGCGGGCAGGAGTCGGCCGGGATGGCCGTCTCCGACGGGACCAACATCCTCGTCTTCCGCGAGCTCGGCCTCGTCTCGCAGGTCTTCAGCGAGCGATCGCTGGCCTCCTTGCAGGGCCACCTGTGCATCGGGCACACGCGCTACTCGACGACCGGGTCGACGACCTGGGAGAACGCGCAGCCGACCTTCAAGACGGCCGGGCGAGGGGGGCTGGCGCTCGGGCACAACGGGAACCTCGTGAACACCGGCGAGCTCGCGGCCGAGGTGGGCGAGCGGGGTCCCGCGACCACCGACTCGGACCTGGTCTCGACGCTGCTCGCCCGGCGGATGGTCGACGCCTCGCTGGAGGAGGCGGCCCTGCACGTGCTGCCGCGCCTCTCCGGCGCCTTCTCGTTCGTCATGCTGGACGAGCGCACGCTGTACGGCGCGCGTGACCCCCACGGGCTGCGGCCGCTCGGGATCGGGCGGCTGCCGGGCGGGGGATGGGTCCTCGCGTCCGAGACCGCCGCTCTGGACGTCGTCGGGGCGACCTACGTGCGGGAGGTCGAGCCCGGCGAGCTGGTGGGGATCGACGACCGCGGGCTTCGCTCGATGCGCTTCGCCGAGGCGCCGCGCCCGGCCCTCTGCCTGTTCGAGTTCGTCTACCTCGGGCGCGCGGACTCGCGCATGTACGGGCGCTCGCTGCACGAGGCTCGCCGCGAGATGGGGCGGCAGCTCGCGCGCGAGGCGCCGGTCGAGGCCGACATGGTCGTGCCGGTGCCCGACACGGCGACCTCGGCCGCGCAGGGCTACGCCGAGGTCTCCGGCATCCCGTACGGCGACGGTCTCATGAAGAACCGCTACATCGGCCGGACGTTCATCGAGCCGACGCCGGCGCTCCGCCAGCGCGGCGTCAAGCTGAAGCTGAACCCGCTGCCCGACGCCGTGCGGGGCAGGCGCCTGGTGGTCGTCGACGACTCCATCGTGCGGGGGACGACCACCCGCCAGATCGTGCAGGTGCTGCGCGAGACGGGTGCCGTGGAGGTCCACCTGCGGATCACGAGCCCCCCGGTCCGCTGGCCCTGCTTCTACGGCATCGACATGTCCACGCGCGGCGAGCTGGTCGCCGCCGGGCGCGAGGTCGACGAGGTCCGCGACTTCGTCGGGGCCGACTCGCTCGCGTACCTGTCGCTCGGCGCGCTGGTCGCGACCACGCAGGCGCCGAAGGGCGCGTTCTGCCGCGCCTGCTTCGACGGCGAGTACCCGATCCCGGTGGGGGAGCGGGAGCCCTCGAAGTTCGCCCTCGAGACCGGTTGAAGCGGACGGTCGTCGTGCGCTCGGGCGAGGAGGCGTACCGGCGCGCCGGCGTCGACGTCGCGGCCGCCGCGCGGGCCGTCGGCCTGTACCGGGCGCTCGCCGCCGGCGCGACCCGGCCGGAGGTCGTCCAGGGCGTCGGCGGGTTCGCCGGGCTGGTCGACCTGGGGGACGGGCGCTACCTCGCGGCCGGGACCGACGGGGTCGGAACCAAGCTCGAGGTCGCGCGCCTGGCCGGCCGGTACGACACCGTCGGGATCGACCTCGTCGCGATGTGCGCGAACGACGTCGCGTGCACCGGAGCCGAGCCGCTGTTCTTCCTCGACTACCTCGCCGTGGGGCGGCTCGTGCCCGAGACGGCGGCGGCGATCGTGGCCGGGGTGGCCGAGGGGTGCCGGCGGGCCGGGTGCGCGCTGCTCGGGGGCGAGACGGCCGAGCACCCGGGAACGATGGAGGAGGGCCGGTTCGACCTGGCGGGCTTCTGCGTGGGCATCGTCCGCGAGCGGGACCTGCTGCGGACCTCGGACGTGCGCGCCGGCGACGCGCTGGTCGGGCTCCGCTCGAGCGGGCTGCACTCCAACGGGTTCAGCCTGGTTCGCCGCGTCCTCGTCGAGGACGGCCGGTCGCTTCACGCGCCGGTCGCGGCGCTCGGCGGCCGGACGCTCGCCGACGAGCTGCTGGAGCCGACCGCGATCTACGTTTCGCCGCTGCTCGCGCTGCGCGACGCCGGCCTCGCGCGTTCGGCGGCGCACATCACCGGGGGAGGGTTCCACGAGAACCTGCCGCGGATGCTGCCCCCGGGGCTCGGCGCCGAGGTCGACACCTCCGCGTGGACCCCCCCGCCGATCTTCGGGATGGTCGGCGAGGCCGCGGGGCTCGAGCCGCGCGGCCTGTTCGGCGTCCTGAACATGGGGATCGGCATGGTCGTGGCCGTCCCGGCGGCCGAGGCGGGACGGGCCGTCGAGGTCGCCGGTGCGGCCGGAGCCGAGGCGCTGGTGGTGGGGAGGGTCGCCCGGGGCGAGGGCGTCCGCCTCACGTGAGGTGTGCCGCGCCGGCGCGGACCCCGGGGCTCGTGCACACGGCGGCCGGGCGGTCGTGCGTCAGCTCGCAGATCGCCGCCGTCAGGACGTTCGCGGCGGCATCGACCGAGCGGGCCACCGGGCTCGCGGGATTCGCGAGGGCGGTCGCGATCTGCTCGGCCGACAGGCCGCCGAGGACGCCCGGGCTGAACATGGCGCCGCCGACCACTCGCTGGTTCCCGATGTCGATGAACGGGATCGCGCCCGGCGTCGCCACGTAGGGCGCGGCGTCGAACTGCTGCATCAGCGCCGCCTGCTGGCGCGTCGGGGTCTGCAGCGCCGTGTAGCGGCCGAGGAACAGGCCGAGCACGTTCGAGGCGCGATTGGACTGCAGCTCCACCGGCACGAACGCGATCCACGGGCTCCGGTACGTCGAGCGGTAGAACGACAGCGTCGCGGTCCCCGGATAGACGTCCCAGGTCGAGGACTCGGTGACCCCGAGGTTCCCGAGCGTGCCGAACCGCGACAGCGCGACGGCGACGGCCCATCGCTCCGCGGCGCAGAAGGGGCAGTACTCGGCCCCCACGTAGAGGACCTCGGGCAGGCCGCCGGCGGTGAGCGCCGGCGTCGTGGCCGGCAGGCGCGCGGGCGTCACCTGCGGGTGCCCGGCCCCCACCGCGTCGAGGGTCGTCGGGGGCACGCGCCCGAGGGCGACGGCGACGGCCGGCGGCGCCGGCCGCGTCGGGGCGGCCTGTCCCCGGAAGCCGTGAGAGCCCCAGGCGAAGAGCGCCAGCGCGAGCAGCCCGATCGCGAGGCTCGTCGCGAACCGGAGGGCGCCTCGGACAAGCCCCGCCCCCCGGCCGCGCGGAGCTGCGGCGGACGAACGGCGTCCCACCGGACGTCCCGCCGGCCGGGCCCCGCCGGCGCGCCCCGTGGCCGGGGGCGCCTGTCCACGGC
>JAJYHN010000097.1 GCA_021784765.1 Actinomycetes bacterium
CGCTCGCCCGGCCCCGGCTCGCGCGGGTCCCGGCCTCGGCCGCGCGCGCCCGCTTCGCCTCGCGGCGGCGCCGGGCGGGCGACGTCGTCATGCGGAGGAGTATCCCAGAGGGGGTATCCTCACCGGCGAGATGCCCCCGGCCGTGACCTCGTCCTCTTCCGGCCCCCTGCTCGAGGTCGACCCGCTCGCGGTCGAGCTCGGCGCGCGCTTCGACGCGGCCGGTCGCCAGCTGTACCTGGTGGGGGGCAGCGTGCGAGACGTGATCCTCGGTCGCGACCGCGAGGACCTCGACTTCGCGACCGACGCGCACCCCGACGAGACGATCCGCGTCATCCAGGGATGGGCCGAGCACCGCTACCTCCAGGGCATCCGGTTCGGGACGGTCGGCGCGAAGAAGCACGGCCACACGATCGAGATCACGACCTTCCGCAAGGAGGTCTACCCGGAGGACGAGCGCAAGCCGGCCGTGACCTTCGCGGACGACCTCCACGTCGACCTGTCCCGGCGTGACTTCACGGTGAACGCGATGGCCGTGCGCCTGCCGACCCGCGAGTTCCTCGACCCGTTCGGGGGCGTGCGCCACCTGTCGGCGAAGGTGCTCGACACGCCGCTCGACCCGCATGTCTCGTTCGGCGACGACCCCCTGCGGATGCTCCGGGCCGCGCGCTTCGCCGCCACCCTCGACCTCGTGCCGGCTCCCCGCGTGGTCGCGGCGATGCGCGACATGGCCTCGCGCCTCGCGATCGTCTCGGCCGAGCGCATCCGCGAGGAGCTCTCGCGCCTGCTGGTCGCTGCGGACCCCTCGGCCGGCCTTCGGCTGATGGTCGACACGGGGCTCGCCGACCAGTTCGTGCCCGAGCTGCCGGCACTCCGCCTCGAGCAGGACCCCGTCCATCGGCACAAGGACGTCCTCGCGCACACCGTCGTGGTCGTGCAGCGATGCGAGGCCGACCTGAAGCTCCGCCTCGCGGCGCTGCTGCACGACATCGGCAAGCCGGCGACCCGCGCGATCACCCCCGAGGGCGTGCAGTTCCACCACCACGAGGTGGTCGGCGCACGGATGGCTCGCGAGCGGCTGCGGGCGCTGCGCTACTCGAACGAGGTGGTCGACGACGTGACGAAGCTCGTCGAGATGCACCTGCGGTTCCACTCCTACAAGGACGGGTGGAGCGACTCCGCCCTTCGCCGCTACATCCGCGACGCCGGCGCGCTGCTCGACCCGCTGAACCAGCTGGTGCGGGCCGACTGCACCACGCGGAACGCCGCGAAGGCCAAGGCCCTGGCGGCGCTGCAGGACGACCTCGAGCTCCGGATCGCGCGCCTCGCCGAGGAGGAGAACCTGAAGGAGCTCCGGCCCCCGCTCGACGGCCTGGAGGTCATGGCGCACCTCGGGATCGCGCCGGGACGTGTCGTGGGCGATGCGCTCGACCACCTGCTGGAGCTCCGCATGGAGCGTGGCCCGATCGACAAGGACGAGGCCTACCGGCTGCTCGACGCCTGGGCGGCGGAGCAGGGGCTCGCCGCCGAGGCCTGAGGGATCCCGGTGGCGCCGGACCCTCGCGAGGAGCTCGTGCCGGTCGGCACCGTCCTGGCCGAGGTCCTCGCGAGGGTCGCGCCGCTGCCGCCCGTGGAGGCGTCGCTCGTGGAGGCGGCCGGGCGGGTGCTGGCCGAGACGGTGCGGGCGCCGGTCCCCTTCCCCGCGTTCGACAACGCGGCGATGGATGGCTACGCGGTCCGTGCGGGCGACGTCGCCGCCGCGGCCCCCGGCCGGCCGGCCGTCCTGCCCGTCACCTCCGGCGTGTTCGCCGGAGACCATACCCCGCCCCCGCTCCCGCCGGGTGCGGCCGCCCCGATCGCGACCGGGGCGCAGGTGCCGGAGGGGGCCGACGCCGTCGTCCCGGTCGAGGCGACCCTCGAGCGCGACGGCGCCGTGGCCGTGGTGGAGCCGGTCGGGCTCGGCGCGAACGTTCGCCGCCGCGGCGAGGACGTGGCCGAGGGGTCGGCGCTGCTCGCCGCCGGCGACAGGCTCGGGCCCGGACAGATCGCCGCGGCCGCCGCGGCCGGGCGCGCCCGGCTGTGGGTCCATCCGCGCCCCCGGGTCGCGGTGCTCTCGACGGGGAACGAGGTCCGCCCGCCCGGCGCCGTCCTGGCGCCGGGCCAGGTCCACGATGCCGCCGGGCCGGCGCTGGCGGCGCTCGTGCGGGAGGCAGGGTGCGACCCGCGCGTCCTCGGCCCCGTGCCCGACGACCGGGCGCGGCTGGCGGCCGCGCTCGCACGGGCGGCGAGCGACGCCGACGCGGTCCTCACCGTGGGGGGGGTGTCGATGGGACGGCGCGACCTGCTGGTCGAGACCCTGGCCGGGCTCGGCGAGGCTCGCGGCTGGCGGATCGCGCTGCGGCCGGGCAAGCCGTTCGCGCTCGGGGCGGTCGGGCGCGTCCCGGTGTTCGGACTCCCGGGGAACCCCGCCGCGGCCCTGGCCGCCTTCGAGGCGCTGGTGCGCCCGGCGCTGCTCGTGCTGCAGGGCCGTCCCGGGACGCCGCGACCGTCGGTCGCGGGCGAGCTGGCAACGGCGTTCCGCCAGCGCCCGGGCCGGCTGCATCTGGTCCGCGCCAGGGCATGGCGCGAGGACGGGCGGCTCCTGGTCGCCCCGGCCGGCCCGCAGGGGGCCGGGTCGATCGCCTCGCTCGCGGCCGCGAACGCGTGGCTGGTGGTTCCGCCCGCGGTGGAGCGGCTCGAGGTCGGGGCGACCGTCGAGGTCCGGGCGATGTGGGGAGAGGGGTTCGTCGACGCGCCCCCGGCGGGGGGCTGATCGGGCGGACCGTTGGCCAGGCGACCTTACTTCTTGGTCTCCCAGAAGATCTCGGCGATGCCGTCGATCGCGTCGACCAGCTTCTGGCCCTGCTCCGGGTCCACCGACTTCTTGGCGAGGCCGGCCTCCTTGGTGGCCTTCCAGAACAGCTCGTGCAGCTGCGGGTGCTTCTCCAGGTGCTCGGGCTTGAAGTAGTCGGTCCAGAGGATCCAGAGGTGCTCCTTGACGAGGTTGGCCCGCTCCTCCTTGATCGCGACGCACCGGCCACGGTAGTCCTCGAGCGTCTCGGCGGCCGACTTCGTCTTCTCGGCGTTCTGGTACCGCTCCTGGATCGCCTTGACGGACTGGGCCTCGATGCGCGCCTGTGCGGGGTCGTAGACGCCACAGGGAAGGTCGCAGTGCGCGTGCGCGACGCGTGAGGGTCGCAGCAGACCTGCCAGGGTCTTCGCTACCATCGTGTCTCCTCTCGGGACGATGACGTCGGCGGGATTGCGGATGAGCTCCACGCTATCACGGGTGGTTGGATCGAACGGGGGCGGCGGTCGGCGCTCTGCCGCGGCCGCGTGCGCGCTCGCCGCAGGAGCCGGCGCGGCCTGGGCGGCGCTGCGCGCGCGGCCCTTCCGGATCGCCGTCGAGGGGGGGAGCATGGCCCCGTCCCTGTTGCCGGGCGACTACCTGATCGCGACCTTTGCCCGGGGCGAGGTGCGGCGCGGGGCGATCGTGGTCGTGGAGGACCCGCGCGCGCCCGGCTTCGAGCTGGCCAAGCGGGTGCGCGGGGCCGCGGGCGACCTGGCGCCGGACGGGCGGCGGCTCGGTCCCGGGGAGCTCTGGGTGGAGGGGGACCGGACGGAGGCGAGCACCGACAGCCGGACGTTCGGTGCGGTCGGCCGCAAGGCGATCCGCGGGGTGGTGCGCCTGCGCTACTGGCCGCCGGGCCGGATCGGCGTCCCGCGCTGAGCCTCGCGCACCAGCCAGCGCCCGCCGGCCGGGTCCTCGACGAGGTCGAGCTCGGACTCGAGACCGCGGACGCGGAAGCGCCGCCGCACGACCCCGGCGGCCTGCTCGGTCCAGGAGCGGACGACCTCGACCGGCTCCTCCTCCCCGCCGACGACGATCGCGCGCGGCGTCTCCTCGGCCCGGCCGCCGGCGTAGAAGCGGACCCTCGCGCGAACGGGCCGGGCGAGCCAGGCCGGGACGACGGCCGTCCAGGCTAGGTAGCAGAGGCCGATCCCCTCGAGGATCGCCGGGACCGAGAGATGCGGGAGGAGGGCGGCCGCGATCACCGCGCCGACCACCCGGGCCATCGAGGCGCCGAGGTCGTAGACGGCGAAGACTCGCCCCCGGAAGCGGTCGGGGACGGCTTGCTGGGTGACGGTGTCGACCGGGATCTTCTTCCACGGGTAGGCGAGCCCGAGCAGGAAGGAGACGGCGAGGACCGACGGCGGGGCGAGGGCCGGCGCCGCCGCCGCGCATGCGAGCCCGCCGAGCGCGAACGCCAGCGCCACGATTCGGGGCTTCGACAGCCCGCGCGACTCGAGCGCGCCGACGGCGAAGGTGCCGAGGACGAGCCCGACCCCGCCGACGCCGATGATCCGTCCGTACGAGGCGACCCCGCCGTGGAAGCGGTGGCGGAACACGACGATCGACAGGACGGTGACGATCCCGAACAGGATCTGGTCGAGCGTGACGGTGACGATCCCGCCGAAGGCCGGCGGGGTCGCGACCAAGCGCCGGGCCCCGGCCGCGAAGTCGACGGCGATGCGGCGCACCTCGGCGAGCAGGCGGACCGGGGGCAGGTTCGTGCGCAGCGGCCGGCCGATGCCGGCGGCGAGCGCGCCGGAGGCCCCGAGAAGCCCGGCGGTGACCCCCGCGAGGACCGAGGCGCCGGTGGCCGCGGCCACCTGGCTCCCGGCGAACAGGCCGAGGAACGTCGTGACCGTTCCGAGCGCACCCGCCATGGCGTTGCCGACCAGGAGGTCCTCGGCGGGGACGACGGCCGGCATGACCGCGCCGGCGGTGGTCAGGTAGAAGCGGTCGAGCGACACCACCACCAGCGCGAGGACGTAGGTCGGCCACGTGGCGCCCCCGTGCTGGGCGAGCAGCGGGAGGGCGACGGCCGCCCGCACGAGCGGGGTCACGAGCAGGATGCGGCGGCGCGACCAGCGGTCGACGAAGACGCCGACGAACGGCCCGACCGCCGAGTAGGGGATCACCAGCAGGGCCAGGGCCACCGCCACGCCCACGGCCGTCCCCTTCGTGTCGGTGGACAGGAACACGATGCGGTCCACCAGATAGGCCTGGAACACGCCGTCGGCGAACTGGCTGACGAGCCTCGCGCTCAGCACGAAGCGGAAGTCGCGGGACGCGAGGGCGGCACGCGCTCGGGCGAGGCTTCCCTCCATGACCGAAGTCTAGGTCCAGGCGCGACCCGGACCGTCCGGGAACGACGGCGGAGGCGGCCGATCGGCCGCCTCCGTGCCGGATCGCCCCGGTCCTCCCGTCAGGAGGACGCGGTCTGAGCGTCGAAGAACGCCGACCAGTCGGCCTTCTTCGAGGCGCCGTTGCCGAGCAGGAACTCCTCGACCATCTCGTGGGCGGCGTCGTCGGAGAACTGCACCGGCGGGGACTTCATGAAGTACGCGGACGGCCCGATCAGCGGCCCCGCGATCCCGCGGTCCAGGGCGACCTTCGCGCACCGGACGGCGTCGATCACGATCCCGGCCGAGTTGGGAGAGTCCCAGACCTCGAGCTTCAGCTCGACGTTCAGCGGCACGTCGCCGAAGGCCTTGCCCTCCAGGCGGATCTGCGCCCACTTGCGGTCCTGCAGCCACGGGACGTGGTCGGAGGGCCCGATGTGGATGTCGTCCTTGGGCAGGCCCTCGCGCAGCTGGCTCTGGACGGACTGGGTCTTGCTGATCTTCTTGGACTGCAGCCGCTCGCGCTCGAGCATGTTCATGAAGTCCATGTTGCCGCCGAAGTTCAGCTGGTAGGTCCGCTCGAGCTGCACGCCGCGGTCCTCGAAGAGCTTGGCGAGCACGCGGTGGGTGATCGTGGCGCCGACCTGGCTCTTGATGTCGTCGCCGACGATCGGCAGCCCGGCGTCGACGAACTTCTGCGCCCACTCGCGGTTGGACGCGATGAACACCGGCATCGAGTTCACGAGCCCGCACCCGGCGTCGATCGCGGCCTGGGCGTAGTGCCGGGCGGCCTGCTCGCTGCCGACCGGGAGGTAGCTGACGACGACGTCGGCGCCCGCCTCGCGCAGGGCGGCGGCCACGTCGACCGGCTCGTCGGTGGACTCCTCGATGACCTCGCGGTAGTAGCGGCCGAGCCCGTCGAGCGTCGGCCCCCGCTGCACGGTCACGGCGGTCGGAGGCACGTCGGCGAACTTGATGGTGTTGTTCGGCTCGGTGAAGATCGCCTCGGCGACGTCCTTGCCGACCTTCTTCGCGTCGACGTCGAACGCGGCCACGACCTCGACGTCGCGGACGTGGTAGGGGCCGAGCTTCACGTGCATGAGGCCGGGCACGTGCTCTGCCGGGTCCGCGTCCTTGTAGTACTCGAGGCCCTGCACCAGGGACGAGGCGCAGTTCCCGACGCCGACGATGGCGAGGCGGACCTTCTCGTTGCTGCTCATTCAGGCACGCTCCTTCTGCGAGGCGCGGCGGCGCCGGGACGCGGGCTCGGCCTCGCGCACCTGCTCCGCGCGGATCAGATCGTCCAGCCACCGGATGTCGGTCTCGGTGGCGGCGAGCTGGTGGTTCATCAGCGACAACGTGTAGTTGTCGATCCGCTCGCGATAGGCCGCGAGCGACTGCTTGAGGTCGGAGAACCGACCCTCGAGGTAGGCGCGACGCCGCTCGAGCAGCCGGATCCGCGTCTCGGGCTTCAGGTACTTGAAGAACGTCAACCGCACCGAGAAGCCGTTGTCCTCGCTGGCCTCGGCGCCGGCGCGCTCGAGGAGCTCGGCGAACAGCTGCTCACCCTCGGGGGTGATCCGGTAGACGTTCTTGCGCCGCCCGACCTCGTCCTTCGGGAAGATCATCTCCACCGCGCCGTCGCGCTGCAGCCGCCGGAGCGTGGGATACAGGGAGCCGTACGACACCTGCCAGAAGCTCCCCAGCGTGTCCGTGAGGTGCTTCTTCAGCTGGTAGCCGTGCATGGAGCGCTCCTTGAGGAGCCCCAGGATCGCCAGCTCGAGCATGCCGGAACCGCGCCTCCGATCGCGTCGATGTATCACCCGGATATATCGCAACGATATATCTGGCCGATACGATCGTCAACGTCTGCGGTGCCTGCCCCCGCGACGACGTGGGGCCGGCAGGCCGACGAAGCGGTCGGCGCGCCCCCCGGGCTCGCCGGGCCGGGCGGAGGACTCGGCGCCCGGATCCGGCGGCGGGTCCGGGTCCGGGTCCGGGACGCCGCCGGCGGCGAGGAACGGCTCGAACGGGACCGGCTCGACTGCAGGGGTGGCCGAGCGGACCCGCTCCTTGGCCCCGGCGGCCTGCTGCTCCCGGGCGTCCCGGGGGCCGCGCGCGGCGAGCGCGAGCAGGGCGGCGACCACCCCAACGGCTCCCGAGACCTCCCAGAGGAGCGCGTGTCCGTGGCTCCAGAGCAG
>JAJYHN010000161.1 GCA_021784765.1 Actinomycetes bacterium
GTCAGCACCACCATGAACACACTGATGCCGTCGACCCCGAGGAGGAACCGGGCGTGGAGCGGACCGATCCACGACACGTCCTCGACCAGCTGGAACCCCGCACGAGCCTGGAACTGCGCGAGCATGCCGAGCGCCAGCCCGAAGGTCGCGAGCGTCACGACCAGCGACCACCAGCGGATCGCCGCGGTGTTCCGCGACGGCACGAACGCCAGCACCAGGGCGCCGGCGAGCGGCGCGAACGTCACCACGGCGAGCCAGGGGAACCCGTGCATCAGATCTTCACCGCCACGTACCAGAGGACTCCGACCACGCCGACCAGGAAGACCAGCGCGTAGGTGCGCACGAGGCCGCTCTGCACCCTGCGGCCGTACACGGCCGCCATCCCGACCCCGCGCGCCATCCACGTCACGATGCCGTCGATGATGCGCAGGTCGATCGCGAAGGCCGTGAACGCGGCCGCGAGCTTCGCCGGCCCCCCGATCACGGTCGCATAGACGTCGTCGAGGTAGAAGGCCGACATCCCGGCGCGCTTCAGGCCGGCCAGGCGCACCCGCAGCGCCACCCAGTCGAACCGCCCGGACCCGTAGACGAACCAGGCCACGACGAACCCGACCAGCGCGAGGACGGTCGAGATCACGGTCAGGCCGCTCTCGGAGAGGCCCTGCCCCGCCTGGGGCGGCAGGCCGACGACCGGCTGCAGGAAGCGCACCAGCACCCCACCGGTGGCCTTCAGCCCGAGCAGGCCGGCGAGCAGGGCCCCGATCGCGAGCAGCGTCATCGGCCCGGTCATCACGGCCGGCGACTCGTGCGGCTCGCGCTCGACCCGCGTCTCGCCGAAGAACGTCATGAACGTCGCCCGCCACGCGTACACGGCGGTGAGGACGGCGCCGACCAGCGCGAATCCCCACATCACCGTGTGGCCGGACAGCGACGCCGCCGAGATGATCTCGTCCTTGGAGAAGAACCCGGCGAACGGCGGGATGCCCGAGATCGCCCAGGCGCCCGCGATCCACAGCACCCCCGTGAGCGGCATCGCCCGGCGCATCCCGCCCATCTTCATCATGTCCTGCTCGTCGTGCAGGCCGTGGATCACACTGCCGGCCCCCATGAACAGGAGGGCCTTGTAGATCGCGTGGGTCACGAGCAGGAAGATCGCGAGCGAGGGCGCGCCGATCCCCGCGCCGAAGAACATGAAGCCGATCTGGCTCATGGTCGAGTAGGCGAGCGCCCGCTTGATGTCGTCCTGTGCGATCGCCGACAGCCCGCCGTACAGCGCGGTGATCAGCCCGACCAGCGCGACGGCCTCGGTTCCGGCGCTCGTCGCCGCGTAGATCGCATGGGCCCGCACGACCAGGTACACGCCCGCCGTCACCATCGTCGCGGCGTGGATCAGCGCCGACACGGGCGTCGGGCCCTCCATGGCATCGGGGAGCCAGGTCGACAGCGGCAGCTGCGCCGACTTGCCGACCGCGCCGCCGAGCAGCAGCAGGGCGATCGCCGTGACCGTCCCACCGGCCAGGGCCGGCGCCTGGTGGAACACCACCTCGAAGTCGAGCGAGTGGACCTTCGCCCAGATCAGGAGGATCCCGAGCAGGAACGCGGTGTCGCCGATCCGCGTGACGACGAAGGCCTTCTTCGCCGCCGCCGCCGCCGACGGGCGCTCGAACCAGAACCCGATCAGCAGGTACGAGCAGAGACCGACGCCCTCCCAGCCGACGTACAGCAGCAGGAAGTTCTCGGCGGTGACCAGCACCAGCATGAAGAACACGAACAGGCTCATGTGGGCGAAGAACCGCGGGAATCGCGGATCGCCGCGCATGTAGCCGATCGCGTAGACGAAGATCAGGAGGCCGACGCCCGAGACCACGAGCGTCATCACCGAGGACAGCGGGTCGGCTCGAAAGGAGATGTCCACCGAGAACCCGCCGACGGCCACCCAACGGTACAGGGTCGTGATCACGTGTCGCGCCGGGGCCGCCTTCGACAGCAGGCTCGAGAGCTCAGCGAGCGCCACGGCGAACGAGGCCGCCACGGCGAACGAGGCCAGCCAGCCCGCGGAGGCGCCGCGCCAGCGCCGCCCGGTCGAGAGCAGGATCGCCGCGGCCGCGAGCGGGAAGAGGGGGACCAGCGCGATCATCGTCCGGCCACCCCCCTCACCACCGCAGCAGTCGCGCGTCGTCGACGTCGGCGCTGCGCCGCCGCCGGTACAGGGTCACGATGATGGCCAGCCCGACGACCACCTCGGCCGCCGCCACCACCATCGAGAAGAACGCCAGCACCTGCCCGTCGAGGCTCCCCCAGTAGCGCGAGAAGGCGACCAGGGCGAGGTTCACGGCGTTCAGCTGCAGCTCGATCGACATGAAGATCACCAGCGCGTTGCGCCGGACCAGCACGCCGGCGGTCCCGATCGTGAACAGCACCGCGGCGAGCAGCACGTAGAGGCCGATCGGCGCGCTGATGGCTCTACCCTCCCACTCTGGAGCCATGGTCGGCTCTACGGTTCGGTCGTGGCGTGCCCTGGGGGAAAGCTTCCTGCGCTTGTCCCGCGAGGACTGAAATGAGACGGCTTCCCCCGGGGCTCGTCCCGGAGGCCCGACGCCCACAAGGGTGTCGTCCCACGAGGACTGGTCCATCAGCACGGCGCCGCGCCTCCAGCCCGATCGCTCGACGAGGGGAGGAGGCGATGTGCTGGGTGTAGGGATCGACTGGGCCGAGGACTCCAACCAGGTGGCTCTGGGGCGTCCGGCCGACGGGGTGATCGAGGAGTTCTCTCTCGCCCACCGGCCGGAGGCGGTGGCACGACTGATCGAGCGGATCGGGCAGCTCGAGCCCGACCCGGCCGAGGTCCGGGTGGCCCTGGAGACCAAGCACGGCCACCTGGTGGAGGCCCTGGTGGAGGCGGGCTACGCCGTGGTCCCGGTGAACCCGGATCTCGTGGCCCGCCGGCGCGGTCCGGCGAGGAAGAAGGACGACGGCGAGGACGCGAGGATCCTGTGCCTGCTGGCGCTGGACCGCCATGCCGTGCTGCGGCCGCTCATCCCCCACGGGGAGGCCGCGGCGGAGCTCCGGGTGCTCGCCCGCGACGACGAGCGGGCCGCTCGAGACGAGCGAAGGCTGCTGAACCGCCTGCGGGCCGACCTCATCGCGGCGTTCCCCGAGGCCCTTGCGTTCGCCGGCGAGGACCTCGGGGCGCCGACGTTCCTGCAGGTCCTGGTCGCCTACCCCACCGCCGAGGCTGCCCGGGCGGCCACCGAGGCAGAGCTCGAGGCCCTGTTCCGGCGGGCGAGGCACGGCTGGCCGGACCGGGCCGCCAAGCGGCTGCAGGAGGCCCTGGGGTCCTCCCAGTTCGCCCCGAGGGCCTACCTGGTCCGGGCCAAGGCCGACACGATCCGCCTCGGCGCCTCCCAGCTCCTTGCGATCGGGGCCCAGCGCCGGGCATGGGAGCGGCGGATGGGCGAGCTGCTCGCCAAGCTCCCGGCCACAGGAGGGACCGAGGCGGGGCAGGCGAGCCCTGACGGCGAGATCTACCGAAGCTTTCCCGGCCTGGGAGCTCGTCTCGCCGCCAGGGTCGCCGGTGAGATCGGCGATCATCCTGAGCAGTTCTCCACGCCGAACTCGCTTGCATGCTACGGGGGGAAGGCCCCCGTCACGAGACGCTCCGGCAAGAGCGAGTTCGTGGTGGCCTCGCGCCTTGCCTGCAACCGCCACCTTGCGAACGCCGTGCAGCAGTGGGCGTTCTGCTCCCTTCAGACCTCCGGGTGGGCCCGGGAGTTCTACGACGCCCAACGGGCTCGGGGCAAGACCCACCACGCAGCGCTCCGGGCGCTCGGGAACCGATGGCTCGAGGTGCTGTGGCACTGCCTTCGCAAGGGGGTCCCCTACGACGAGGGGGTCCACGCCGAGAACCGACGAAGGGCTCTCCAGCCCCGCGCTGCGTGAGGAGGTTGACAAAGGGTGTCTCATCGGGCCGCCCCCACGGGCCCCGCAGCTCCGGAGACCCCGGCGGACTCCGGGTCGACCGGGGTGGAGCCTCCCGGCTCCTCCAGCGGGAGGGGCTCGCCGGGCGGCGCATCGGCCCGGTCGAGCGGTCCCCCGTCGCCGTGCCGGCGCCGCGCGTGCAGGATCACGCCGACGGCGGCGACGATCAGCAGCACGGAGGTGACCTCGAACGGCAGGAAGTAGCCGTTGAACAGCACTCCGGCCAGCGCACGGACGTTGTCGCCGTGGTTCACGAGGACGTTGAAGTCGCCGGCGGCCCGCGTCCGGATGCCGATCCCGAGGCGCACGGCCGCGGTCACCTCGGCCAGCAGCCCGAGCCCGAGCAGCAGCGCCATCCACCGCTGCCCGGCGATTCGCTCGCGCATGCTCTCCTCGCGATCGACGCCGAGCAGCATGATCACGAACAGGAACAGGACCATGATCGCGCCGGCGTACACGATGATCTGGACGACGAACAGGAACGGCGAGCCGAGCGCCAGGAACGCGACGGCGAGGCTGAAGAACGTCACGATCAGGAACAGCGCCGAGTGCACGGCGTTGCGGGCGAGCACCATCCCGAACGCCGCCACGATCGAGATCGGCGCGAGGATCCAGAACAGGACGAGCTGGGGCATCTACCTGCCCTCCTCCGTCCCGGGCCCCGTCCCCGGCAGCGGCGGCGGCTCGAGCAGCTGGTGCTTCTCGAAGATCGCGTCCTCGCGGCTCTCGAAGGCCATCTCGAAGGCGGGGGTGAGCGTCAGCGCGCGCGTGGGGCAGGCCTCCACGCACATCCCGCACATGATGCAGCGCAGGTAGTTGATCTGGTAGATCTCCGCGTGCCGCTCGCCGGCCGACACCGGGTGCTCGGGATCGTTGTCGGCACCCTTGACGAAGATCGCGTCGGCCGGGCACGCCCAGGCGCACAGCTCGCAGCCGATGCACTTCTCCAGGCCGTTCTCGTGACGGTTCAGCAGGTGACGCCCGATGTGCGAGCGCTCCGGCAGCGGCCGGATCTCCTTCGGGTACTCGTCGGTCACCGGCGGCCGGAACATCTGCCGCAGGGTCACCGAGAACCCCTGCGCGACCTTCCCGACGCCCGTGAGGACATCGCGCGCGCCGACGGGACGCCGCCCCGCGCGCTCGTCGATCCGCTCGCTCACCCGCTCACCCCCCTCGTCGGCGCCTCGACCGGCGCCCTCGCGGGCCCGCCGCGAATCACCGGACCGAGCAGCAGGATCAGCGCGAGGACGCCGAACCCGACGATCGCGCCGGCGCGCCACGCCCCGTAGGCGGGCGGCAGCGCGACGATGCCGCCGGTGGCGAGGACCCAGACCAGGCCGATCGGGATCATGACCTTCCAGCCGAACGCCATCAGCTTGTCGTAGCGCATGCGCGGCAGCGTTGCCCGGACCCAGATGAACACGAAGATCATCACGGTGACCTTCGCCACGAACCACACCAGCGGCCACAGCCACCGCACGACCGGGAAGATCGGGCCACGCCACCCGCCGAGGAACAGCGTCACGGCCACCGACGAGACCGTGATCATGTGCATGTACTCGGCCAGGTAGAACATCGCGAACTTCATGCCCGAGTACTCGGTGTGGTACCCGGCCACCAGCTCGGTCTCGGCCTCCGGCAGATCGAACGGGGGCCGGTTGGTCTCGGCGAAGGCCGCGACGACGTAGATGAGGAACGCCGGGAACTGCATGAAGAGGTTCCACTTCGGCAGCCACGTCAACCCCGGCACGCCGAAGTGCCGCGCCTGCACCGCCACGATGCCGCTCATCGTGAGCGTCCCCGCGTACAGGACGACCGCGACGAGGCCGAGGCCCATCCCGACCTCGTAGGAGATCATCTGCGCGCTCGAGCGCACCGAGCCGATCAGCGGGTAGTTGGTGCCGCTCGACCACCCGGCGAGCACCACCCCGTAGACCGCGAGCGAGGCCATCGCGAGGATCCAGAGGATCCCGACCGACAGGTCGGAGATCTGGAACGGCACCGTGTGGCCGGCGATCGTGACGCTCGGGCCGAGCGGGATCACGGCGAACGCCAGCAGCGCGGGAACGGCCGAGGCGAGCGGCGCGATCAGGTAGACCGGCAGGTCGGCCGTCTCGGGGATGATCTCCTCCTTCAGCAGGAGCTTGACCCCGTCGGCGATGGTCTGCAGCACGCCGAAGGGACCGGCGCGGTTCGGCCCGATACGGGTCTGCATGTCGGCCACGGCCTTGCGCTCGAACCAGATCACCAGCACCAGGTAGACCATGACCAGCGCGAAGATCACGATCACCCGGACGATCAGCAGCAGCCAGGCCGTCCAGTCGATCGAGGCGAGCACCGGGCTCATGCGCCGGACCCCTCCCCCGCCGGGGCGACCGTCGCGGCCGCGGTCGGGCGCCCCGAGAACAGGGTGTTCGCCGCGAGGCCGGGCTGGTTCCAGGGCACGAACGCCGACCCCGCCGCCACGTGCTCGCTGACGCGCACCGGCAGGAGCGCCGAGCCCGCCTTCGTCTCGACCCGCGCCGTCCCACCGTCGACCACGCCCAGGCGCTCGGCGTCGAGCGGATGGACCTCCACGAACGCCGGCTCCTCGAGGGCGGCCTTCAGCCGGTCGGCGCCGGCGGACTGCCGGCCCTCGTCGACGAGCAGCGGGTAGGAGAACAGCACGACCTGGTGGTCGTCGACCCCCACGACGGTCGGCGGCGTCGGGGTCGCCGGCGCACCTGTCGCCGGCGCACCTGTCGCCGGCGCACCTGTCGCCGGCGCCGGGCCGCTTCCCGCTCCCTCGGACGCGGCCCACAGGCGGGCCATCTCCTCGCGCAGGTCCTCGATCGCGTGGAAGCCGAGATCCCTGCCCAGGAAGGCCGAGAGCGCCTGGAAGATCTGCCAGTCGGATCGCGCGAGCCCGGCTGGGCTGCGCACCGGGCGCAGGCGCTGCGCCCGCCCCTCCCAGTCGGTCACGTGGCCGTCCTTCTCCAGGTACGCGGCCGCCGGCAGGAGCGCGTCGGCGTACATCGCCATGCCGTGCTCGGCGATGTCGACGACGACCGTGTGCGTCACGTTCTCCAGGGCGCGCCGGGCGAGCGCCGCGTCGGGGAAGTCGCGCAGCGGGTCCACCCCGACAAGGAACAGCGTCCTGATCTCGCGGTCGGCGGCGGCGCGTAGGATCGCCGCGGTGTCCCGGCCCGGCGCCGAGGGCAGCAGCGTGCCCCAGGGCACCTCGACCTGCGCGCGACGGTCCGGATCGTCGACCATGCGCCCGCCGGGCAGCAGGCCGGGGTGGAGCCCGGCGCGCAACGCGCCCCGGTCGTTCGAGCGCCGCGCCAGCAGGGCGAAGCGCCCGCCGGCGCCCTCGGCCAGGGCGGCGGCGCGGGCGAGCGCCCCCGGCGCCTCGCCGAGCCGGGGGC
>JAJYHN010000113.1 GCA_021784765.1 Actinomycetes bacterium
CGAGGACCGGCTGGTCAGAGAACTCCAGGCCGAAGGTCCGCTTGCCCGGTACGTCGGAGGCGAGCTGCACCGCCCGAACCCCAGGGGTGGCGAGCGCCCCCGCGACGTCGATGCCGAGGATGCGCGCGTGCGCGTGCGGGCTGCGCACTGCGACGCCCCACAGCATCCCGTCCATCCACAGGTCGCCGCCGAAGGCGAACGACCCCTGCACCTTCGGCACTCCGTCGATGCGCGGCACGCGCTCACCGATGCCGCCCCGCGTTCGTTCGCCGACCCTCGTGTCCATCAGGCGCTCCCCTCGTCGCCGCCGCCCCTCGCGATGCGGAGGCCGACGCGTCGACCCTCGGCCGCCGCCGCGTCCTCGTCGACGCCGGTGAGCCGGCCCCCCGCAACCACCCGGCGGCCCTCCACGAACAGGTCGCGCGCCCGGCGGGGGGCGCAGTGCAGCAGGGCGGCCACCGGGTCCGCCTCGGCCCCGGCGAAGCCAAGGCCGTCCACGCGGAACAGGGCCACGTCGGCGCGCTTGCCGGGCTCGATCGAGCCCACGTCGTCGCGGCCGAGGCACGCGGCCCCGCCCCGGGTCGCCGCGCGCAGCGCCTCGCGTGCCGAGACCGCCCCGGCGAGGCCGCCGCCGCGGCTCGCGAGCATCCCCTGGCGGGCCTCGGCCAGCAGGTCGCCCCCATCGTTCGACGCCGAGCCGTCGACGCCGAGCCCGACCCGCGCGCCGGCGTCCAGCAGGTCGCGCGCGCGCGCCACGCCCGAGCCGAGCCGCAGGTTCGACGTGGGGCACCAGGCCACGCCGGTGCCGGTCGACGCCACGCGGCGGACGTCCTCGTCGGACAGGTGGACGCAGTGCGCGAGCCACACGTCCTCGCCGAGGAAGCCGAGGTCCTCCAGCAGGTCGAGCGGCCGGCGGCCGAACGTCGCGAGGCAGTAGGCCTCCTCGTCGAGCGTCTCGGCGATATGGGTGTGCATCAGGACCCCGAGTCGCCGGGCAACCTCGGCCGATTCCCGCATCAGCCGGGCGCTGGCGGAGAACGGCGAGCAGGGCGCGACGGCCACGCGGAGCATCGAGCCGGGCGAGGGGTCGTGGAAGGCGCGGACGGCCGCCTCGGTCTCGGCGAGCGCCGCGTCGGTGTCCTGCACCACGGCGTCGGGGGGCAGGCCCCCGGTCGAGGCGCCGAGGTCCATCGACCCGCGACACGGATGGAACCGCAGCCCGACGGCGCGGGCCGCCCCGATCTCCGCCTCCAGCAGCCCCGGCGCGCCCGCGGGGAAGACGTAGTGGTGGTCGGTCGTGGTCGAGCAGCCCGAGAGGGCGAGCTCGGCGAGCCCGACCGTCGCCGCTGCCGCCTCCCACTCGGCATCGAGTCCGGCCCAGACCGGATAGAGCTCTCGGAGCCAGTCGAACAGGCCGCGCTCCTGCGCGCGGACGCGGGTGAGCACCTGGTAGAGGTGGTGGTGGGTGTTGACGAGCCCCGGAACGGCGACCGTCCCACGGGCGTCGACCAGCTCGGCGCCCTCGGCGAGCTCCGGCGGCGGAGCCCCGGCGCCGGCCCAGGCGATGGCGCCGCCGTCGAGCAGAATCGAGCCCCCGGGGATCTCGGTCCCGGCATCGTCCATCGTGGCGACCACCTCGGCGGCCGCGAGGAGGGTCCGCGTCACGCGCCGCCCCCGGCACGGGAGGCCGCCAGCCGGACGGCGTCGACGATCTTCTGGTAGCCGGTGCACCGGCAGAGGTTCCCCGAGAGCGCCTCGCGAACGGCCTCGTCGCTCGGATCGGGGTCGCGCTCGAGCAGGTCGGTCGCCGCGACCACCATGCCCGGCGTGCAGAAGCCGCACTGCACCGCTCCGGCGTCCAGGAACGCCTGCTGCACGGGGTGGAGCCGGTCGCCGTCGGCCAGGTCCTCGACGGTCCGCACCTCCCGCCCCTCCGCCTGCGCCGCGAGCACCAGACACGAGCAGACCACCTCGCCGTCCAGCCAGGCCGAGCACGACCCGCACTCGCCCTGCTCGCAGGCGTTCTTCGTCCCGAGCAATCCGAGATCGTCGCGGAGCATCGAGAGCAGGCTGGCGCCCGGCCACACGTCGGCCTCGCGCCACTCGCCGTTGACCCGGGTGCGAACGAGCATCCTCGCCTCCTCCAGCGGCTCAGCCGGCCGCCCGCCGCCCGGCCGGGCGGCCCTCCAGCGCCCACGACAGCGCGCGGCGCGCCAGCACCTCGACGGCGTGGCGCCGGTAGGCCGCCGTCCCACGCACGTCGTCGATCGGCCGCGCCGCCGCCCCGGCGAGCTGCCCGAACTCGCGGAGGGTCGCGGCCGGTACCGGTGCCGCCGCGGCGTCGAAGGCCCCGGCCTCGGCCAGGGCCCGCGCGGCGAATGCCTCGGCCTCGGTGGCGCGCAGCACGGTCGGGCCGACCGACCCCATCGCCACGCGGACCGCCCGGGCGTCCTCGTCGAGCTGCAGGCAGAGGCTCGCCACCGCGATCACCATCGCGTTGCGGGTCCCGACCTTCGAGAACGACCCCGGGCCGTGCGGCGACCGGAACCGCACCGCGAGCACCAGCTCGTCGGGCTCGAGCGAGGTCCGCTTCGGACCCAGCAGGAACTCGCGAAGCGAGACCCGCCGCTCGCCGCGGGCGGCGGAGCCGAGGACCACATCGGCCTCGTAGGCGGCGAGCGCCGGCAGCGCATCGCCCGCCGGCGACGCCGTCGCGAGGTTCCCGCCGATCGTGCCCCGGGCGCGGATCTGCGGCGATCCGACCGAGCGGGCCGCCTGCGCCAGCGCGGGAAGGGACGCCAGCTCGCGCTCGATCCGCGCGAAGGTGAGTCCCGCTCCCAGGACGACCTCGCCGTCCTCCTCGTGCCACCCGCGGAGCTCGTCGAGGCGGGACAGGTCCAGGAACGCCTCCGGGCGCAGCCGGTCGAAGTTCACCGCGACCATGACGTCGGTGCCTCCGGCGATGGGGAACGCCTCGGGGCGCGCGGACCGGGCCTCCAGCGCCTCGGCCAACGTGGCGGGCCGCAGGACCTCCACCGCTCAGAATCTCCCGCCCGAGAACGCCTCGATCATCGCCGGCACGTCGTCGCCGAGCGGGTACAGGATCGGGCACGTGCAGCCGGCCTCGACGTACTGGCGAACCTTCGCCCGGCACTCCTCGGCGGTGCCGGAGGCGGTGATCAGCTGCACGACGTCGTCGGGCACGACCCCCATCGCGCGCTGGATCTGCTCGGGCGTCGCCGGCCACGTGAGGATCCGGCCGATCTCGTCGATGAGGTCCTGGCTGACCCCCGAGGCCTTCATGATGTGGGGCTGCTGCCCGAGGTACTGGGTGAGCAGCTCGCGGGCGCGGTCCAGGGCCACCGAGCGGTCGCGGTCGAGGGAGCAGACCACGAGCTGCGGCCGGTCGAGGTCCTCGACCCGCCGCCCGGCCCGCGCCGCGCCGGCGGCGAGCGCCGCCATCGCCTGCGCGTTGTAGACGGGCGAGACCATGTAGTTCAGCAGCACGCCGTCGCCGATCTCGCCGGCGAGCTCCATCATCTTCATGCCGGTGGCCCCGACATAGATCGGCACGTGCTTCGGCGAGCGGTCGCCGTGCACGATGTCGATCTCGATGTCCTCGACGTTCACGAACTCGCCGTGGAACGTCACCCGCTCCATGGCGAGCAGCCGCCGGGCGACCTCCACGACCTCCCGCATCGCCTCCAGGGGCCTGCGGCGATGGACGCCGACCTTGGAGGCCAGCGGCTCCCACCACGCGCCGATCCCCATGCGGATGCGGCCCGGTGCCAGGTCGTCCAGCGTCGAGAACGTGGCGGCCAGCAGGCCGACGTTGCGCGTCCAGGTGTTCACGACGCCCGAGCCGACGGCGATGCGCTCGGTCACGGCGGCGAAGGCCGCCATCGGCACGGTGGCCTCGCGGACGAGCCTGCTCTCGGCCTGCCACACGGCCTCGAAGCCGTGGCGCTCGGCGAGCCGCACGTACTCCATGCCCTCGCGGATCGGGTGCTTGTCCTGCAGGTACAGCGCCACCCGTCCCTCGCTGGAGACTGCCATCAGCGCACCCCCTTCGGTTCGAACGCGTGGGCCGGGATCTCGTCCAGGCGCCGCCAGAGGACGCCGGTGGCGGCCCGCGCGGCCGCGACGAGCTGGCCGGCGTCGACGCGGGTCGGCAGGCGGTCGGCCACGACGAGCTCGCCGGCGACCAGGACGTCGCGCACCGCGCGGGACGAGAGGCCGAACGTCCAGTGGCCGGCAAGGGTCGCGGCCTCGACCGGCGCCGGCGCCGCGTAGTCGAGGACGGCGAGGTCGGCCGGCGCGCCGGGCTCGATCCGCCCGAGCGCCGACTCGCCGAATGCCTCGCCGGCCAGGGCGGCGCCCTCCGCCAGCCGGGCGAGCGGCCAGTCCCCTCCGGCGTGGACGTCGTCCTCGCGCAGCCGGAAGAAGGCGGCGTGCGACTCCTCGAACATGTCGGCGCCGATGCCGTCGGTGCCGAGCGCGACCCGCGTGCCCATCGCGGCGACCCGGGCACGGCCGACGGCGTTGTTCATGTTCGACCGCGGGTTGTGGGCGATGGCGGCGCCGGCGTCGCGCACCGCGGCGAGCTCGCCGTCGTCCAGATGCACCCCGTGGGCCAGCAGCGTGCGCCGGTCCAGGGCGCCGGCCGCCGCCAGGCGATGGGCGACCCTGGTGCCGAACCGCTCGGAGGCGTCGCGCTCGTCGACGCCGTCCTCCGCCGCGTGGATGTGGATGCCGGCTCCGGCGTCACGGGCCGCCTCCACGCACGCGGAGAGCGTCTCCTCCGACAGGGTGAAGGACGCGTGCGCACCGACCATGCCGCGCGCGAGCGGGAACGTTCCGGCGGCGACGCGCGAGAGGAAGCGCCGGTTCTCCCGAACCCCGGCGACGGCGCGATCGGGGCCGTCGCGGTCGCTGGTCTCGTAGCAGAGCACCGACCGCAGCCCGAGCGAGGCGAGCGCCTCGGCGATCACGTCGAGCGACCCGTCGATGGCGTTCGGCGAAGCGTGGTGGTCGACGAGCGTGGTCGTGCCGGCGAGCAGCGCCTCCAGTCCCCCGGCCAGCGCCGAGGCCCGCACCGTCTCCTCGTCGAGCGCCCGGTCGAGGCGCCACCAGACCCGCTGGAGGATCTCGAGGAACGTGGAGGGGGACGCGAGCCGGTAGGGCATCCCACGGGCGAGCGCCGAGTACAGGTGCGTGTGCGCGCAGACGTTGCCGGGCAGGATCAGGCAGCCGGAGCAGTCCCGGGCTGGCGTACCCGCCGGCGCCGTCCCGACCCCCGCGACGCGCTCGCCGTCGACCACGACGTCGGCCTCGAGGACGCGTGGAGGAGACAGCGAGGCGACCACGGTTCCGCCGGTGAGCGCGAGGCGCATCATCCGCGCTCACCCCGGTGCGTCGCGGTCAGGTGCGGCACGGCGTGGCGGGCGGCCGCCGAGTCGCGCATCGGCAGCTCCGTCCGGCGGATCCCGTCGAAGGCGTACAGGGCGCCGGCGACCGCGGAGGCCGTCGGGACCAGGGCGGCCTCCCCGACGCCCTTGGCGCCGTAGGGCCCCTCGGGCTGCGGCTCCTCGACGACGATCACCTCGACCTCCGGCATCCCGAGCGGCGGGATGATGTGGAGCGACTTCAGGGTGTCGGTCACCGGGACCCCGCCCTCGACCACGAACTCCTCGGTGAGCGCGTGGCCGAGCCCCATGTGGACGGCGCCCTCGATCTGGCCCTCCAGCAGCGTGGGGTTGATCGCCCTGCCGACGTCGTGGGCCGCGACGACCTTCGCGAGACGCCCCTCGTCGTCCAGGATCACGACCTGCGTGCCCCAGCCGTAGGCGAGATGGGTAACCGGCTCCGCGGCGTTCGCCTCGTTCGCCGTCGTCCAGTCCACGGTGAACTCGCCGGCGAACTCGCGGCCGGCGAGGTCCTCGAGCCGCCCGTCGCCGAGCGCCTCCCGAAGCCTCGCGGTGGCCTCGATCACCGCGCGCCCGCCGAGCGTCGTCGAGCGCGAGGCGGTCGTCTGGCCCGTGTCCAGCTCGCGCTCGGTGTCGACGACGACCCGGATCCGCTCGAACGGCAGCCCGAGCTCCTCGCAGGCGATCTGCGCGAGCACGGTGTCGACGCCCTGGCCCATCTCGGTCCACGAGTGGAACAGCGTCACGTGGCCGTCGGCCTCGGGGCGGAGGACCGCGCGGCCGTGCTCGGGGATGCCGTTGCCGATCCCAGTGTTCTTCACCGCGCACGCGATCCCCGCGTAGCGCGCCGACCGATAGGCGTCGCGCACGGCGAGCAGCGTGGGCTTCAGGCCGACGCCGGGGCCGAGCCGCTGCCCGGTCCCGAACCGGTCGCCGACGTCGAGCGCGTTTCGCCAGCGCATCTCCCAGCCGTCGATGCCGACGCGCTCGGCCAGGATGTCGAGCGCCCCCTCCAGGGCGAAGTTCGTCTGGTTGACGCCGAACCCGCGCATGGCGCCGCAGGGTGGGTTGTTCGTGTAGACGGCCGTCGCCTCGACGTCGACGTTCGGCACGCGGTAGGCGCCGCAGGCGTGCCCGGCCGCCCGCTCGAGCACCGCGCGCCCGACGCTCGCGTAGGCGCCGGTGTCACCGACGATGCGGGCCCGAAGGCCGACGATGTGGCCCTCGGCGTCGCAGCCCACCGTGTAGTCCAGCCACATCGGGTGGCGCTTGGCGTGGAAGCGCAGGCTCTCGCGCCGGGAGAGCGCGACCAGGACCGGCCGGCCGGTCGCGACGGCGAGCAGCGCGGCGTGGCACTGGACGTTCAGGTCCTCCTTCGCGCCGAACGCGCCGCCGGTCGAGACCTGGGTCACCCGGACGTGGTCCTCGGGCACTCCGAGGAAGGAGGCGATCTGGCGGCGGTCATCCCAGACGCCCTGCCCCTGCGAGTAGACGCGCATCTGCGGCCCGCCCCGCCCGGCCCCGTCGGGGACCGCGAGCGCCGCCTCCGGCTCGAGGAACGCGTGCTCGACGAACTGGGTGCGGAACCGCTGCGAGGCGACGTGGGCGGCGCCGGCGATGGCTGCGCCGGCGTCGCCGCGGCGCACGACCGAGGTCGACAGGACGTTCCCGCCCTCCTGCAGCGCCGGGGCATCCGGGTCCATGGCCCGGAAGGGGTCGGTGACGGGCTCCAGCACCTCGTAGTCCACATCGATCAGCGCGGCCGCCTCGCGGGCCGCGTGGCGGGACTCCGCGGCGACGGCGGCCAGCACGTCACCGACGTAGCTCGTCGTCTCGCCGTCGGCGACGAACTGCCGCCAGTCGGCGCGTAGCGCCCCCTGCGCCCGCTCACCGGGGACGTCCTTGGCGGTGACGACCGCGACGACGCCCGGGTGTGCCTCCGCCCGG
>JAJYHN010000155.1 GCA_021784765.1 Actinomycetes bacterium
GGCCGCGGGCGTGGCGGACGCGTGGCCGTTCACGGCGCCGTCGCCTCGAAGCGCCTGCCGGAGCATCCCGACGGACGGGTCGACCCCGACGACGCGAGCCCCGGCCGCGCGGGCCGCGGTGCGCGCCGTGGCGCCGGTCCCGGTCCCGACGTCCAGCACCAGCGCACCCGGGGGGACGGCCACCAGGTCGACGAGGTCGGCGGCGATGCCGGTCATGCGGGCAGCGACGACGCGGGCGTAGTCCTCGGCGATCGGGCCGTAGGCACGCCAGTCGTCGTGGGGCGCGCCACCGGGGGCCGTCGCGGAGGCCGGTCTCCTCGCGGGTGCCGCCGCGAACGCCGGCACGTCCGCGCGCTGCGGGCGCCGGAACAAGCTCATCGGCACTAGCCTAGCGGGCGGACGCTAGGATGGCGGGCGTGGACGGGCCGCGCCACGGCGGGCACCTGGTTGCCGACGTCCTCGCGCGCGAGGGCGTGACCCACCTGTTCACGCTCTCCGGGGGGCACATCGCGCCGATCTACGACGGCTGCGCCGCGAACGGCATCCGGGTCGTCGACTTCCGCCACGAGCAGTCGGCGGCCCACGCCGCCGACGGGTGGGCCCGCGTGACCGGCCGCCCCGGCGTCGCCGCCGTCACCGCCGGTCCGGGGGTCACCGACGCCGTCACCGGTGTGGCGAACGCGCTGTACGCCGACTCGCCGATGGTGCTGCTGTCGGGCAAGAACCCGATGCTCGAGTTCGAGCGCGGCTCGCTGCAGGAGATGGACCAGGTGCGCCTGCTCGCCCCGATCACGAAGTGGGCGCGCACCGTCTACGACGTGCGCCGCATCCCCGACATGCTCCAGACGGCGTTCCGCGTGGCGACGGCCGGGAGGATGGGGCCGGCCTTCCTGGACATCCCGCTCGACGTCCAGATGAACGCGGCGCCGGCCACGGACGAGGCCGGCGAGGTTGCGCGGGGCTCGCGCACCGAGGCCCGGCCGCAGGGGGACCCCGACCTCGTGGCCGAGGCCGTCCACCTGCTGGCGTCGGCCGAGCGGCCGGTCGTGCTGGCCGGGGCCGGCGTGCGCTGGTCCGGCGCGGTCGAGGAGCTCGCGGCGCTCGCCGACGCCCTCCAGGCGCCGGTGTTCCTGAATTCGCTGGCGCGCGGGATGCTGCCGCCGACCCACCCATTCTTCTTCTCGGCCGCCCGGAAGCTCGCACTCGGCCGGGCCGATGTCGTGCTGGCGCTCGGCGTCGACTGGGACTTCCGGCTGGGGTTCGGGCAGAGGGGATTCGCCCCGGACGTGCGCGTGATCCAGGTGGACGTCGACGCGGCGCACGTCGGACGCAATCGCCGGGTCGACGTCGGGATCGTCGGGGATCCGGGGCGCGTGATCCGCCAGCTGCTCGACGCGGGGGCAGGCACGGCCTCCGCGCCGGCGTTCACCGGCGAGGTCCGCAACGAGGAACGGCGCCTGGCCGGGGAGGCGCGGCCAGGTATGGAATCGGACGCCGCGCCGATCCATCCGCTGCGCTTCGCGCGGGAGATCCGCGACTTCCTCGACCCCTCCGACGTGGTCGTCGGGGACGGGGGCGACATCGTCGGGATCACCGCCGGGGTCGTGCACGCCCACTGGCCGGGCCACTGGCTCGACCCCGGCCCGTTCGGCTGTCTCGGCGTGGGGCCGGGGTTCGCGATGGCCGCGAAGCTCGCGCTGCCCGGGTCGCGCGTGCTGATCGTCTACGGGGACGGCTCGTTCGGCCTGCACGCGATGGAGTTCGAGGCGGCGATCCGCCAGCGGATCCCGTTCGTCGGGATCATCGGCAACGACGGCGCGTGGGGGCAGATCAAGGTCGCCCAGGAGCTGCTGTACGGGAAGGGAAACGCGCCGGCCTCCGAGCTCGACCCGGCGACGCCCTACCACGCGATGGTCGAGGCGCTCGGCGGCTACGGCGAGAAGGTGACCGACCCGAAGGAGATCGGCCCGGCCCTGCAGCGCGCGTTCGACGCTCGGGTGCCCGCGTGCCTGAACGTCGCCATCGACGCGCGGGCGATGACCCGCGCGTCCTACCTCGGCTAGGGCCCGGTGTCCCCCGGCGGCGAGTCCCCGGAGCGGCGGAGGCGGTCGGGCGCTGCCGGAGTGGGGGGGTCCGCTCGCGCTCCGGCCACGAGCGAGGCATCGCGCATGGCCGGCGCGATCGAGGCGGAGCTCCGCGCCCTCGGCACCCCGGCCCGGGCCGAGGGCGAGCGCCGCTACCTCAAGAGCGATCTGGAGTTCGTGGGTGCCGCGGTGGGGCAGATCCGCCGGACGGTGGCGGCGTTCGTGGCACGGACCCCGGAGCTTCGCCGCCGGGACGCGATGGAGCTCGCCCGGGCGCTGTGGTCGGCGCCGATCCACGAACGGCGCATGGCGGCCACGCTGGTGCTGGAGGCTGCGGCGGATCGGCTGGTTCCCGCCGACCTCCCGACGATCGAGCGGTTCATCCTCGACTCCAGGACCTGGGCGCTGGTCGACGGGCTCGCCGTCGACGTCGCCGGCACCCTGCTGGTGCACCACCCGGAGGCCGCCGGCCGACTGGACCGCTGGGCCTCCCATCCCGACTTCTGGCTCAGGCGCGCCGCCCTGCTGGCGCAGATCCGTCCGCTCCAGCACGGGGCGGACTTCGGGGGGTTCGCCCGGCACGCGGAGGCCATGCTCGACGAGCGAGAGTTCTTCATCCGCAAGGCGATCGGCTGGGTGCTGCGGGAGGTCTCCAAGACGCGCCCGGACGAGGTCTGGGCATGGATCGCTCCTCGGGCCGGCATGGCGTCGGGGGTGACGGTCCGCGAGGCGGCGAAGTACCTGGGCGCCGAGCGCGGGGGCGCGCTGCTGGCCGCGAACCGCGAGCGCCGTCCCGCCGTCCCCTGAGGGACTCGCGTGGGGACCCCGATCCTCTCGCGCTCCGCCGCCGGGCGCCTCATGCGAGTTCCTTCCCCTCCGGCGGTCCCCCGGCGCGCCGCGCCTCGACCCGCGCAACGAACCGCTCGCGCTCGACGACGGCCCGCTCATGCGTGCCGCGGGCGACCTCCCCGGCCTCGTCCTCGACGACGAACGAGAAGCGAAGCCGTCCGGCCTCGACCCGTTCCAGCCAGACCCGTGCCAGCACGCGCCCGCCCACCGGGGTCGGGGCCGTGTGGTGGAGCTCGACGGCAGTTCCCACGGACGTGTGGCCGGGCGGGACGTGCGGGGCGGCCGCGCGGACGGCGGCGCGTTCGACCACGGCGAGCAGCGCAGGGGTGGCGAGGACGGGGAGATCCCCGGAGCCGACGGCCTCCGCCGTGGTCTCCCGCGTCACCTCGAGGCCGGCCTCGACGGAGCTGGACGAACCGGGCTGCACGGGCGGATACGCTATGGGGTGTGAGCTCCCACGGCAACGCCGGAGCCGGGACTCCCACGGTCAGAGGGGAGTTCCCGTGATCGCGCTGCTCGCGGTCGCCGGGGCCGCGGCCGTCGCCGCCGGGTGGCGGCTGGTCGCGCGGGGACGCGTCTCGATCTGGCTCGCGCAGGGCGTGCTGCTCCCCGTCCTCGCTGTGCTCTCGCTCCTCACCGGGCTGGTCGCCGCCTCGGCCCGAGTCCGGCTGCCGGTCGCCGTCCTGGCCGGCCTCGGCGCCGGGTTCGCCCTGTACCTCGCGACCATCGCGTTCGTCGCGATCGTCACGGGGTGGTGGCCGGCGTTCGCGCGCGGGGTGACGGCGATCTACGGCCAGCAGGGGCGGCTGCCGGCCCTGGCCGCCGCGGCGATCGCCGCGCTGGTCGCGGCGCCGGGGGAGGAGATCTTCTGGCGCGGCCTGGTCCAACCGCGCCTGGCGGCGACCCTCGGGTGGACGGCCGCGGCCGCGGCGACCTACGTCGCGTACGTCGCCGCGAACGCGGCGAGCGGCAACCTGCCGATCGCCGCCGGCGCGGTGGTGGCCGGGGGCGTCTGGACGGCGCTCGCGTGGTGGACGCACGGCGTCGCAGCCGGCATCTGCTGCCATGTCCTGTGGACCGGCCTGATGGTCCTCGTTCCCCCCGGAGGGAGGCGAACCGCATGAGCGAGCACGAGCTCCCCTCGTCCGCCCGGCTGCTGCTCGAGGCGGGGACGCTCTGCCACCTGGCCGTCGACACCGCCCGCGGTCCCCACCTGACGCCGGTGGTGTTCGCGCTGGACGGCGGGTGCGTGTGGGTGACGACGTCGCGGCGGTCGGTCAAGAGCCACGCGTTCCGCCGCGATCCCCGGGTCGCCGGGCTGGTCCGAGTCGCCGGGGCGGCCGTGACGTTCCGCGGCCGCGTGCGCGCCTACGACGCGCTCGATCCGCTGTCGTGGGCCCCCGCGGTGCTCGGTGCGCCGGCGCTCGTGTCGGCCGGTGCCCGGTTCACCGTGAAGAACGCGCGGTTCTTCGCCGGCTACGCCGTGGACGCGCGGCGGGTGCCGTTCGCCTGGACCCCGCCGGGGAGGGTGTTCGTGGCGATCGACCTCGAGGCGGGCCGCGTCCTGGACGTGCGGAGCGGACGGGAGCTCGCGGCCTGGGGCGCGTGGGACGGGCGGCCCGCGTTCCGGTCGGGGTTCGAGCCGCTGCCTCGCGCGCGGGCCATCGAGCGGCGGGTGCCGGAGGACGTCCGGGAGGCCATCGGGAACGCCGGGGACGGGACCCTGGCCCTGCGTGCCGCCGGGCGGGACGCGGGCCTCGCCGTCCTGCCGGTCGCCTGGACGCGCCACCCGGCGACCGGCTCGTTCGAGGCCCGGCTGCCGGAGGTCACGCTGCGGCTCGCGGGGGCGCGCGGCACGGCTCCCGCCGCGCTGGAGGTCGACCGGGCCTCGTGGTGGCGGGCGTCCCGCATGAAGGGCCTGATGGTGCAGGGGATGGCCGAGGTCTTCTCGCCCCGAACGGCACGGCGTGGGCGCGATGCCCTCGGTCGCCGGGTGGAGGAGGGGGAGGCGCTGGTGCGCCTGGTCCCCGACCGCGCGGTCTGGTGGGACGGCTGGGCGAGCGGTACCGTGAGACGGTGACGTCCGCCCCCGACCCTCATCCCCGCCACCTCCACGCGCCCCACGCGACCGTCGTGGAGCACGAGGTGTGGGTGGCGGCGCCGCCGCACGACGTGTGGCAGGTGGTCGCCGACCCACGGAACCTGCCGCTGTGGGACCGGCACATCGCCGGCGTCGAGGGCGTCCCGCCCGGCGGGCTCGCCCTCGGGACCGAGTACGTGACCGTGGTTCGGATCGTGGCGGTGTCGGTACACGTGCCGGCCCGGGTGGTCGAGCTGGAGGTCGACCGCCGCTCCCGCATCCTGCTCGACGGGGTGATCGAGGCCGAGATCGAGACCAACCTCCTGCCGGATGGGAACGGCACCCTGCTGCGCCAGCGGGTCGCGTTCCGGTTCCGCGGCGGACCCCTCGGGGAGTTCGTGGCGCGTGCGGTGCGGATGACGGGCGCACCCCACCTGCTGCGACACGGCATGGAGGCACAGAAGCGCCAGGTCGAGGTGGAGTTGCGCCGCAGAGGCGAGTGACGCCCGCCTCCGCCGGTGCCGCCTGGCCGCCTAGGCGCCGGGACCGTTGGGGCGAGAGGCGCGGCGCCGTCGGGCCAGCACGACGCCGACCCGCCAGAGCACCAGGACGACCACGACGGCCAGCACGACCGCCCCGAACCGGGACAGCGCCCGGTCGACCACGTCGAGGTTCTCCCCGAAGAGGTAGCCGAACAGCGTGATCCCGGTCGCCCAGACGAGGACGGCCGGCACGTCGAAGGCGAGGAACCTGCCGAAGGGCATCCGCGCGATGCCCGCCGTCAGCGGGACGAACGCGCCGATGGCGGTCGCGTACCGCCCGATCGCGACGGTCTTGCCGCCGTGGCGGCGGAAGTAGTCCTCGGCCGTCTCGAGCCGGCCCTCGAGGCGACGCAGCCCCGGGATCCGCGCGAACAGCGCCCGTCCGTAGCGGCGACCGAGCCAGTAGCCGATCGACTCGCCGCACAGCGCGGCGGCGGCCCCGATTCCGATCACCCCCCACACGGAGAGCTTGCCCTCTGCCGCGTAGACGCCGCCGAGGGCGAGGATGACGTCGCCGGGGATGACGAGCCCGACCAGGATCGAGCGCTCGGCGAGGACGGTGACGGCCACCAGCAGGTAGCCGGCCGAGGCGTACGCTGGCTCGACGATCCGCAGCAGGCGGTCGACGATCGAGGCGAGCTCGCCGGGCATCGCCTACGTGCGGTGCCCGCGGAACCGCTCGCGGCGCTCGCGGCGGCGCGGCGAGCCGAGGACGTAGCCGACGATGCCCCCGAGCACCGCGCAGGCCATCATCACCCAGATCAGCCGGGGGTGACGGGTGAGGAAGACGAAGTTCACCTCGACCGGCTGCGCGTTGCGAACGACGAAGGCCGCCAGCAACACCAGGGCGACCACGCCGACGACCGCCGCCGTGGCCCGCCGCCGCCGCGCCCGGCCGAGCGCCCGCAGCTGCTCGGCCCGCGCTGCCTGCTCCGCGCCGGCCGCCTCCGCGGCCTGCCGCTCGGGGGCGCCGCCCTCTTCGGGGGGCATGCCCTGCGCCTCCGCTCGCCGCCCCTCCCGCTCGTCCGCCATGGCTCCCCCTCCTGTCCCATTCCGCGCCCCCGGCCCCCGCGGCGCCGGGTCCCCGTCAGCCGTGCTTCCTGATCGCGCGCGCCCTGCGCCGCGGGGAGCGCAGCGGCGGGCTCGACGTCGGGATGATGCTGATGGAGCCGTCGGTCTCGAGCACCGCGAGCTCCACGTCCTTCAGCTCGTCCAGGCCATGCTCGCGCATCGCCATCAGGATGTCGTCCTCGTCGACGCCGGTACGCCGCAGGTGCGGCGCGACGAATCGCCCCCGCTCGACCAGCACCACCGGGTGCCCCTCGAACAGGCGTTCCATGAAGGGGCTGCGCAGCCGGACGAACGCGACGATCACGTTGACCGCGAGCAGCGTGAGCGCCGCGACGATGCCTCCCTGCACGGATACGTCGCTCCCGACCATGGCGTTCTGCACCGCGTTCGCGATCAGCAGGATCAGCACGAGGTCGAACACCGTCATCTGGCCGATCTCGCGCTTGCCCGCGAGGCGCATCGCGACGAACAGTGCCACGTAGACGATCGCCGAGCGGGCGGCGATCTCCCACAACGGTCCCGCGGTTCGGAACATGGCCCCTCCTCGTGGCCGCCCCGAGCACGGCCCCCACGCCGGATCATATGAGGGCCGCTCCGCCGGTGCCCGCGGCCCGGGGCCGACCCGGTAGGCTGTCGGGCCGTGAGCGCCCGCGCCGCCC
>JAJYHN010000055.1 GCA_021784765.1 Actinomycetes bacterium
ACGGCGCCGACCTGCTCGTCCCGGCCGGCCGGCTCGGGGAGACGGTGGCCGCGCTCGAGGCCGCGGGCCTGCGCCCGGCGAGCCCCGCCGATCTCGAGGGGCGGCGGGTCCTGCGCGGCCGGGCCGAGATGGCCGGCGACGCCGAGGCCGACGACCTGCCCGACGAGTGCGGCCTCGGGGAGGCCGCGTCCTCGACCAAGGGCTGCTACCTCGGCCAGGAGGCCGTTGCGCGGACGCGGAACCTCGGCCACCCGCGCCGCCTGCTGCTCCAGCTCCGGGCCGCCGGGCCGGCGGCCCGAGGCGAGCCGATCCTCGACCCGGGCGGCGAGCCGGCCGGGTCCGTCACCTCCGCGGCGCCCGATCCCGACCGTCCGGGGGACACGGCCGTGCTCGCGCGGATCCGGTGGGACGCTCGGGACGCGGCGCTTCGCACCGCGGCCGGGGTGCCCCTGGCCCCCTGGTGAATGGGCCTGCGGGTTGGCACCCTCGGGGGTGACGCGGGCACAATGACTGAGACGACGAGGCGGGGAGGAACCAGCATGGGCGCAGACTCGAACGGGGCGGCCTCCGCGAGGCGACGCGGTCCGGGCGGGCTGCGGGGGGACGTCGCGCGGCTCTTCTCCGACCGAGGACTGCACGAGGGCCGGCCCACCCTCGGGCGGGCGATCGAACGGATCGCCACCCGCCCCGGCCCGATGGCGATCGTGCTCTACCGCGCCTCCCACGCCCTGTGGGGGCGCGGGCTCGAGACCGCGGCCGAGGTGGTCTGGCGCCTGAACCACTTCCTGACCGGCGCCGACATCCACCCCGGCGCGGAGATCGGCGGCGGGCTGCGCCTCACCCACACCGCCGGCATCGTGATCGGCCGGGGCGTGAAGATCGGCTCGAACGTCACCCTGCTGCACGGCGTGACGCTCGGCGGCTCGGCAAGGGGCTGGTTCGACGGGGTGTTCGAGGACGGCTATCCGGAGATCGGAGACGACACCGAGATCATGGCCGGCGCCTTCGTCCTTGGCCCCGTGAAGGTCGGCCGGGGATGCTTCGTCGGGGCGAACGCGGTCCTCGCGCACGACCTCGCCGACGGCGACGCCTACACGCCCGGGCGCGAGGTGAAGGACCTGCGCGCCGGGGTCGCCCGCCTCGAGGCCGAGCTCGCAGGGCTCCGCCGCCGGCTCGAGGCCCTCGAGACGGGCCCGGCCGAGCCGGGCACGCCCGAGGTCGGCGGCGCAGGCGGCCTTCCGGCCGGCGACTGATTCGCTCGTGTCGAGCGGCCTGCCCGGAAGTTCCCTCTAGTCGAACCTCGGGGCCCACGGGTACCATGACGAAACTGTGCGGGAACCCGAGATCGACGTCCGTACCCTTCCCCAGCATGTCGGCCCGCCCGACGTCTGGCAGGACGCCGCCGCCTGCTACGGCATCGACCCGGAGGTCTTCTTCCCCACCACCGAGGAGGAGGCCGGCCTCGCGCTGTCGTACTGCACGGTCTGCCGGGTCCGCGACCTCTGTCTCGCGTGGGCGGTCCAGAACGGTGAGCGCTACGGCGTCTGGGGCGGCACCACCGAGCAGCAGCGCCGCCGCCTGATCCGCCGCGTCGCCTGACGGCGCCTCCCGACCGGGATCCGGACCCGGACCGGGACCGGGCCGAACGTATACTCGGCGCCATGGAGCGCGCCGTCATCGTCGAGGGCGCCCGGACGCCGGTCGGCAAGTTCCTCGGCGCCTTCGCCGACGTCCCCGCCGTCGACCTCGGCGTCGCCGCGGTGCGCGAGGCCCTCCGGCGGGCCGGCATCGAGCCCGGCGACGTCGACGAGGTCATCCTCGGGCACGCTCGCCAGGCCGGCAACGGCCCCAACACCGGCCGGCAGGTCGCCGTCCGGGCCGGGGTCCCCCAGGAGGTCAACTCCTACAACGTCAACATGGCGTGTGGCTCGGGCATGAAGGCCCTCCAGCTCGCCGCCCAGGAGATCGCGCTCGGCAACGACCAGGTGGTGGTCGCGGGCGGCATGGAGAACATGAGCCGGGTGCCGTTCCTGCTCGAGCGCATGCGCACGGGCTACCGGATGGGGGACGCGGAGGCGGTCGACGGGATGTACCGCGACGGCTTCGTCGACCCGCTGTGCGGCCTGGTCATGGGCGAGACGGCCGAGAACCTCGCGCGCATGTACGCGATCTCCCGCCAGGAGCAGGACGAGTTCGCCCTTGAGAGCCAGCGGAAGGCCGCCGCGGGCGCGGAGCGCCGCGGGCGCGAGCTGTTCCCGGTGGAGGTCCCCACGGGACGCGGCACGCGCGCAGCCGAGGCCGACGAGCACCCCCGGCCAGACACCACGCTCGAGGGCCTCGCGAAGCTGCCGCCGGTCTTCGATCTCGAGCACGGCACGGTGACGGCCGGCAACTCTTCGGGCATCACCGACGGCGCCGCGGCGCTCGTGCTGATGTCCGAATCCCGGGCCCGGGCCGAAGGACGCGAGCCGCTGGCGCGCATCGTGGCGTTCGCGCAGGCCGGCGTCGATCCCTCGATCATGGGCATCGGACCGGTCCCCGCGACCCGCAGGATCCTGGAGCGGACCGGCCTCACGATGCGGGACTTCGACCTGGTCGAGATCAACGAGGCCTTCGCCGCCCAGGTCCTCGCGTGCGACCGCGAGCTGAAGTTCGACCGCGAACGCCTGAACGTGAAGGGCGGCGCGATCTCGGTCGGGCACCCGATCGGCATGAGCGGCGCCCGGATCGTGCTGTCACTCGCCTACGAGCTGCGCGAGCGCGGCGCCTCGCTCGGCCTCGCAACCCTGTGCATCTCCGGCGGCCAGGGGATGTCCGTCATCCTCGAGCGCGCCTGACCCCGAAGGAGGGCCCCCGTGGTCAACGCCGTCGTCCTGATCGCCTGCGAGATCGACGAGATCCCCGAGGCCGCCCAGGCCATCGCCGAGATCGAGGGCGTGTCCGAGGTCTACTCGGTCGCCGGCGAATGGGACCTCGTCGCGATCGTGCGCGTCCCGGAGCACGAGGACCTCGCCCGCGTGATCCCGCAGGGCATCGCGAGGGTGGAGGGCGTCGTTCGCACCGAGACCCTCATCGCCTTCAAGGTCTACTCGCGCCACGACCTCGAGGCGCTGTTCTCGGTCGGGTTCGAGCAACCGGCGGACTGACGGAGCTCAGCGGTTCGAGACCTCGACCCAGCGAGCGAGGACGCTCGCCGCCCGGCCCTCGTCGACGGACTCGGCCGCGCGAGCGATCCCGTCGACGAGGTTGCCGGCGATCCCGGCCACGGTCAGCGCGGCGGCCGCGTTCAGCAGCACGATGTCGCGCGCCGGCCCGGGATCGCCGCCGAGCACCGCCCGGGCCACCGCCGCGTTGGCGGCCGCGTCGCCCCCGGCGAGGTCGGCGAGGGTCGCCGGCGGAAGCCCGAGGGCGGCCGGGTCGATCTCCGACTCGCGCACCTCCCCTGCGGCCACGTCCCCGCCGGTCTCGAGCACCCGGGTCGGGCCGGTGGTCGTGATCTCGTCGATCCCGTCGCCCCCACGCACCACGAACGCCCGCGTCCCACGCCCCGCGAGCACCCCGGCCAGCGTCGGCTGCATCCGCCGGTCGGCGACGCCGACGACCTGGGCCGTCGGCCGCGCGGGGTTCGTGAGCGGACCCAGGAAGTTGAACACGGTCGGGATGCCCATCTCGCGCCGGGGCCCGGCCGCATTGGCCATCGCGGGATGGAAGACCGGCGCGAACATGAACCCGATCCCGCACGCCTCGAGGCAGCGGGACACCCCGGCCGGGTCGAGCCCGACCTCGACGCCGAGCGCCTCGAGCAGGTCGGCCGACCCGCTGCGGGACGAGGCCGCCCGGTTGCCGTGCTTCGCGACGACCGCCCCGGCCCCGGCCGCCACGATCGCCGCCACCGTCGAGACGTTGATGGTCCCGGCGCGGTCGCCGCCGGTGCCGCACGTGTCGACCACCGGGCCCGGCGCCTCGACTCGGGGCGCCAGCTCGAGCATCGCCGACGCCAGCCCGGCGACCTCGGCCGGCGTCTCGCCCTTCGCGCGCAGCGCCACGGCGAACGCGGCGACCTGCGCCGGCGTCGCCTGCCCGGCCATGATCCGCCGCATGGCCTCGGCGGCGCGCTCGGCCCCCAGGTCGGCGCCGCCGAGGAGGTCGGCGAGGATCGACGGCCAGAACTCGCTCACGACGACACCTGGGGGACGGCGGAGCTACGCGGGCTCCGGGAGCCGGTAGTAGGCGCGAAACCGCTCGGACGAGAGCCAGTACGCGTGCTGCCTGACGGTGGACGCGTACGTGCGGGCCTCGGTCTCGTCCCCGCAGTGCCGGACCGCGACGGGGGCCCGGTCGGGGTCGAGGATGCGAACCTCCCAGCCGCCGTCGGCGCGTTCGACGCGCACCGCGTACCCGGCCTCGTCCCCGTTCGTCCCGGTCGCGAGGCTCGAGGGCGCCGCCACCGGCCGCTCCTCGCCCGCCCCGATCCCACTCACCGCGCCACGCCCTGCCCAGCCACCCGTGCGAGGACCTGCCGGATGGGTCCGAGGACCGATTCGGGATCGATCGTCAGGTCCGCCCGGGCCGAGGCCACCTTGTCCAGGGCCTTCAGCAGGGCCGCTCCCGCGACCTCCGCCTCCTCGAGCGCCTCGGCCAACACCGCGGTGTAGTGCGCGCTGAGCGGGCGGCCGTCCCATGGGCAATGCCCCTGGGACTCGAGCACCTGACGCACGGTCGCCTCACGGCCGCACCCGGTGTGGGTGAGCGCGAGCCTCACCGCGACTCCCCCGCAGGGCCCGAGACCGCCTCGGCCCGAGGCACTCCCACGCCGGCGACGGCCTCGGCCAGCGCGAACGGATCGACCGGCTTCACGAACCAGGCATCGGCGCCGGACCAGCGGGCCAGCCACTCGTCCTGCGGGCGCTCGAGCAGGATCACGATTCGCCCGGGAAACGCCGGCTCCGCGCCCTTCAGCTCCTTCGCCAGCGCGAAGGCGCCGGCGTGCGAGGTGATCTCGTCCGCCACCACGACGTCGACCGTGCGGCGCCAGGCCGAGCGGATCCCCTGCCGTCCGTCGGCGGCCGCGAACAGTTCCACCTGCTCACCCGGGGCCAGCCGGCCTCGGACGCTGCCCGCGACGACCGCCATCTGCTGCCGGACCGCGGGGTCCGACGAGACCAAGAGGATCCGCATCGCGCACCGATTCTAGCGGCGCGGCGGCGCGGCCGACGTGCGGGCGGGTAGGCTAGCTCGGGCCCGGCACCGCCCGGGCGGCGATCCGACGAGAGGGGGAAGCTCGCCCGTGACGAACCTCCGAGAACAGCTGACGGCCGAGTTCATCGGCATGTTCACCTTCGTGTTCCTCGGCGCCGGCGCCGTCGTCGTCGCCACGGCCTTCTCCGCGGGCGGCCTCCCGCCGATCCTCACGGTCCTCGGGATCGCGCTGGCGCAGGGCCTGGCCATGGGAGTGCTGATCTCGAGCATGGGTCACATCTCCGGCGGCCACTTCAACCCTGCCGTGACCGTGGGCGCGTGGGTCGCCGGCAGGATCGAGACGGCCCGCGCCCTGGCGTACATCGTCGCGCAGCTGGCCGGCGCCGCCGGTGGGGCGTGGGTCCTCAGCCTCGCGATCCCGAGGAAGATGTGGACGTCCTCCTCGCTCGGAGCGACGTTCTCCAACCCGCTGATCACCAAGTACTTCGGCTTCACCAAGGGCCAGTACCTGCTCCTGGAGGCCGTGCTGACCTTCTTCTACGTGTTCGTCTTCTTCGCGACGGCGATCGACGAGCGGGGCGCGTTCAAGTCGATCGCCGGCCTGGCGGTCGGGTTCATCATCGCAGCCGGCGTCCTGGTGGCCGGCCCGATCACCGGGGCCGGCATGAACCCGGGCCGCTCGTTCGGGCCGGCACTCGTTTCGGGCAAGTGGACCGACTTCTGGATCTACATCGTCGGGCCCCTGGCAGGCGCCGTCGTGGCCGGGCTCGTCTACTGGCTGTCGTTCCTGCGCGGGCCTGAGCTCGCCGCCGAGGCGGAGGACGCGGAGATCGGGGAGACGGCGACGGCGACCGCGGCCGAGGCCCCGGGAGGCGAACCGGAGGCGTAGCCGCCCCACGGGCACCGGCGGCCGCCCGTCCCGCGGTCGCCGCTAAGATGGCCGGGCATGTCCGCATCAGACGTCGCCTATCTCGACGCGGCCGCCGGCACACCCCTGCACCCCGCCGCCCGCGACGCGCTCATCGCCGCCCTCGACGCCTACGGTGACCCGCGGGCGAGACACGCGGCCGGCCGGGCCGCTCGCCGTCTCGTGGAGCGGGCGCGCGCCCAGCTCGCTGACGCCATCGGGGCCGAGGCCGACGAGATCCTCTTCGCCGGCGGGGCCGCGGAGGCCAATGCCATGGCCATTCTCGGCGTCGCCCACGCGACCCCGGGGGGGCGGATCGTCGTGGGCGTGCTCGAGCATCCGAGCATCCTCGACGCCGCTCGCGCCTCCGGCCTCGAGGTCGTGGAGGTCGACTGCGACGAACACGGGCGGGTCGACGTCGATCGGTTCGCCGCCGAGGTCGCCAGGCCTCGGACGCTCATCGCCTCGGTCGGCCACGCGAGCCACGCGCTGGGGGCGATGCAGCCCCTTGCCGAGTGCGCCTCGATCGCGCGCGCGCACGGCGTGCTGACACACGCCGACGCCTGCCAGACGCTCCCGAGCCTCCCGGTCGACGTCCGAGCTCTCGGGGTCGACCTGCTCACGGTGTCGGCGAACACCGCGTACGGCCCACCCGGCGTGGCGGCGCTGTTCGTCCGGCGCGGCCTCGCCGTCGACCCCCTCCTCCACGCCGGCGGGCACAGTGCACGGGGACCGGAGTCGAACGTCCCCGGGATCGCCGCGATGGGCGCGGCCGTGGAGGCGCTCACCCCCGAGGTCCCGGAGCTGGCCGGACGCCTGTGGCGCCTCTCCGCCCGCCTCCGCCGCGGTCTCGAGGAGGCCGGGATCCTGGTGATCGGCCATGCGACCCAGCGGGTTCCCCAGATCGTGACGTGGGCGGTCGAGGACGTCGACGACGAGACGCTGCTGATGACCCTGGAGGATCGAGGAATCCTCGCCGGCCTGGTGGAGGCCGCTCCACTCGCTCGGGTGGGCCTGGCCTCGCGCGGTGCGGCCGTGGTCCGCATGAGCCTGCACCGCGAGACCACCGAGGCCAACATCGACCG
>JAJYHN010000115.1 GCA_021784765.1 Actinomycetes bacterium
CGGCGCCGCGGCCGGACGCGCCGCCAGCTGCTCGCGCAGCCGCTTGTTCTCCGTGTACAGGCGCGCGAGCTCCTCGGTCACCCGGTCGAGGAACTCGTCGACCTCGCGCTCGCTGTATCCACGGAACGCCTGCTTGAAGACCTTCTCCTGGATGTCGGCCGGGGTGATCCGGCCGGTCCCCACGGCGGCCGCGGGGACGCCTTCCGGCTGGTCCCGTCCTGCCATGTGCCTTCCCCTCCTCGCGCGGGGCCGCGCCTCACCTGCAGATAGCCCGCTGCAGGATACCAATGACGATGAACAGGATGATCGGCGAGAGATCGAGCCCCACCATGCCCATCCGCATCGGAGGGATGATCTTCCGGAGCGGCCGCATCAGGGGTTCGGTCACGTCGTAGAGCAGGTCGAAGGCGATCCGCAGGGGCCCGTGGTACGGACGCGGGAACCACGACGACAGCACCCGGACCAGCAGGATGATCGCGTAGATCGACAGGAGGGTGCAGAGCGCAGTCTTCATCGCGACGGGCGGGGGTCGGCGGGGCGCGGGACGGGGGCGCGGTCAGAACTGATTGTAGAACCCGCCCTCGACGATGCGCTCGCGCTCCTCGGCCGAGACGTCCATGTTCGCCGGGGTGAGCAGGTACACGCGCGAGGCCACCTGCTCGATCTTCCCGTCGAGGCCGAAGACGAGCCCGGAGCAGAAGTCGACCAGTCGCCGGGCGATCGTGTCGTCGGTCGACTGCAGGTTGACGATGACCGGGACGCCGTGACGGAACCGCTCGCCGATGTCCCGGGCGTCGTTGAACCGGTGCGGCTCGGCGCGGTGGATCGAGGCCGTCGCCTGGGCACGCGCCGACGGGATCGTGCGGACGATCGCGTCGGCCGGCTCGACCACCGACTCGGGACGGCGGTAGGCGCGACGAGTCGGCTCGGCTTCGACGTGGCGCGACGAGGGGTGGTGCTCCATGGCCTCCTCGAGATCCTCGAGCTCGTCCTCCTCGACCAGCCCCAGATACTGCATGGTCTTCTTCCACACGCCAGGCATGTTCGCTCCTTACGCCCGCTCTCCCACGCCCCCGCCGGCGGCGTGATCCCGCCCCTCGCCGGGCGCCGGACGCTCCCCGAACAGGGCCGTCCCGACGCGCACCATCGTAGCGCCTTCCTCTATGGCGATTTCGAAATCGGCCGACATTCCCATGGACAATTCTCGGAGCTCCCCGTGCCGGTCCGCGAGCCCGTCTCGAAGCTCGCGCAGGCGCCGGAAATACGGTCGCGCCCCCTCCGGGTCCGCCGTCGGCGGGGGGATCGTCATCAGGCCGACGGGACGGATGCCCTCCAGTGCCGCCGTTCGATCGGCGAAGGCCGGGAGGTCGTCGGGCGCGACCCCCTGGCGCCGGCCGGTGAAGTCGACCTGGATCAGGCCCGCGATCGGCCGCCCACGCCCTGCGGCCCTTCGCGCCAGCCGCTCGAGCGGGGCGGCCGGCTCGAGCGAATGCACGACGTCGGCGAGGTCGGCCACGTGGCGGACCGTCCCCGACTGGAGCTTCCCGATGAAGTGCCACCGGGCCCCCGACACCGTCGCCGCCTTCTCCACCAACTCGTCGACGTAGTTCTCGCCGAAGTCGGTGCAGCCGGCCTCGACGGCCGCACGGACGACCTCCGACGGCACCGTCTTCGACACCGCGATCAGCAACACCTCGGACGGGTCGCGGCCGCCACGGGCGCACGCGACGGCGATCCGCGCCCGCACCCGCCGGAGCGCCCCCGCGAGGGCTGGTGTCGGAGACACCCATGGAACCGTGGTCGGCACGACTGCAAGGTAGCCGATCGGTGAACCGGCCGCCCCGGGAACGACGACCGCCCCGGGCGGACCGTTCGCCCGGGGCGGGTCGGCTTGCGGGGCGGGAGGTGTCTCCCTGGAGGCGGGGGAAGGGCGCCTCCAGGTCCCTCCCGCCCCGCGGGGGCCGCGCGAGGCCCCTAGCTCTTCAAGAAGTCCGGGATGTCGAGGTCCTCCTCCTCGGAGGGAACGACCACCCTCCTGGCCCGCGCCGGCGCGGCCGGCCGGAACAGCTCGTCCTCCTCGTCCTCGAGCAGCGCCGGTGACGGGACCGCCTCACGCTCGATGGGAGACTCCTGCTCGATCACGCGGGTGATCCGCCCGGGCTGCCGCATCGGGAGCCCGAGCTTGTCGAACCCGGCGGCGATCACCGTCACGCGCACCTCGTCGCCGAGGGCGTCGTCGATGACCGCGCCGAAGATGATGTTCGCGTCGGGGTGGGCCACCTTCGTCACGTGCTCGGCCGCCCGGTTCACCTCGTGGAGGGCCAGGTCCGACGGGCCGGCGATCGACAGCAGCACTCCCTTGGCACCCTCGATCGACGCCTCGAGCAGCGGCGAGGAGATCGCCTGCTTCGCCGCCTCCTCGGCGCGGTCGTCGCCGCCGCCATGCCCGATCCCCATGAGGGCCGAGCCCGCGCCGGTCATCACCGTCTTCACGTCGGCGAAGTCGAGGTTGATGAGCCCGGGCGTCATGATCAACGAGGTGATGCCGTCCACGCCCTGATACAGGACGTGGTCGGCCATGCGGAACGCGTCGATCATCGGCGTCGCCACCTCGGAGACCTGGAGCAGGCGGTCGTTCGGCACCACGATCAGCGTGTCGACGGCCGCCTTCAGCTCCTGGATTCCCATGTCCGCCTGGAGCGCACGCTTGCGGCCCTCGAACGAGAAGGGTCGGGTCACGACGCCGATCGTCAGCGCGCCGAGCTCCTTCGCGATGGTCGCCACGATCGGCGCCCCGCCGGTACCGGTGCCACCGCCCTCGCCGGCGGTGATGAACACCATGTCGGCGCCCTTCAGGATCTCCTCGATCTCGGTCTTGTGCTCCTCCGACGCCCGCCGACCGACCTCCGGGTCCGAGCCGGCGCCGAGGCCGCGCGTGGTCTCGCGGCCGATGTCGAGCTTGACGTCGGCCTCCGACATCAGAAGCGACTGGGCGTCGGTGTTCATCGCGATGAACTCGACCCCCTTCAGCCCGGCCTCGATCATGCGGTTCACGGCGTTCGTGCCACCACCGCCGATCCCCACGACCTTGATCAGGGCGAGGTAGTTCTGGGGAGACTGCATCATTCGCTCCTCCGCGCTGGCACCCCTTCGGGGCCTTCTACCTGGGGAAGCACCGCTGCTCACGGTCCAATTCTCATGCTCTACTTGAGGCTTACTGTTATGTAAACCTCATCTACAGGAAAAGGACGCTACACCATTGCGGAAACGCAGTCAACCAGGAAACGGGGAATTCCTCGGTGATACGTGAGGCCGAGGGTGCGATCAACCCGTGGCCGACGGTGAGGGCGATGGCGACGGTGAGGGCCCCGATCCCCCACCCCCCGACCGGGAGCCGGACGGCACCGGGACCGACGCCGGCGACGACGACGCCCCCGGGGGCAGCAGCGCCGGCGCGTCGGGCGCCGCGACCGTCACGTAGATCGGCACGATCCCGTGTCGGCGCGCCCATGCGAGCACGCCCTGGAGCACGCGTCCCTTCTCCACGAGCTGGTCGGGGGAGCCGAGCTTCACCAGGACCCCGTCCCGCAGGACGAGATCGACCGCACCGCCGGACGCGACCGAGGCCGAGCGCACGCTCGCGAGCAGCGCCCGCGGGAGCGCCGCGACGGCACGCAGGGTCGGCAGGCCGGACGGCAGACGCTGCCCGGCCCGGAGCCGCGCCCGCTCGCCGGCGAGCGCCGGCAGGCCGACGCGGGAGGAGGCGGGCCCGAGGACGGTCCCGTCGGCCGCGACCAGCATCGGCTGCGGGAACCCCGCCACCGCCACCGGCCGCCGCTCGACGATCGTCACGTAGATCGTCGAGGGGAGGATCCTCGAGACGTCGGCGCGCAGGACCCACGGATTCGCCTCCAGGCGCGCCTCGACGGCCGCCGGCGAGAACCAGAGGACGTTCGTGCGGCCCGAGAGCTCCCCGATGCGCCGGACCTCCGCGACCGTCAGATGCCGCGCGCCGGTCACGCGCAGCGTCCCGAGCTCGAAGACCGGCGACCGCGTCACCGCCCAGGCGAGCGCGGCGACCAGCACCACGACGACGAGCGCCGCGGCCCAGGGACCGCGGCCCGTGCCCCGACGCCGTCCGGCCGGTGCGGCCGATCCCCGGGCCCCGGATCCCGCCTGGGCGTCCGGGACGGCAGTCCCGGGGGTCGACTCAGACCGCGGCACGACCCTGCCGCCGGTCCTCGGCGCCGGCGTCGTCGATGGGTCCCACGAACTGCACCTCCGGCTCAAGCTCGATCCCGAACCGGTCCGCGACCCGCCGCTGCAGCGTCCGGATCAGGGTCGCGACGTCGGCCGACGTCGCACCCGGATGGGCCACGATGAAGTTGGCGTGCTTCTTGGACACTGCGGCCCCGCCGACGGCGAGCGCCTTGCCGCCAACCGCCTCCACCAGGCGCGCGGCGTGGTCGCCGTCGGGGTTCTTGAACACGCTCCCGCAGTTCGGCTCGGCCAGGGGCTGGGTCCTGCGTCGCCACGCGCGAATGTCGTCCATCCTGGCGCGGATCTCGGCCCGGTCGTCCGGCCTCAGCAGGAGCGTCGCGCCGACGACCACCGAGCCGGCCGGCAGCGCCGAGCGGCGGTAGGAGAATCCGGCCTCGACGCCGGCGAGCTCCTGCCGCCGACCCGCCCCCATGGAGAACACCTCGACCACCTCGACGACGTCGCGCATGGAGCTCCCGTGCGCGCCGGCGTTCATCCGCACCGCGCCTCCGAGCGAGGCCGGGATGGCCACCCCGAACTCCAGGCCGGTGAGGCCGTGCACCAGAGCCACGCCCGCGAGGGCCGGCAGAGGCATCGACCCGCCGGCCCGCAGGCGACGCCCGTCGCGGGCCGCCCACCGGAAGCCGCGCCCGAGGCGCAGCACCAGGCCGGGGAAGCCGAGGTCGGAGACCAGCAGGTTCGATCCCTTGCCGATCACCGTCCAGGGGATGCCCGAGGCCGCCACGGAGGCGGCCGCGGCGGCGATGTCCTCGTCGCTCTCCGCCTCGAGGTACAGGGCCGCCGGGCCCCCGATCCGGAAGGTGGTGAGGGGCGCCATCGGGAAGGCCTCGCGGGCCCGCGGCCCGCACGCCTCCCGGAGCACCCGGGCCGCGGCGGCGACGGCATCCCCCGTCACGGCGTCACCTCCTCGCCGCGTGCGCGCAGGAGGTCGAGGGTCTCGCCACACGCGCCGCCGATGTCCCCGCATCCGAGGGTGACCACGAGATCGCCGTCGCGCACGAAATCGGCCAGGAACGGGGCGACGTCCGAGCGCCGCTTGAGGTACACGGCGGGCTTGCGCGGCGCCGCCTCGGTCAGCGCGTTCAGCACGAGCTTGCCGGTGACCCCGGGGACCGGCTCCTCCGACGCCCCGTAGACGTCGGTCACGATCGCGACGTCGGCATCGACCAGCGCCTCCCCGAGCTCCCGCCACAGCACGGAGATCCGGCTGTAGCGGTGGGGCTGACAGACCGCCACGACCCTGCGTCCAGGCTCCGCCTCTTGGGCCGCCCGGATCGTGGCGCCCACCTCGGTCGGATGGTGCGCGTAGTCGTCCACGAACTCGGCGCCCGCCGCGACCCCCCGCCGCTCGAAGCGCCGCCGCACGCCTTCGAAGGAGGCCACGCTCTGGGCAGCCTCCTCGAGCGGGACACCGAGCGCGAGGCCGACGCCGAGGGCGGCCACCGCATTCAGCAGGTAGTGCAGCCCGGGCAGGCCGACGCGCACCTCTGCGACGCAACCATCGACCTCAACTTTACCTATGGTAACCCTCCCCTCCTGCCTGGGACTCACGAGCCTCAAGTCAAGATCGAGGTTCGGGTCGGACCCGTAGCGGACGAGCCGCCCGGTGAACCGGCCGTCGCCTTCGAACACCCTGCGCACCCCCGGGTCGTCCCAGCAGGCGATCACCGTCGTGGCCCTGCCCGCGAACTCGGCGAAGGCGGCGTCGAGCTGCTCAGGGGTCCCGTAGAAGTTCAGGTGATCCCCCTCGATGTTGGTGACCACCGCGATCTCGGGATGCATCAGCAGGAAGGTCCCGTCGCTCTCGTCGGCCTCCACCACGAACAGGTCGCCGTCCCCGTGCGCCCCACCGGTCCCGCTCTCGTTGAGATCCCCGCCGACGATGTAGCTGGGGCTGAGGCCGGCCCGGGTCAGGATCACCGACACGAGGGACGTCGTGGACGTCTTGCCGTGCGTCCCGGCGATCGCGACCCCGCGGGCGCCCCGCATCAGGGCCACCAGGACCTGTGCTCGGGTCAGCACCTCGATCCCGGCCTCGCGGGCTGCACGCAGCTCGGGGTTGCGCTCGGGGACGGCGCTCGAGACCACGACCGCGTCCGGGCGCCCGACCTGCTCGGCCCGGTGGCCGACGAACACGGTCGCGCCGGCCTCCCGCAGGGAGGCGACGCCCGCGGAGTCCTTCAGGTCCGAGCCGGTGACGGCCACGCCGCGGGCGAGGAGCATGCGCGCGATCTGCCGCATCCCGGCCCCACCGACCCCGATGAGATGCAGGCGCCGCCACCCGCTCGGGTCGGGCACCGGCAGCGTCGGGATCGAGCCGGGGGGTGGACGGTAGGCGGTCGTGAGGCTCACCGGGCGGCGACCTCCTCGACGAGATCGGCGAGCCGGGCGGCCGCGGCGGGGCGGGCGGCCGCGGCGGCGCGACCGGCCATCGCCCGCAGCGCGTCGGGGTTCGCCGTCATGCGTTCGATTGTCCCCGCCAACGCCTCGCCCGACAGCATCCGGTCGGCCATCACGTCGGCCGCCCCCGCCCGCGCCAGCGCGGCGGCATTCGCGTCCTGATGCCGGCCCGTCGCGTACGGGTAGGGAACGAGGACCGAGGGAAGCCCGCAGACCGTGACCTCGGCGATCGAGCTCGCCCCGGCGCGGGCGACGACGAGGTCCGCCACGGCGAGCGCGCGGTCCATCCGCTCGACGAAGCCCTCGGCCCGCACGAGCAGGGCGCCGGGCGCCGGGAGCAGGGCGCGCGTCTCCTCCAGGTTGGACGGGCCGGTGATCAGCAGGACCTGGAGGTCGTTCCGCGAGGCGAGGATCCGGCACGCGGCCACGGCGGCGAGGTCGATCCTGCGGGCGCCCTGGCTTCCGCCGAACACC
>JAJYHN010000153.1 GCA_021784765.1 Actinomycetes bacterium
GATCCGGACCCCGAGGATCATCAGCAGGATCCCGACCAGCAAGGCGCCGAAGCCGCCCGCGGCGAGAACCTTCATGCCATGCACCTCACTTCGTGACCTCGAATACGAACCACCCCGATTGGCTCGAGAGGTTCCCGGCGGCGGTCGGCCACTCTGCCCGGGCCCGCAACAGGACGCCTCGCACGGCCGTGTTGCTGTAGATCAGCGCCGCTGCCCGCCAGCCGCTCGTGAGGATCGTCGAGTGCGAGTAGACGACTGTCGTCCACGCGCCGTGCCGGTACATCTCGAACCGGAAGTACAGGGGCTTGCCGGAGTGGTTCGGCTCCACGACGCCCTTGAACGTCGGGCAGGAGCGGTGGGCGCGGGGGCAGGACGAGGAGTAGTGGTACAGGTAGATCCCCGACCGGGTGCGGCCGTACCAGCCGAGCATCGCGCCCTTCGTCCGCGCCCGGGCGAGGACCGCGGCGGTGTTGCTGCTCGAGGGCCCGTAGGTCGTGTCCCCCGCGTACTGCGCGACGAACGTCGCGTTGAGGTAGCGCACCGACGTCGCCGAGAAGTCCCCGCTCGCGTCGACCTTCCCGGTCGCGAGCACCTTCTTCGAACCTCCGTACGGCGTGAAGTAGATGGTGATCGGCGTGTTCGCCAGTCCGGTCGACAGGTGGACGCTCACGGTGGCGCTCGCCCCGTACCACACGGTGCCGGGCGACGCCGACAGCGTGAGGACGGCCGGGACGAGGACCGTGAAGGCCTGGCTCGTCACCGAGGCAAGGCCCGGGCCCGATGCGACGAGCGTGTAGCCGATCCCACCCTTGTCGATGGAGAGGCCGGCGAGCGTCGCGACGCCGCCGACCGCGTCGACCGTGGTGGTGCCCGACAGGGTTCCACCGCTCGGGTTGGTCCCGATCGCGAGGCTGACCGGCGCGACGCTCGACGCGGCGAGGTTGCCGAACTGGTCGAGCTCGGCGAGCGCCACCGAGAAGGCCTGGCCGGGCGCCGCCCCGGCGGGCTGGGTGGTGAACGAGAGCTGCGTCGCGGGGCCGGACACGACCGTCAGCGCGGCCGACCCGCTCGCGGAGCCATCCGTCCCGGTGATCGTGTAGGTCCCGCTGAGCGTCGCCGTGCAGGTCGCGCCGGAGCACGAGGCGCCCTGCGACGGCGAGATCGAGAACGTCGTCCACGAGGTCACGTCGTAGCCGTTGTTGTCGGTGGCCGAGAACGACGCCGACGTGCCGGCCTGGATGCTCGCCGACGGCGGCGAGAGGGCCAGGGCGGTGGCGGCCGGGGGGTTCGCCGTGAGGGTGGCGGTCCCGCTGACCAGTCCCGTCACGGGATCCTGGTAGGTGCCGGTCACCGTGTACGTGCCCGGCTGGGTCACCGTGCACGCCGCCCCCGAGCACGACCCGCCGGCGGACGGCGAGATCGAGAGGGTCGTCTTCGCGGTCTCGTCGTTCCCGTTGCTGTCGGTGACCGTGAAGGACGCCGACCCGGGGACGGTGATGATCGGCGGGCTCGGAGTGAGGGCGATGGAGGTGACCGGCGGCAAGACCGTCAGGGTCGCCGCCGGTCCCGAGGCGCTGGTGCTGTTGTCAACCCCGGTGATCGTGTACGTGCCGGCGACGGACGATTCACAGGACGCTCCCGAGCACGTTGCTCCCGCGGAGGCGGTGAAGGTCGCGTTCGAGGTGTCGGGGAACGGGTTGCCGTACACGTCTTTCGCCGTTGCCGTATAGGCCTGCTTCGTCCCGGCGGCGATCGTCGCCGCGCTCGGCGCGAGCACGAGCGAGACCGCGGGGCCTGGGCTCACCGTGATGCTGGGGCTGCTGCCGCTCCACGATGTCCCGCTTGGGTCCGTGTACGTGCCTGTCACGACCTCCTGGGGCGCGAGCGTGGCTTGACAGGTCGCTCCCGAACACCCGGTCCCGCCGATGGAGAACGTGGTGGCCGACGTCACGTCGGTTGAAGTCCCCGAGGCGTCGACGTAGGTCGCCGCGCAGGTCACCGAGTCTCCCGCGGTGACGGCGGCGGGCGAGCAGCTGATCGAGAAGGACTCCGCCTGGCGCGGGCCGACGGCGCCGACGGCCGGCGGCGCGACGAGAAGGGACGACGCGACGAGGAGAAACGCCGCGATGGGCGCGGCGCGCGTCCGCCTGGACGTCGCCCGTGGGGACCGCATGGCGGCCGGAGTCTAGCCCAGCATCCCCCTTTCGGGGAACCCCCGAATGGCCTATGCGCGGGCCCAGAGCGGGCCTATCGGCCGAGCCAGCCGCGGATGCGCTCGCCGAGCCCGCCCCGCTCGTCCGGCTCGCCCGAGACGGCCCGCTTCAGCCCGAGGCCGCGCTCGATCATCCCGGCCGGCCGCAGGCCGACCACGCGGGCGCGGGCCTCGCCGCCCGCGAAGAGCACCAGCAGCGGGATCGAGGCCACCCCGTACTGCTTGGCGAGCTTCTGGTTCCGCTCGATGTCGACGCGGACGAACTTCACCTGTCCCGCCCAGCGCTCCGACAGCGTGTCGACGATCGGGGCGAGCCGCTTGCACGGCTGACACCAATCGGCGTAGAAGTCCACGACCACCGGCAGGTCGCTCTCGAGGACCGTCTTGCGAAACCCGGTTCCGCTCACCTTCGTCACGGGCATGCTGCGTTCCTTCCTCTCGACCGCCGCGCCCGGCTCAGTCGCCGATCCGGCGCAGCTCGGCGGTCAGGTGGCGTTGCAGGGGCACCCCGACCGCGGCCATCCGAACCTCGTAGCCAAGGACGTCGCCCTCGACCCGCAGGCTCCGCTCGACGCGGGTCACCTCCTTGGCCGTCGGCGCCAGGCCGACGAACGAGGACGCGAGCTCGACGGTCCCGTCCCCGGAGGTGCCGACCCCGACCTCCACCACGCCGGTCGGCTGGGCGATCATGGCCTCGACGCCGGCGTCCGGCCGCGGGCGCCAGTAGCCGGTCTCGGCGTGGAGCGCCCGACCGTCGGCCGGCGACCACGTGCGCTGCGCGTACGCGAGGAACGGCCTGCCCGGGCACCACAGCCGGACCTCCTCCTCGTAGCGGAAGGTCTCGATCGTCGGGTAGATGCCGACGCCCTCGCCGCGCCACGTCCCGATCAGGAACGCGAGCGGCGCGACCTCCGGGGGGAGCTCCTCGCGCATACCCCCCAGGGTATCAACGAAGTGCGCGGCGGGAGCGGCCCCGCCGGGGCGGCGACCGTCCGCCAGAGCGGGCTCTCCGTCGCCACGGAATCGCCACGGGCGGCCAGGGCCGCGGCGCCGGTTGGCCGATATGGTGATGTGAGACCGAACGAAGCTCGACCCCCCCGCCACGTGACCCCCCTGCACGATCGCCGCGCCCTCGTCCGCAACCTCCTTCCGGGCATCGTCCTGCCCGGGCTGATCTACCTCGTCGCGTCCCACTTCCTCTCGACGATCGGGGCCCTGGCCGCGGCCTCCTCCGTTCCGCTCCTCGACGCGGTGACGCGCCTGTCGCGCGGCGGCACGCCGAGCCTGGTCTCGATCGGGTTCGTCGCGGCCTCGGCGGCCTCGGTCGCGCTGGCGCTCTGGCTGCGCTCGCCGCTGGTGATCCTGGCGAAGGGCGCCGCCACCTCGGCGCTGGTCGGCCTCGCGTTCGCGGGCTCGGCCGCGGTGGGCCGGCCGCTGGTGCGAACGCTCGCCGTGCACCTCACGACCGAGGGCCACGAGCAGCGGCGCCAGGTGGCCGAGCGCTGGCGCCACCCCGTCGCCGTGCGGGTGTTCCGCGTGCTGTCGGTCGGGTGGGGGCTCTGGCTGCTCGCGGTGGCCGCCCAGCAGCTCGCGATGGCCCTCACGATCGCGCCCGGCACGGTCGTCGCCCTCGAGCCGGCGACGCATGGGGTCGCGATCGTGATCGGCACGGCGGTGAGCATCCTCTACGTGCGCCGGCGCCATCGGCTCCACCCGGAGCTGGAGCTGCTGCCCGCCTGGGCCGCACCCTCCCGGTAGCCGCGGCGCGCACGTCGCCCCCTTCCCCCGCGTATCCGGCCGCGACGCGCTCGGGTAGCATCGTCATCGACGTGGCAGAAGCGCGTGCCGATCTCGAGCCCTCCGTGCCGCCTGGCCCCGGACCAGCTCCTTCCTCCGAGGCGCCGGACCAGCGGCTGTCGAACCGCGAGCTGTCGTGGCTCGACTTCAACGAGCGCGTCCTCGCCCTGGCCGAGGACCCCTCGCTCCCCGTGCTCGAGCGTGCACGGTTCCTCGCGATCTTCAACACGAACCTCGACGAGTTCTTCCAGGTGCGCGTCGGCGGGCTGCGCGAGCAGGTGGCGGCCGGGGTCACGAGGCCATCGCCGGACGGGATGACCCCGGGCGAGCAGCTGCGGGCCGTGCGCGCCCGCGTCGCGGAGCTCGCCACCCGGCAGGAGCGGTGCTTCTTCGAGGGCGTCGTGCCGGTGCTGGCCGAGGCCGGGGTCCGGTTCTCCGACTGGCCGACGCTCGACGCCCTGGACCGCGCGCACCTCCACGCCGTGTTCGAGGAGCGCATCTTCCCGGTGCTGACCCCGCTCTCGGTCGATCCCGCCCACCCGTTTCCCTACATCTCGAACCTCTCGCTGAACCTCGCCGTGGTCGTCCGCGACCCCGAGACGCGGGTTCGGCGGTTCGCGCGCGTGAAGGTCCCGCCGCTCCTGCCCCGCTTCGTGCTGCTTCCGGATGGGGAGCGGTTCGTCCCGGTCGAGCAGGTGATCGCCGCCCATCTCGGGCAGCTGTTCCCGGGGATGGAGATCGTCTCGCACAACGTGTTCCGGGTGACGCGCAACGCCGAGCTCACGGTCGAGGAGGACGAGGCCGAGGACCTGCTCGACGCCATCCAGGAGGTCCTGCGGCTACGCCGCCGCTCGCCGGACGTCGTGCGCCTCGAGATGGACGCCTCGACCTCTCGGGAGGCCCGTGACCTGCTGATGCAGGAGCTCCGCGTCGGCGAGGAGGAGCTGTACGAGGTGGAGGGGCCGCTCGACCTCGGGGGCCTCTGGCACCTCTACGACCTCGAGCGCCCCGACCTGAAGGAGGCGCCGTGGACGCCGGTCACCCAGGCGCGGCTGGGCGGCGCCGACGGCGAGCCGGTCGACCTGTTCCGCGTGCTGCGCGAGGGCGACGTGCTGGTCGAGCACCCGTACGACTCGTTCGACACCTCGGTCGAGGCCTTCGTCGCGCAGGCTGCCGGCGATCCGGCGGTCCTTGCGATCAAGCAGTCCCTGTACCGGACCTCCTCCGACAGCCCGATCGTGCGGGCGCTGATCCGCGCCGCCGAGTCCGGCAAGCAGGTCGTGGCCCTGGTCGAGCTGAAGGCGCGGTTCGATGAGCAGGCGAACATCGCCTGGGCGCGAGCGCTGGAGGAGGCCGGGGTCCACGTCGTCTACGGGCTCGTCGGGCTGAAGACCCACGCGAAGACGGCGCTGGTGGTCCGCGTCGAGGAGTCCGGCGTGCGCCGCTACTGCCACATCGGCACCGGCAACTACAACGGTAGCACCGCGCGCGTCTACGAGGATCTCGGGCTGCTGACCGCCGACCCCGAGCTCGCCGCCGACGTGACCGACCTCTTCAACTTCCTCACCGGCTACAGCCGCCAGCACGACTACCGCAGGCTGCTGGTCGCCCCGGTGACCCTCCGCACCCGCATCCGCGACCTGATCCGGCGCGAGGCCGGGCGTCCCGACGGACGCATCGTGATGAAGATGAACAGCCTGGTCGACGCCGACCTGATCGAGGATCTGTACGCGGCCTCGTGCGCGGGCACCGAGATCGACCTGATCGTGCGGGGGATCTGCTGCCTGCGGCCGGGGGTGCCGGGGATGTCCGAGCGCATCCGGGTGCGCTCGATCGTCGGGCGGTTCCTCGAGCACTCGCGGATCTTCCGATTCGGGTCCGACGCCCGCGCCCCCGAGTACTACATCGGCTCGGCCGACCTGATGCCGCGCAACCTGGACCGGCGCGTGGAGGCGGTCACTCCGGTGACCGATGCGGCGCTCCGCGAGCGGCTGCAGGAGATCCTCGACGTGGACCTCGCCGACGACGTGCTCGCCTGGGAGCTCGGGCCGGACGAGACCTGGCGCAAGCTCCCCACGGTGCGGGGGGCGAACGCACAGGTCGTGCTGCGGGAGCGGGCCGTCGAGCGTGCGGCCCGAGGGGGTCCGCACCGTGCGTGAGCGCGAGGTCAAGCTCGCCGCGCCTCCGACGTTCCGCATGGCCGATCTGGCCGACCTGGCCGACCTGGCCGACGGTCTCGTGGCGGTGCCCGGCGAGCCGCTTCGATTCCAGACGGTCTACTTCGACACCGCCGACCTGCGGCTGGTCCGCTGGGGGTGCAGCCTGCGCCACCGCAGCGGGGAGGGGTGGACGGCGAAGCTCCCCGCGGAGCTCGATGGCCCGGTCCTGGTGCGCGGCGAGCACCTGTTCGGAGGGGAGCCCGACCGGCCCCCCGAGGAGGCGCTCGACCTCCTGCGAGCCTACGTCCGGGGGGCGCCGCTCGCGCCGGTCGCCCGGCTCCGGACGGTGCGACGTCCGGTGGCACTGCTCGCCGGCGACGGCGAACGGCTTGGCGAGATCGTCGACGACGAGGTCTCGGTCATCGACCGCGGGCGTCTCGCCGCCCGCTTCCGGGAGGTGGAGGTCGAGGCGGCCGCCGGAATGTCCGGCGAGCTGCTCGACGCCGTCGTGGAACGGCTCCGCGCGGTGGGGGCCGGCGCGCCGGACCCCACGCCGAAGTACGTCCGCGCGCTCGGGCCCCGTGCCCTGGCCCCGGCGGAGGTCGTGGCGGGAGGGGCAGGGGACCGCGGCGCCCCGGCGACGGTCGGGGACGCGCTCCGCGCCGCCCTCGCGCGCTCGGTCGTTCGCCTGATCCGCCACGACCCCGGGGTCGCGCTCGGCGAGGACCCGGAGGACGTCCACCAGGCCCGGGTCGCCACCCGCCGCCTCCGGTCGGACCTGCGGACCTTCCGTTCGATCCTGGAGCCGGAGTGGACGGCCGCCCTCCGCGAGGAGCTGCGGTGGCTCGGCGCTCGCCTGGGCGCCGTGCGGGACTCGGAGGTCCTGCTGGAGCGCCTGCGCGCCCGGTCGGCGGGTCTCCCGTCCACCGAC
>JAJYHN010000165.1 GCA_021784765.1 Actinomycetes bacterium
CGCGGCCCTCGGGCTGGCGGTCGCCATCAAGCAGACCGCCTGGCCGCTGGCCCCCTTCTTCCTGGCGGCCGCGTACTGGAGGGGGACGTCCGGGGCCGGCCCGCGCGCGGGCCGCCGGGATGCCGCCCTCGCGGCGGCGGGGATGGCGGCGGTCGCGCTGCCGTTCCTCGCGCCGTTCCTCGCCTGGCACCCGGCCGCGTTCATCCGCGACACGATCCGCTTCCCGCTGAACCTGACGCCGAACCGGAGCACCGCGGCGACCCCGACCCTGGGCTCGGCCCTGATCGGCGCGCTGCCCCATGCGCGCCTGGCCCTGACGATCACCTACGCCGCGGTGATCCTGGCGGCCGCAGCCCTCCTCTTCCTGTCGCTGCGGACGGCATGGGCCCGGGCGCGCCCGGTCGCCGCCGCGGCGCGCGCGGCAGGAATCGTGCTGGCGATCGCCGTCGTCCTCGCCCCCGCCGGCCGTATCGGGTACGCGATCTACCCGATCAACCTGCTGGTGTGGGCGGCGCTGCTCGAACCGGCGGCGGCCGCGACCCCCTCGGCTCCCGAGGAGGGCGGTGAGCCGGAGCGGGCCCTCATCGGGGCAGGTTGAGGGCCCTCATCCAAGACGTGGCGAATCCGTGCCGGGTTTGACAGGCACGGTCGGGAGATTGCTAGGGTTCTTGCATCGGACGCACCGCGACCACCCGCCTGTCGACCGCGGCCACCGCATGGACGGTGATCGGCGTGCTGACCGTCGCCGTGCTGGGCGTGCTGCACGTGTCGCCCTACCGCCCCCACCCGCTGAACGACCCGATGACGTCGGTCCAGTGGGCGAGGGAGGCGTCGATCGGCATCCTCGCCATGGTGTTCGTGACGGCCGGGTTCCTGGTCGCGCTGCGGGAGGCCTGGCGAGGGCACATCCCCCTCGGCCGGGTGATCCGCCTCGGCATCCTCTTCCAGGCGATCGCGATCTTCCTGCCGGTGCTGCTCTCGCGCGACGTCTACAGCTACGCGATGTACGGGCGAATGCTGTCCGTGTACCACACGAACCCGTACCTCGCGACGCCGATCGACTTCCCGAAGGACGCGCTGCTCAGCAGCGTCGGACCCCTGTGGCGGGACTCGCGGACGGTGTACGGCCCGGTGTTCAGCCTGCTCTCGGGGCTGATCGCCGCCGTCGTCAGGACGCCCCACGACCTGGCGCTCGCGTTCAAGGCCGTGTCGGGGGCGGCCGCGATCGGAACCATGATCCTCGCGGCCGACCTCGCCAAGCGCCTGTGGCCCGAGCGCGCGCCGTTCGCCGCAGCCGTCATCGGGTGGAACCCGGTGGTGCTGTTCCAGGTCATCGGCGGCGGCCACAACGACTCGCTGATCAGCCTCGCCGTCCTGATCGCCCTCCGGCTGCTGGTGCCCGACGCGTCCGGGGAGACAACGCTCCGGCGCGAGCTGCTGGCGACCGGGGTCCTCACGGTCGCCACGCTGATCAAGGCGATCGCCGTGCTGCCGCTCGGCTTGCTGGTGGTCGTGGCCGTCGCCCGGCGGCCGTCGCACGAGCGCACGCAGCGCCTCCTCGCCCACTTCGGGCTGGTGCTCGGGATATCGATGGCGTTCGCGCTGCCGTTCATGCAGTCGAAGAACCCGACGCTCGGCATCGTCGATCTCACGTCGCACGCCGAGTGGCCGGCGCTGCCATTGTTCATCCGCTCGGTGCTCTCCCAGGTCGCGAACGTCGTCGTCGGCCACGAGGCCGGGTTCCTCCTGCGCGTGCTCACCCAGGTCGGCTTCCTCGCGGTCTTCACGCTCGCGTTCGTGTGGGTCGCCTCCCAGCTCGCCCGGCGGGCGCCGAACCTCTCGGTCGAGGCGCAGGGCGCGGCGTGGGGATGGGCGTTCCTGCTGTTCATGCTGACGATCCCCCAGCTGCTCCCGTGGTACGTGATGTGGATGCTGCCGCTCGTCTGGCTGATGCCGAAGATCCCCCGGCTGACCATCGTCGCGATGTCAGTCGTCCTCGGGATCTCGACCGGACTCGGGATGCCGGCCCCGCCGCCGGGCTTCCTGCACGGGCTGATGATCCTCGGCCACTACACGCTGCCGCCCGCGCTGCTCGTGCTGCTCGTGCTGCTCGTCGTGCACCTGCGACGGGTGGTGACGCAGGGACGTCCGCTCGAGGCCGAGGTGGTCTGACCCCCGCTACCCCTTCGGTCGCGGGTAGCGCACCGGCAGGATCACCGGCGGCCTCGGCGGCTGGGTGAAGTTGAAGTCGTTCACGAGGTTGCCGAGGATCGCCGCGTTCTCGCGCACGTCCGGCCGCGGGTCCGGGCGCCCGTCGGTCGCAGGGTTCAGCCTCGCGCCCCCCATGAAGTCGTCCTCGATGAACTTCAGGTAGGCATCGAAGGACAGGACCTGGTGGTCGATGAAGCCGGCGCGCGCGTAGGGGCTGATCACGAGGGCCGGGACCCGGAGCCCGTAGCCGAGGCCGTCGAGCCTGGGCGGCGCGACGTTGTCGTAGAACCCCCCCCAGTCGTCCCAGGCGAGGAAGATCGCCGAGCTCTTCCAGTCGGGCCCCCGCATCACGGCGTTGATCACGCTCGTGGTCCACGCCTGCCCGTAGGCGATGTTGCGCGGGGGGTGCTCGCTGACGCGACCGCTCGGCACTACCCAGGAGACCGAGGGGAGCGTGCCGGCCTTCGCGGCGTGGAAGAACCACTTGACGTTCTCGACGTGGCTCACCTGGCGGTCGGTGTGCACGTCGGTGAAGGCCGGCAGCGGGTTCCAGATGTTCGCCGTGCTCCGGCTCCCCGGCCCGGTCGCCTTGCAGAGCACCTGGGCGGCGACGGCGCAGTCGGGCGCGGCGCCCTTCACGATGTAGTAGCGCCAGCTCACGTGGTAGCGGTGGAGCAGCCAGGTGATGTCGGTCCAGGCGTACTGGGGCGTCGACGCCTGCCGCGCGGCGACCAGCTTGTTCACCCCGAGGTTCGACCGGCAGGTCATGGGGTTCTTCGGGTTCGCGCAGACGGCCGACCACGCCGAGACCATGTAGAGGTGGGCCGGCAGGCTCCAGCCGTAGTTCGGCTCGAACATATGGTCCTGCAGCACGAAGTCCCTGGCGTAGGTCCAGTAGTTCGGGATCTCGTGGGCGGTGTGGTAGCCCATCACGTCGACGATGCGGTTGCGGTTGCCCACCGTGCAGAGTGGGTTGTTCAGGTTCGTCTTGCACGAGTACCTGAGGCCGACCAGCGCCTGGCGGATGAAGCCGTTCATCTTCCCGTGGTTGTAGTCGGCCACGAAGTCCTTCAGGTCGTGCGGGCCCCCCAGGTTCACCAGGCTCGTGTCGTGCCACGGTCGCACGCAGGTGTGGGTCTGCGGGTCGGGGACGCACACGCTCGGAACCCCGTTGCGCATCGGGATGCCGTCGGCACCGGGGAAGGTCCCGAAGTAGCTGTCGAAGGACCGGTTCTCCTGCATCACGATGATCACGTGCTTGATCTTGTGGATCCCCGGGGGAACCGCGTAGTGCGGGCCGGCCGGGATCGCCTGCGCCGAGGGGGTCGGCTGCACGGCCCGGTGGGAGGCGCCGGTGCACGCGGAGGCGAGCAGTCCGAGCGCGGCCACCAGCCCGAGGGCGCGCCGGCGGGATCGGGGGCTCGACCGCATGGCGCACCAGTCTACGGACGCGGGGGCGATTGCGGGAGGGCGGGGATCGAGGGCGGCCCGCGGGGACGGACGGCACAGGTCGGTCGGACGTCGGATCCACAGACGAACGGCGGGTGGCCGCGTGCCGGCTCCCCGCTACGCTGCGGGCATGGGCCGGATGCCGGCTCCGCACGGGCTCGTCGCGGGCATCGCGGAGGTGGCCCTGGCCGCCACCCTGGCGGCCTCGTGCGCCGTCCCCGGCGAGCCGCGGCCCACGCCGGCGCCCACGCCGGCGGGCGACGGTCGGCCGACGGCGTCTCCCCGACAGGGCGGCGGCCCGGCGCCGACGTTCCTCGTGTACTTCCGCAGGGGCCAGCAGCTGGTCGCGGTCGGGCGGGCCGGCGCCGGGCTGGCCGAGGCGCTCCGGGCCCTCGTGGAGGGCCCGACCTCGACCGAGCTGGCCGCGGGGATCCGGAGCGACGTTCCGGTCGGTACCCGTGTGCTCCACGCTCGGGTCGATCGCGGGGTCGCGGTCGTCGACCTCACCACCGGGTTCGCGGCCGCAGCGCCAGGCGTCACCGACGGGCGGGTCGCCCAGGTCGTCTTCACCGCCACCGGCCTGCCCGGCGTCGACGGCGTTCGCCTGCGGGTCGCCGGGGTCGAGCGGAGCGCCGTCGCCGGGCTCCCTGCCGCCGGCATGCTCACGCGGTCGGGTCTGGAGCGATCCTCCCGCCCCCCGCCGCCGGACGGCGGTTCCTCCGGCTCCCCGGCACAGCCCGCGACGCTGGCGCTCCAGCGGCGCCTCGCCGCCCTCGGCTACCTTCCTCCGGCCGGGGTCGACGGGCGCCCCGGGCCGTGGACCGCGCAGGCCGTCATGGCCTTCCAGGGGTGGGAGCGGATCGCCCGCGACGGCGTGGCCGGGCCGGCGACCACCGCCCGCCTGCCCACCGCGGTCCGCCCGAGCGCGCCGACCTGCGCCGGGCGGTGCCTGGTGCTGCACCTCGGCCGGCAGGTCCTGCTGCTGGTCGAGGGGTCGCGGGTCGTCCGGGCCATCCACGTGTCCACCGGGAAGCCGGGGACCCCGACCCCGACCGGACGCTTCCGCGTGCTGTGGAAGGACCCGATGTCCTGGTCGGTGCCCTTCCGGGTGTGGATGCCGTATGCGAGCTACTTCACGGAGGGGATCGCCATCCACCAGTACCCCGACGTCCCGCCGTACCCGGCCTCGCACGGGTGCGTCCGCGTCCCGGCACAGGAGGCGCCCGGCGTCTACGCGTTCGCGCCGGTCGGCACCCCGGTCATCGTGCTCGCGGACTGAGCGGATCCTCCCCGGGGGGCCCGAACAGCCGCCGCGGCCACCGGTGGCCGGCGAGCACCGCGTTCACCTCGGCCGCGTAGAGCACGAGCTGCGCCCCGAGCGAGATCCATGCCAGCAGGCCGATGACGAACCCCAGGGTCCCGTAGACGGGCGTCGCCGAGGCGACCCTGCGCGCCACGAGGAGCGTCCCGAGAGCTTGCAGGGCCGCCCATCCGACGGTCGCCGCGGCCGCGCCGGGCAGGACCGTCCGCCACGAGAGCGGCGCGTTGGTCAGCACGCGGAACGCCACCGCGAACACCACGAGGTTCAGCGCGAGCGTCGCGACCACGCTCGCGACGCGGGCCGGCCAGCCGAGGCCGCCGGCCGCCGCCGCGATGCCCGCGAGCAGGGTCGCGGCGATCGTCGAGGCGCCGAGCAGCCCGATCAGCGCGAGGCTCCGCACCCGGCGCTGCCAGTAGCTCGGACGCCGTGCCCGTGGGACCGCCCAGACGTCGTTCATGGCCTGCTGGGTCGCGTTCGCGACGCCGAGCCCCGCCCACAGGGCGAGGACGAGGCCGAGGACGAGCGCGAGCCCGCTGCCGGGCAGCGCGTGGACGCTCGCCCGGAGCTGCTCGCCCACGACGGGGAACCCCGCGAGGGCCGACGCGAGGATCCGAGCGCGCAGCCCAGGATGCCCGCGCAGCACGATCCCGGCGACCGTCGAGAGCGCGAGCAGCAGGGGGAACAGCGACAGGAAGCCGTAGTAGGCGATGGTGGCGGCCGCGGTCCCCGCGCGATCGTCGCCGAACTTCTTCACGACCGCCAGGGGGAACGCGAGCGCCGTGTGGCGCTGCTGGAAGCGATCGAATCGGTCGAGGAGGCGGCGGAGGGCGTCCACGGCGCCCCGACGTCAGCAGCCGGAGCTGCTCGTGAGGGACGGCGGGGCCGAGTTCGACGCGGCGAGGGGCGTCCACGATCCCCTCTCGGCCACCGCGAACTGGATCTCGCCCGGCCGCACCATGCCGAGGCACCCGCGGGCGAGCTGCTCGAGGTACGCGGGGTCGTGGAGCATCCGCACCTGCGACTGCAGGTCGCGGTTCTGCTGCTGGAGGACCTGCGCCTGCCGGTCGAGCCGCGCGAGCTGCGCGCGCTCGCCGAGGTAGATCCGCAGCGGCACCGTGAGGGCGACGAGCAGCGCCACGATCACCATCGCAAGGATCGCGGCGCCCGGCGTGACCCGCGTGCGGCGCCGCGAACGGGAGCCCACCTGGGCGCCGGCCCCTCGGCCCGCGCGCGCCGAGGCGGCGGGGAGGCTCATTGGTCCTCGGGCCCGCCGGCGAGCGGCCCGGGAACAGGCGCCCGGCCGTAGGGGCCGCGACCCGCGTAGCGCGCCGTATCCCCGAGCTCCTCCTCGATCCGCAGCAGTCGGTTGTACTTCGCGGTGCGCTCGCCGCGCGCCGGCGCGCCGGTCTTGATCTGCCCGGCGTTCGTCGCGACCGCGAGGTCGGCGATCGTGGTGTCCTCGGTCTCGCCCGAGCGGTGGCTGATCACCACGCCGTAGGAGGCCTCCTTGGCGACCGCCACGACGTCGAGGGTCTCGGTCAGGCTCCCGATCTGGTTGGGCTTGACGAGGATCGCGTTGGCGACGCTCTCGTCGATCCCCCGGTCGAGCCGCTCGGGGTTCGTCACGAACACGTCGTCGCCCACGACCTGCACGCGCTCGTCGAGCCCCTCGGTCAGCGCGACCCAACCCTCCCAGTCGTCCTCGGCCAGTGGGTCCTCGATGGAGACGATCGGGAACCGGTCGAGCAGGTCCGTCCAGAACCGGAGCATGTCCTCCGCCGACCGGTCGCGGCCCTCCAGGCGGTAGACGCCGTCCCGGTAGAGCTCGGAGGCGGCCGGGTCGAGCGCGATCGCGACCTCGCCGCCGGGCTCGAGCCCGGCGGCGGCGATCGCGGACACCAGCAGGCCGCACGCCTCCGCGGCCGTCGAGATCGCCGGGGCGAACCCCCCCTCGTCGCCGACGCTCGCGCCGAGCCCCTTCGACTTCAGGTCGGCGCGCAGCGCGTGGTAGATCTCGGCGCACCAGCGCAGCCCCTCGGAGAACGAGGCGGCGCCGAGCGGCACCAGCATGAACTCCTGGGGCTC